>DTUY01000214.1 GCA_012963885.1 Candidatus Poribacteria bacterium | reverse complement strand
CTGCCATCTACAATCTTGAACTCAAACTCAAATCCTGACTTATGCAAGAGGTCTAGTAGTTGAATTCTAAGGAATAAGTAAGGTTGAAATTGCATGAAATTAATTAAAGAATTACCAAATCCTTTTCTGATGAAAGATGGTAGTCGCGTTGTCACTGAGGAAGACTGGAATCAGCGCCGACAAGAAATTAAAGATATGATGATCAACATCCAGTATGGATCCATACCAAGCTCACCTGAAGAGGTAAAAATAAAGCATCTAGAATCCAAGATGCTCGACGGTGGTGAAACTCAGGAGGAATTATATTTTGAATTCGTGCCCAAAAGAGACCAGCCCGAGATTAAGTTCGGTATGAATGTCACAGTCTTATTTCCATCTTTAGAAGCAGTAAAAAAGCGCAAAATGTCAGTCGAAGGTTTTGGTCGAAATGGGATTCCTGCCCTGATATATGTGGGAAAATCGGTGTTTCATGATCTCCTCCAAAGTGGCTATATGATGATCTGTTATGAAAACAACCAGTTAGAACCAATAGAAATGGGTAACCCAATTGTCGGTCCAGTTCGACAAGCTTATGAGAAACTAGAACCGGGCAAATATTCTTGGGGATCAATTTCAGTTTGGGCTTGGGGAGCTTTACAACTGTTAGAGTATATCCTTACATTAGCAAGTGTTGACAAAAAACAGATTATGATCTCAGGACACTCTAGAAATGGCAAAACGGCTTTACTGGCAGGGGCGCTTGATGATCGAATTGCTATTGTCAACCCAGCTGGGTCTGGGTGTGCGGGAGCTGGATCGTACCTCGCGCTGGGGGATGATTGCGAAGATTTGGCTGCTCTCACCGACAGGAAACGATGGTGGACATGGACTCATCCTGATTTTGAGAAATGGGCAGGACACGAAAAAGATTTACCTTTTGATCAACATTTCCTGATGGGACTTGTCGCACCACGACCATTATTACGGACAGAGGGCCGAGACGACCTCTGGGCAAATCCAGAAGGCACGTATGCTTCGTTTTCAGCTACCCAGCCGATTTACGATTTTCTTGGAGTGCCTGAACGAAATGGTATCCACATTCGAGAGGGGGGACACTATCAGGGAGAAGAAGATTCCGGGGCATTACTGGCTTTTGCTGACTGGCATTTCTTTAATCTTTCGCCTAAACACTGCTTCAAGAGGTTGCTTCAAGAAGGAATGGAATTTCCCACATTCTTTCGCTGGACACACCCAAAATGAATACGATCTAATTAAGGTTCGAGTAATTCTGAAACACAACGCCCTCAGATAATAATCAGCTGTCGGTTCGTATTCGTAACGATATGTTACCTGCAAGCCACAACTGTGGTCTGACCAAGAACCTCGACATAGCACATGGTAATCACCCATCTTTGGTCCTTTTGGGATCCACTGTAATATCGCCATACTAATCGACACAACACTCCCAAACGTTAACAATCATATCATAAATCCCATAGCCATTCGGCATTAAACCACCAACAGATGTGGTTTCTCCATCCTAATGATCACTGCCTTCAACGCCTTCATAATTCGCATTATCACGCGAAAGCTCATCCCCCTACGGATAACGCTTATTCGTCACCCCAACTCGTGCGGTATATTCTCATTCTGTTTCTGTAGGCAAACGTTTCCCTACCCATTTAGCGTACGCCTTAGCATCAGTCCACGTAACATAAACCATGAAATAATTGTTGGTAACGGAGCAATCCGATACATCGTTCCAGCGATTAAGGCCGTATCCTGTCTGACTGACAAACTTTTTAAATTGGCCGATAGTAACTTCATAAATATCTATATAGAAAGCATCAAGTTCAACCTTATGAACAGGTAGAAAGTCTTCCATATTATTATCCAAATGATCCCCCACTTCAAAGCGACCCATCAGAATCAGCAACATCATGGAACTATCCTTTTTCTAGATAGTCTCCCAAGGGTACTTTCAGATATACCGTCATCTTCACCGCAGCCGATAAAAATAAATACGACAAGATACATAAAAGCAATAGTAAGTTTCTTAACTATGTGGGTTAATTGGACTTGCCCTTCTGCATCTTCAATAGAAAACAAGCTCGGAGGGAATTATGAGGTCAAGCTCAATGACTTCCTGATATCCATCTTCATTTGATTTGTTGATTCCCCAATCTATTAGATGATGAATTATTCATTTCACAACGGATTTAATCATCGAATCTCCAGATTCGGAGAGCCGTTTTGCCTAGCATCCATTCTCGATCTTCGGGCGTAAAAAAATCCATTTCGTCTTTGACAACAGTTAGTGCTTGTGCATAAGATGCTTTACTCAAGCACACAGGCCAATCCGTACCCCACATAATCCGATTTCCGCCAAATGTATGATAGATTTTTTTAACCATATCATGTGTGTCGACCCATGGATAGGCTGTTTTGGAAATTGACCATGTGTGACTAATCTTCACATAAACTCTAGGAAAGGTTACCAAGTCAAGGAGCAATTCGAGTTTTTCTGGTTGATCCGGTGAACAATCTGCCATGTGATCAACGACAACATCTAGATCTCCATGTCGATCTAGGATATCGGCGAGATCCTTTAGTCTTTCAGGCCGTGTTAAAACCAGCATAGGAACGCCCAATTGTTCTGCACGTCCGAAAATTGGATCCATCAGTGGACCAGCGAACCAATCACCGGAGGCACCTACCGATGGACTTAAGCGAACACCATGAAGCCTATGTTCTTCTGTCCAGTAACTCAGATGATCAGGTGCATCTGGGTCCTCTGGATTGATACGACCAACGGCCATGAATCTATCGGGATAAGTTTTTACGGCATGTATGGCGTAACTGTTATCCCAACGATAGTGAATGACTTGAACTAACACGGTTTTCTCAACGCTGTTTTCGTCCATCAATTTAAGCAACATCTCCGGTGTGGCGTCTTCCTGAGGAGGATTCTGCGTCTCTGGTGCCCAAGGAAATTCTGGATCGTTCTTCCAGACATGAACGTGTGGATCAATAATTCTCAATTTTGTTCTCCTTTTAGTTCTACGTGGGAACAGTATATTGATTTTAATTTTTTAAAGAAAAGACAGTCCCATAGCCCGCCTGCCTGCATCCGTTAAACGCGCCGGAGACCATTTCGGTTCCCAAGTGAAATCGACAATAACCTCTCGAATGCCATCCAATTTGAGCAACCGATCTCGTATCGGGTTAGCAATAAAACCGTATTTGGGCCTTCCACGATGCGGCATCGTCATCAATATATGTATAATACCTCCTCGTATACTTACGTCATAGATATATCCCATATCTACAACGTTTGCATCAACCGCATAAAACATTTCATCTCTAACGGATCGAAGGGCTTTCCAAACACTTTGCTTGATTGCCGTAGTATTTTCTGTTTTCGTGACAAGTCGCCCCCGAGATTTCGAAGGTATTTGGTGGAAAAATTCATTTTCAAGATTAATTTCCGCATTTACTTTAAGCGGATTTAACAGACTAAGGCGAACATCCTGAACTTCCTTTCTTCCGGATTGCACAAAATAGGGTGAAATCAGATAAGCGTTTTTTTGTCTGAGAGAAGTTCCGGCACGGAACCGCGGACTGTTTCTTGCCGCCCAGCGACTCCAGAGTTGTCCATGCCCATTATAATTCAAGGTCGGCGCGCCGCTATGATAGAGGACATCGAAATTTTCTGCCTGATGTTCTAACCAAATTGCAATAAACGCGTCACGGCTTTGTTGATTGAAGAAACCAACTCCCCACAGGTCATCCTGATGTGAACTTGGCACCTCGCCCTCATGTAGTTTCCCATCGCTGTCTATCCAAACAGTGTCGGTAAAAGCATACCCTGAAAATACCCATTCATCGTCACGAAGATAATTAAGCTCAAAATCTTTGATAACTTCCATCCTACCTTCTTTGATGAAGTACGGTAACCCAGCATAAAACTTATAGGTAACATCTATGTGCATTCGACTCGGAGAAAATAACGGATGGATGGGACTATGAGGAAAACCCCATCGACGCACATAAACGCAAACAGGCCCCTTGATCACCTCATAGTTGGGGCAGGTGGACCAATTTGTAACCCGGAACTTTTGAAAGTTGTTTGAAGCCAAGTAATCGTGTGCCCAATCAACATTGGGCGGTTCCCCGTGACCTTCCCCACCAGCAAAAAGCTCCAGCCCATGCGCACGTTTATAGGTTAATCGCTCTAATTGTCCCATCTGATGTGACAGATCAGCGGCGTAATGATGGTTTTCAATCCGAAGCCCAACTCCCTCACCATCAGTCTGAAGGTCCGATAGATAGTTCGGTAATTCGGCGTTTGGGTTACCGTAGAAAATAAAGTAAATTGTTCTTGAGTTTGCAAGTACATCTGCCAGAAAGGTAAGATGGCAATGCCGTTTACCGCACCGATAGATTTCATTATAAATTTGACTTACAGTTTCAAAAAGCTGTCCAGTAGTCGCCTCAAGTCTAGCGACACGAACCTCACGTTGCAAATTGTGCCCCTCTTCAAAACTGATTGGCAGATCCACAGGTTCCTGAAATCTGTCTAAACCGATACTCTCCTCTAAAGCTATTACCTTGAAAAACTTCCAGCCCTCGGCCCACTTCAACCATGATTCTGGTAAATCACTAACTTCGCCTGTCGTTTCCAATCCGAGGATGTGATTTTCTGCTGGATCTTCAATCTCCCTTTCAAAAGTCAGGGTATCCTTAATAGATTCAGACAAAGACATGGCAAGATCAATCTCACCTAATCGATATGCTTCCGAAAGTAATTGGATTTTCTCCTCAATGCTATCAGTTCGGTGCTGATATTGTGTTTCCAGGATCATACGTACTTGATTCCTTTCAAGATGATGAGGGAATTTTTGCTAAACCAATCAACTCGACTCGATGTATCCAGACCAATTTTGAAACTACTACAGGGCATGAACTCCCTTAACCAATTCCTTCATTGCTAAAATAGACCTTTTGTATAAATCAAAATTTCTTTCATAAAGTCTTTGATGCTACCTCATTCAGTCATTACGGAAAAATCCTCCCAAAAGCTCCAAACCATGAATAAACCAAGTGATTCTGATTTCAGAAAATGGCTCATGATTTCCTCGATTTCTCATTCTCTAACAGTGGCATAGGAAGTAAAGAGTTCCTTAACCGACACCTCCTCTGCCACGAAATCAATAGTAAATTTTTTAACTTCGGTTTCTCTAATAGTGGTAGATTGTTTTCGGATCTTTGGTTTAGTTAGTTTGATTTGAACCACCGCTGCATCCAAACATACCAATGAATATCAAAATAACAAATGTATTGAGCTCTCATAGAACACATCAAATTACTAAAAGTCGCGTATATACCCAGCAGTCCAACCACCATCTACGACCAATACATGTCCGGTGATATAGGTAGTTTCCGGTGCCGCCAGAAAAAGTGCAGCATGAGCAATCTCTTCCGTTTCGGCAGGACGGCCGAGCGGAACGTGGGAAAGCATGTTTCTCATCGATTCTTGAAACTTAGCGTCATCACCATAGAACAGTTTCTTTGTGCCATCCGTCAGCACCGAACCAGGAGCTATGCCATTTACAAGTATTCCAGATGGCGCAAGTTCTATGGCCATAGCTTTGGTCAAGTTAACCACGCCAGCCTTGGCAGCCACAAACGCACACTGTAAACGTAAAGGCATTATGCCTCCAACCGAAGCGATGTTGATAATCCGACCATATTTCTGTTCAATCATTGGCCTAGACGCGAATTGACTCACGATGAATACCCCGGTTAAATCTACCTCTAAAATCCGATTCCATTCTTCTAAAGGGAATTGATCTATATTTACGCGATGTGCTAGGGTATTGACACCCGCATTGTTAACTAAAATATCCAAATGCCCAAAATCAGCTAAGATGGTGTCGACACTGAATTCAACCTGATCGGAATCCCTGACATCCACCTGTAAAGGCCTGCAGTTCCCATCATATGCTTGATTCGCATCTGAGGCGGTTTCTTCTGCTTGCTCAAAATCAATGTCCGCAAAGATGACATCAGCTCCATTTTCTCCCAACGTATTAGCAATTGATTTACCAATTCCGCGTGCGGCACCAGTTACTAACGCAACTTTACCCGCAAGATTAACTTTCATCTCCACCCTCCACCAAATCGCTTCTGAGCGAGGAAATTCAGTCGACATCTCATTGTAATTTTAAACACTTGATTTTTTTCTTTCCACGTAAACAACTTAGCATCTGTTTCATCAGGTCATTTATTGTAGCTGGAATCAGAGCATATTACATCTGAATTGCTATCGCATGTCAAGCTGAATTTAAGGATTGGGAGGTGACGTACAAATCAAAACCTCGAGCGTTTCATCACCTGTGTTCTCTATGCCATGTTCACACCACGGAGGAAGATGAACGAACATACCGGCTTTCACCTCGACTTCATCTCCAGCTAGTGTCATCGTTCCCTGTCCCCTCAAAATAACGTAGCACTCTTCCGTATGATGACTACTAGGTTCGAAAATAACATGAGGAGGTATATAGAACATGATTAATCCCATATTTTGAGCCGGAGCATTCGGATTGGCTGGATGAACGATTCGAACACCGAGTCCCTCGCAGTTGGGATATTTTATCGGCACACCATCCCGTGCCGTTACAATGTTTGGCAACACTTTCCCACTTGGTTTCTGCGTGGGGGAAACTCGATCATAGCCTTTAAACGTAGTGATTTTAGCCACCTAATTTTTTCCTTTCAGTGTAAATAATTTCCTCAAGTTTTGGGACATCATTTATCCAGGTAATCTATACTCTCTAGTGATAGTTTCCACCGACATCAAATCTGGAGGTTTGGTTAGAGCCACCAACCCCGCACCCGGAAACACCCACAGTCAACACAGCGATGGGCGTGCGCCTAGATCTGCTCCTCGTCCAGATAATCCATTTCCGGCTCAAGATTCCAACGATACTGGTCCGGTGGCCGCACACGACGGCCCCAGGAAACAAGGATCTGCCGGTTGGAGCGGAGCTCGGCCATGCGCTCGCAGATCCATTCGGGGTCCCAGCCGTTCAGGACTTCGGCCGTGAGCTTTTCGACTGTTTCTTGGTGCGCGGGATCGGCGGCTAGGTCGTTGAGTTCACGTGGGTCGACCTCCAAGTCAAAAAGCTGGCATGGCTGACAATGGTAATAGTTGAGCTTCCAGTTGTCACGACGGATCATACGCTGGAAGACACCCTCTTCGGGGAAGGGGCCGCCAGCCCCGACCGCGTCCTGACAGAACTCGGAGAAGGCCACATTATCCCATTCGGCGTTTTCTGGGTCGGTCAGTAGCGGAAGCAAGCTCCGCCCCTGCGAGTTGGGCAGAACAGGGCAACC
>DTUY01000213.1:17091-24911 GCA_012963885.1 Candidatus Poribacteria bacterium | reverse complement strand
TGCGCCCCGACAAGGATCGTGTGCTGACCCTCACCGCGGACCGAGGAAAGGAGTTTGCCTGCCATGAGAAAGTGGCCAAGGCACTGGAGTGCGACTACTATTTTGCTCCTCCGTACTCCTGTTGGCAGCCTGGACTGAACGAGAACACCAATGGTTTGATCCGTCAGTTCTTGCCCAAGAAGAGCCGGTTTGAGGAGGTTACGGAGAGATCAGTAAAGAGAGTCAAGGGGTTGCTTAACAGGAGGCCCAGAAAGAGCCTTGGATACGAAACGCCTACAGAGCTGTCTTTGGGGAAATCATTGGGAGCGAATTTTGCGTTTCAGAGTTGAATCCGCCCATGATAAATAAAAAATATCCGATTAGAGAATACTTGACTTTCCAAATAGATTAACATAGTATATCCCGTTGGGTGTAGCGAGATTACTGACTCCATACTCTCCGTGTGGCTCAGTGGCCGCTAGATGTATAGTTTGTTGGATGACACATCAGTATGAAAGAAATTGATCCATTGATATTCCATGCGACCCATAAATATATGCATGAAGCGCGCTTTGTCCATACACTTGAAAATGAGCTCGGATATGGCAGTATATATTACGTTACATAAACACACTGTATGGGAACACTACGACGCTATCTTCCACATGTCGACTGACTAACCGTGGGAGAGAAAAGAGAGAATCATGGATTCATGTAAAGAATAATTCTACAATGAAAGGATAGATTAAAATGGCCAAAGCATTACCATTGATAGCTTATCCTGATCTTGAAAGCAGGGTCAATGCTTTAGAAAATGACGGATATGTCTATCTACCCAAAGTTGTTAATGGGGAAGAAATTGTTGAGTTAAAGGCGGCTATGGATCGATTGGACATAATACCCGAAAGTTTTGATAAGCATGGCACTTCTGGGAATGGTGGGTTTCTAAACAAGCATATCAATAATGCATTCAATAGAGAAATCACATTTCTACAATATCTTGACAAACCTGAAGTCATCGAAATAGAAGAAGCAATTCACGGAAGAGATTGCCATGTCATTGGAATGACTGCTTGGACGACAGGACCTGGACGACCAGATCAAACGCTGCACACAGACTGGCTGCCTATCAGTCTACCCGAAGATATTGTTGCCGACCCAAGAGTTAAGATACCCGTTTTTATTACTACCTGTCATTACTATTTAAATGACATGTATGACGAACTCGGTCCCACAAATTTTGTTACCGGCAGCCATAATTCAGGCCGATCACCTAACGGAGATACAGGATGGAAGGGAGGAGAAGAGCGAAGTATCATTTGCAATGCCGGTGATGCCGTAATTTTCCGTAGTGAAGTCTGGCACCGAGGTACTGCCAACACTAGCGATGAAAATCGTTATCTTTTACAAGTTCACTATGCATATCGGATGATTACACAGAAATTCCCGCCTTACTTGAACAAATTCCAGTTTGATGAAGTAATACTTTCCCAAGCAACATCACGACAACGTCGTCTTCTTGGTGATCACAGCCCAAGTAATTATGATTGAGAGGGCGCATTGAAGTTATTAACACAATTTTTAATTTCCTGCCCATCAATCGCGCCTTTGATTTGCTTGGCAGCTTTATAACGTAGTTCTGTATATGCCTCAGCAGAATAGTAAGCTACGTGTGGGGTAATGATCAGTCTGTCCTTCAACCATTGTGCATCATTCTCGTAATCAACAACTAACTGTTGTTCACTGCTATGTCCTTCAATGGGCAAGACATCCAATCCACACGCTTTCACCTTCCCCAATTTCATAATTTTGTATAGCTCATCCAAGTTTATAATATCACCTCTGGCAGTGTTAATCAAGATACAGCCATCTCTTACCTTACTGAGGAAATCGCTCCCGACCATGCCTCGCGTTTCTTTGGTTGAAGGTGCATGTATTGATATGATATCACTCTGTTCCAGAAAATCCTCTAAGGTGTCAGCCCTTGTTATACCTAACGCCTTGTCGTAACCATCATCAAGGTAAGGATCATAAAACACAATGTTCATCCCAAAGGATTTACATCGGATTGCAACTGCCATTCCAATTCGCCCTAATCCAATGATCCCGATGGTTTTACCCGATAATCGGAAAGTTATATTATCATTTCTCGCCCAATTCCTATTTTTTATGGCTTGTTGATAACCTGGTATACTCCTAACTAAAGCAAGCAACAAGCCTAATGTGTGGTCAGCAACCTCTTCAGTACCATAATCAGGAACGTTACATACGGCGATGTTTCTACACCTCGCCTCGCCTAAATCAATATTGTCATAACCAACACCAAGTCTAACAATCACCTGACAATTCTCTAATTTGGACAAAAGTTCCGCATTATAATCAATCAAATGAAAAGCTAAGATACCATGAGATTGTTTCCATATTTCTTCTGGGATATCACCGGCTTCCTGTGCTTCTCCAACTGTTATGTTGTATTTATCTCCAAGGACGTCATGTTCTATCTGTGCAGGTGGAACTACCACGTCCGGTATCAATATGTTTTTCTTCATTATTATTGTATTTTATCAATTTCCTCTATAATATGATTAAATTCACTCAAAAAGGCAAATATGCAACACCAATATAAATAATATATAATAGCACATAAAATTGAAATTTTAGCAGCAAAGTGTCTGAAAAAAAATCGATTATAATCATCTTGTATTTTGATTTATTAATTTGTTTAAACTGAAGATCATTGATGATGATGCACATAGATTTTAAAGGAGTTTATGATGATACAATTACGAATTGCTATTGTGGGGGTAGGAGCCTACGAATCCTCAAGGGCGAGAGGATATTTGGCAACGATTCGAAAGTTAAAAGATCTCTATTCGATTTGTGCGATCTGCGATCATAGCCAGCGGTCACTACAAGAGGCCGGTGCACAATTTCATGTTGCTTGCCGTTATAGTAGCGTTGAGAAAATGTTGTCTATTGAAAAACCCGATGTGGTTTTCGTCCTTGTTCCAACCGATGGTCAAACAGTCTTTGCCTTGACCGCAGCAAGACAGAAATGTCATCTAATTACTGAAATCCCCTATGCACTTACCTTGGCCTTTGGCGATGCGATTGCTGAAACGTGTCAGCAGAACGAAGTCAAATGGGAAATAGCCGAGAATGTCTGGCGTTGGCCTAACGAACAACTGAAACAAAAAATTGTACGAAAGGGATTATTAGGCACAATTACGCATGCACGGCTTTGGTACAAGTCAGGTAGTTATCATGGGTTCAATGCTATGCGGATGATTCTCGATAGCGAACCCAAACAGGTGTTGGGATTTGCCAAACAATTGGACATGCAAGCTTATGATAGTTATGGAGGTCAACAGGAATCGAAAATCTGGTGGGAAAACGGAATTATCAAGTTTGAGGACAATGTAACCTGTCTATATGAATCATCTTCCGCCTCAGGCAAGTGGGGAAATCATTGGGAGATTGAAGGTACTGAAGGGTATCTTTCAGGAAACGAACTGGTACGTTACTCTAATCAATCGTCATGTCCATTTGAAGAAATTTACGATCAAGTTGGAGGAGAACGCGTTCTAGCTGCCATCGGTGTTGGTCAAAACACGTCGGATTCCGATTTCGATCCAATTTTGTGGGAAAACCCATTTAAACAGTATGGTATCTCTGCCGCCGATGATGTGGCCAAAGCCAGCATATTGTATAGCCTGCATCGTGCTGTAACGACGGGAGTCGATCTGGAGTATGGCCAAGCGCACGCACGCCGGGATATGGAGTTGTGGATAGCACTACGCGAAAGCGCAGATCTTAATAACACATGGGTAGATACACCATTGACCAAGCCAACAGACTTAGAGAAACGTCTCCGTAGTGAATACACCAACCATTATGGCGGAGATCCAGTCACAGATACCGCGGATTTGCTGCAGACATCTTTCAGTAGATTAAGTGTTATGTGGTCAGTTGCCGGTTGGTTATAGACAATAGCATTTAATAATATCGATGATTAAAGCAATATCGTCGCGAGCGGACTCTATCGAAGTGCGACATAGGGTTCCATTAATAACACAATCATGAAAGTGACGTAATTCCTGCATAAAGGCGCTCTGCCAGTCAATAACGGGTTCGCTCGCATAGCTTGTTCCAGCTGAATCAATTCCCTGGATGGTAACCCTAGACGGAATGCCACGAGAAAATCCAGTTGGGTAGGAAAGGATGACGCGTTTATCATCGCCATAGATTTCCAACGTTTCCTTGAAATCCCAGAGGTCAGGTAGATCTACCCAACTGGCAACCAGACGGTACCCCGCCGGATACTCCAGCGTATAAGTAATTGCTCTCCCTCGCCGCCAGATTTCAGTACTAACCACCCGTTTCGGCATACCCAGCATGACGCGCATGCCATAGATATCGTGGATCATGCTACCTGAGAGCAAACCGAAAGCACCTTGGACATGTGGTTCGACATCGCCGATGGCTTGTTTGGAACCGCCAGCGTAGGTTGCTATGTCTGCCGCTTCTTTTTGCTGAGTGAGAGAATCTTGGATCATGTCATCAAAACGGCGAACATCGAACTGACACATATGCAAACTATTGTTAGGATGTAAGTGGTTCACCTGAACAAACTGGATATTGTCCATGGTTTCCACCTCTTGTTTGGCTTGGATGAAAGCAGGATCATGTACCTTCATATAGCCAACTTGTCCTACTGTCCCAGATTTTTTTTGAGCAGTTATAATTCTATCCGTCTCCTCCAAGGAAGAACACAAGGGTTTCTCAACAAAGACATGCTTCCCAGCTTCGAAAGCCGCGACTACAGCGGAGGGTTTATAACCACCCGCGCAATGCAGTATAGCATCTACGTCGCTATCCAATATTTCATAATAGTTAGTAGTGAATTGGGGTACGTTAAACTTGGTAGCTACGTATTCAGCCGCCCCAGGCGATAGGTCACAGACCATTTTCACTTCAAATAGATCATGTAAATCAACCAGATTCGGCATATGTTGAACTTGGGCGATAGCACCACACCCGATGACACCAATTTTTAGAGTTTTCACGGTTCAAACCTCCTAAAAGTCGGTATCAGCCGTGCGATAAGTAAGAGAATTCCAACTGTCGGCTAGTTCATACATCTGTTGGAACATAGGGTAGATTGCCTTCCAAATTGTGTCGCGGGCTTCTAAGGCGGCTTTCTTGTCTTTACCAGCTAATATGGGCAATTGCTTACATTGAACCTGATATGCTGATTCGATGACTTCCATCAGCGCATCAGCTGCCTGTCGCTGACTTGCCACCAATTTATCGATGGAAGTAGTTTGATCTTTCTCTACATCGTAAGCGGATGACAAATTGAAATGAGGAGGTGCTTTGGTTCCTTCTTCAATCCAGCCAGTGTGAGTGGGCTGAATATGTGGTGTAACAGAAAGATAAATGATCACAGGTTCGTCACCAATATTCCGTACTGTGTGGGTTTGATCTACTAACGCGATACACATCTGTCCCGGTTCTAGAACCTGTATTTCTCCTTCGATCTCAAACTCTGCTTTTCCCTGCAGAACCAGAAAGATCTCATGTCCCAGGTCGTGGGAATGTCCTTGTCCTCGTTGGTTACCTCCACTGATGTTGCCCACCTCGAGACGTATAAACCTAGCGCGGATCTGTGGGGTTACTAGCAAGTTTCGGATATCTTTACGATAATCGTATACTTCAAAGCTCATGTTTAACTCCTGAATAGATATATTGACAGATTAGAAATATTAGAAGTGAGATCTGTCCATCTGAATGACCTCTTACTCCACTGCTGAAACTTCCTCAATTTGTTGATAGGCTTCTTTTGCCATGTCATATGCTCGTCGGGCTGCATCACGCTCATTTTCACGAATCTTATCGACTTTTTGCTTCCAGCAGACCTCTACCGCTTCCACGCACCACGCTGCGCTTCTGCGACTGGCACGAACGGCTTGTTCATCGACAATAACAAAGACCGGGTTGGTGTGCGATGATGGTAAGATGCGCAGGCAGATCCAACTGGATCGTTCAATTGAAAGATTAAATTGTACTGGGACAATAGTACCATCCGCTACAATCTCCTGACGGTCAATCGGCTGTCCGTTGACGACCAGTTCAACGGGAACCTTTCGGCTGTCACCGATGCGTGCTCGCTCAATGTGCCAGTAGGGCTTTTGACTCAATGGACGATCTCGCAGTAACGGGTTGGGTATTTCATCCAGTAAGGCAGCCACGCGTGCGTTGACAGTGACTTTTCCTGGTTCATCCAGATTCAACTGACTGATAACCCCGCTTGGACCCTTTTCCCCCACATGAGTTCCTTCAACCACAAAGTCAAGCAGGTGACTTCTGCCATCGCCAACGTAAGAACGTCCATCGCGAAGTCCATCCACCCAGACATCGTAATCCAACGCCCCAACAGGCATTTTGACGTACACGCGTCCTAAACCAACCCGTTCACCATAGATGCAAGGAAAGTCTGTTTCACCACTAATGCGAGTGCGAAACCCACAATTCAGGGTATGATACCAAATGCTAAGTTCCCATACCGACGGAGTATCGACAGTAGAGATAAAGTCGACAACGCCATGCACCACATCCACAATGTATTCATTGGCACCAATGCCATTAAATGGTGGCATGTTATAGTTGGGAAGTTCATTCCCAGAAACCTGCAACCCCCAACCGCTGTGGCTGAAACCAGTAACAGCTCCCTGCTTCTTTGCCCATTGAAGGACAGGCAGGTCCCAGCTAGGCCATTCTTCAATTCGGTCGACGACTTGCCCTTCAGCATCAGCAACGTAATCGTCCTCAGCTAGTCGCAGTAATGACAGATGTCCAGCGTGAGAGGAAGGAAATCCGGAAACCTCCACATCATATCGCATCACGTAGTCGTCAGTGGATAAATCATTTACTTTGCCCTCAAAGAACTGTTTTTGATAGTACCAGCACGGCCCCCATGAGAGGACGCAACCAACGTTGATATCTTCCCCTAGAATATGTCGCATCATGTCTTGAGGCAATACTCCCTGCGTTGGACTTTCGTAATGTGAACAACCTGCTGCGTGTATATGATGATCTCCGGATCGCCACCCTTCAGCGGCAACGTGGATCCATCGATCAAGTTTGAAAGACTCACTGTATAGTTTAGCCTCAGGTATAGTAACAGTCTTGGACATTATACGATACTCAGGACCACGACTATATTCAACTGTATATGACCCGGGTGGCAAGAAAACCGATTCGTCATGGTAGCGATAGATCTGGTCATGAAAGAAAAAGTCCGGGGCCAAACGTCGTCCCGGTGAAGGATAAATTCTGCCGAATCCATCCCGAATGGTCAAAGCAGCGATGGTTGGGGTGCCGTCAAAGTCAAGTATCTTCAGTTTCACTTCCACTGCTGGAGCACAGTGGAATAAAATTGGCACCTGATTGCGAAAACCAATATCCTGTGTGCCTTGCCCAACGTTGAAAGCAAGGATCGCTTCCCGTTTCCCAGCATCTCGGCTGTAGAGTTGCAAGATTCGGTATTCTAGTTCTAAACCTGAAAGATTTTCCTTTAACGGCGGTTTGTTGTAAACCGCGATCTCAAGGAATCGGTGGATAATTTCACTCTCCGGCACCGTGCTTTCCGGTTCTGGGCTGTTACGCGAGCGTTGGTAGATGGGTGCTGCGTTTGGACTCTCGGCAGTCAAGGGAGCCGTCACACCAGCCTGATTATGCACTTTCACCAGAAAGGTTCGCCATCCTTGTTGTATCAACTCTTTTGCAGTGGATCCTTCTTTGACCTTGACTCGACTCTGCGGGTTGATGTCTACACCAAC
>DTUY01000213.1:0-16991 GCA_012963885.1 Candidatus Poribacteria bacterium | reverse complement strand
TACTCACCACTTGCTGATGGTCATTTGCCGATAATGCATCGTTGATCTTGGCCTGATCTTCTTTCAGGAGCGGCGCACCAAGGTAGTCAAGAGCCTCAATCAATCTTCGTGTAGCGGATGCTAACGGTTGGAATTCCACCTTTCTGACAAGGTCTAAGCTGTCGGCATATACCGTTTGGAAGCAAACGAAAACCAGCCACCATCCAACCAGCAGCCCTGTGAAGAGAACGCCATTGGCAATCTGCTTGGACCATTTCATCATAATCTCCTTTTCAAATTTGCGTTGTGAGTTGGATTAAAAGACTGTATCATTATTTTTATCTTTGAACACAATATGTAAGGCAAGGGTAAAGCCAGCGCATAAATCATCTTTATGGCGAGTTACGGCGCATAATACTCAGAATCTGTCCCGTCATGCCGCTAGATGGCGGTTGTGCGGCCAGAAAGACAGCTGACGGAACCACCTGCTCCGGATCTTTCCATGGATCACTGCTAGCTCGAACCTCACCAGCCCCTTCCCACATTGGACGCGACAACTCAGTCTTGACTGGACCAGGGATCAGCACATTGACGATAATACCGTCCTCCCAAACTTCCTCAGCAATGGCTTGTGACAAACCATGCAGTGCGAATTTGGAGGCGCAATACACGCTGAGGTTGCCACGTCCAACCTGACCCATTCCGGATCCTATGTTAATGATATTGCCACGACCTTGAGCTTTCATGACGGGCAAAACAGTACGGCAGCAATGTACCACACCGACAACGTTTATCTGCCAAGATTGTTCCCATTCTTCCTCTGTCGAGTCCAAAAACAGGCCTCGAGGGTTGATCCCTGCGTTGTTGACCAAGACGTCGATTTTCCCAAACTGATCTACAGTCTGCTGAACCAGATTCTCGACCTGTGGCAAAAACCGAGCATCGGTCGGGACTGAAATGGCTTGTCCTCCCTGACTTTGAATTTTTTCAACAACCTGATCCAGTTGACCTATGCTTCGGGCAGCGACTACCACTTTAGCACCTTCTTGGGCGTACCCGACAGCAATTGCTTCTCCAATACCTCGGCCACCGCCTGTGACAATTATCACTTTATCTTTCAGTTGCATCAAATCTTCCTTTTTTCAGTTCCTTACCTGCAGTATGAAGGCTATTCTATACCCCCTCAAGTGGGTCAGGATTGTAAATAGGAGGCAGAACCATTTTATGTGTACCGCATTATGGTGTCAACTTAATAAGCCTAATTGGTAGCTTTCATCTTGATTGAGGCAATTCAGGTTGTTGTTTACACTTTCCTGTATTCTTAGTAGAATACTTCATCATTCCTTTGCTTAATAGCTTAATCAACCAATTATTAGCGTTTGCCTTTGATCCCTATGGTACTGCGAATTCTCAAACGTAATTTCCAAGAGAATAATGAAAAAAAGAAGAGATAGTGAAAGAAACCAACAAAATTTTCATCAACAATCTCTTAAAGCGATTGTTGATGTGGAAGCTAAATTACAGCAAGCTTTCTCTCTTTCTCAAGAAGGCAAAACGCAACAGGCAGAGCAGATATGTCAGCAAATTCTGACAGATGATCCCCAAAATGCTGAAGCTATTCATATTCTTGGTATTATTGCTTATCAGGTAGGTAAGAATGAGGTAGCAATTAGCTTAATCAAGCGAGCCATAGAAATAGATTCAAGACAACCTGCATTTTATAATAATTTGGGAAATTCCCTGCGAGATCAAGGGAAGTTGGTGGAATCCGTCCAAGCCTATAGCAAAGCCATACAGATCCAACCCAGTTCTGCTGAGATTTATAACAATTTGGGGGTAGTGTTGCAAGAACAGGGCAAACTGAAGGAAGCTATCCAGGCTTATGAGAAAGCGCTTGAAATCCGCCCCGACTGTACTGGTTCTTATATTAACTTCGGAAACGTTTTACAAGAACAAGGGGAACTGGAGAAGTCCATTCAAGCCTACCGTGAGGCCATACAGATCCAACCCGATTCTGCTGAAGCGCATAAGAACCTTGGCATGAGCCTATTGTTGGCAGGAAATTTTAACGATGGTTGGGAACAATTTGCATGGCGATGGAAGTGCCAAGATTTCATCGCGGGAAAACGGGATTTTCCGCAACCCAACTGGGATGGATCGAATCTGAGAGGAAAATCCATTCTGGTCTGGACTGAACAAGGAATCGGCGATGAGATTATGTTTGCCAGCATGCTCCCTGACTTGTCGGAAATGGGAATCAATGTCATCGTCGAGTGTGATACGAGACTTGTTCCTCTGTTTCAACGCTCTTTTCCCCAGATTCAATTTCTTTCCCGGCAAATATCGCCACATCCTCGATTATTCGATGCAAATAATATAGACTATCAAGTTCCTATGGGCAACTTGGGCCAATGGCTTAGATCTAACGAAGACAGTTTCACAGCAAGCAACTACCTTTTGCCTTGCCCAAAAAAAACTGCGCAACTAAGACAAAAATATAAAAACTTGGCAGATGATAAACTGCTAGTTGGCATTTCTTGGAAAAGTACTAATCGAGACATTGGAAAATCCAAGAGCACATCATTGAAAGATTGGACTTCAATTCTATCACAAGGTGATTGCTACTTTGTCAACTTACAATATGGAGATACTAAATCAGAGATCGAAGAGTATGTTTCTGATAAGAATGATATTTCAATTTACCAAGATGAAGAAATTAATCCGTTGACCGATCTGGATGGATTTGCGGCACAAGTGTTAGCCCTGGATTTGGTCATATCGACATCCAATACCACAGTGCATATTGCTGGAGCCTTGGGTCAGAGTGTCTGGACTTTATTACGACTTGTTCCAAGTTGGCGGTGGATGGTGCAAAGAGACGATACTCTCTGGTATCCAAGGATGAAATTGTTTCGGCAACATCAACTTGGCGATTGGTCACATGTGTTCGATGAAGTTAAACAGGCATTAAAAAGCTATATAGCAAATGAGTGAAGGCGGTGAAAGAAACCACCTGTTTACTTTTTATGCCACATCTTTTCAAAATTATCCCGGGCGATAAAACCCAGAACCTCTTTAACTTTATCAAACTTGAATTTTTCATGTGGCAGATCGGCGGATATGTAAAATACTTCAAACCGCGACGGCAAGTCAGTCAGTTTGATTTCTAAACCCAGTCGAAACAATTCGGCTGTATCCCGCCAGCTCAATGTGAATGGCGTGAGATCCCCACCTTCCCTTGAATCGTCATAATCAACAAAACTGAAGAAAAGATAAGATTGTACATACAAGTTGTCATAATTTTCTGTGAACGACTTGCAAATTTCCTGACCAAGCGATTTGGTTAAACCATACAAATCTGTTCCCGGATGGGGAGGAGAATCGGGGTTCAACTCAAAGTCGAGATTATAGGTCGTTGTTCCATGAACTGCGGTAAAAGGTCCAGTATGAATTACACGTTGAACTTTATTTTCCAACGCAGCACACATGGTATTGTAAGCGCCGCGTGTGTTGACGTCAAAAGCCAGTTTTCTATCAGGTCGTAGTACTGAACAGTTAATGATAGCATCTACACCTTTTGCTGCTGCCATTACCTGATTGAAATCAGCTACATCGACAATCATGGTTTCATGTTCCGATTCAATTGGCATAATGTCGGTAATGCGGAGTTGATGAAACTTTTCAAGAACCTTGACAAGATGCGGTCCCATGTAACCGTTGCCGCCCAAAAGCAAAACTTTCATTCATCTACTCCCACTTTAAATATGTGTGATCTTCCATTTGTCAGTAGAGTTGATAGCCTGTCGGAATGCACCGATAGTATCTTCGTCTATGGTATCTCCAAGTCGAATGATACTGACGTTAATCTGTCCCTCACGTGCAAACTCTCGACACACAAATTCCCCTAAGTGTCGCGATAAGGGAAACAGATCTGTTGTTGGACGTGGACGCCAGTTTGGTCCTATAGTCAGGTTCTGATCAAGTTTAGCAAAAAGTTGAAGGGTACTGGCAAAAACAAAATTCGAGATGTTCTGGGCCACGGCAGCGTACAGCAAGTTGTAGGTACAACGTGTCAGGAAATCTATCTCAAGGTTTTCTAGATCATCCGGATTCTCTAATAGGGCTAAAGGCAACGTGGCAAGATGAATGATTGTATCGATGTTTTTAACAAGTTCATCTGTTTCAGACTCATGTCCAAGATCAGACTGAACGAAATCAAAGTCGGTTTCAAAATCAACGAGATCGGTAAGCCGAATTTGATGATCTGCTGATAGATCTGTTGTTAACTGTTGCGAAAGCTTCGAGGTTGCTGATGTAATTAGTATTTTCATTTTATATGTTACAAAGTCCAGCATGATATTGTGATTAAGCTAATGATAACTTAACTTGGGATTTGAATCCAGTTCAATCTTTTATTTGAAATCGACTCGAGATGAGGGAAAGAGCTCACTTAAACGCCTCTATTCATACAACCTAGATGTTTAATGGAAAAGGTTTTGGGTGTTTCGCTGTTCAGTGAATTCTATGTGTACAATGTTGCACTGATTGTAATTGGGTTTTAGACTTGTATTTTGGCTCAAATTAAAATAAAATCCCAGTTGACATGTACATAATTTCTTTAGGTTTATCCTTATAAGGATAAAGATTCATCTTAATGTCTTTAATAACAATCATAGGGCGTGGACATTCCGGGACACGTGCAATTTCGCATACTTTGTATGCTAGCAGCGTGTTTATGGGTACAACTCTAAACCGATCAGGTGATAAAGTGCCTCCGGGAGCTATGTATGATGCCTGTAGAATCTTAGCAAAGTATGTCCAGTTGAATGGTAACTTGTCATGGGATTTTGAACCGCTGCATACAATGGAGATCGATCCAGAATTCGAGGAACTGATCCACACCTATCTAGCCGATGTGCTGACTGATGTATCTACTCATCAAGGATGGAAAATACCAGAAACCACGCTGGTCTACCCTTGGATCGTACGAATGTTCCGCGACATAAAATATATTCATTGGATACGAGATCCCAGAGACTGTATCTTGGGAGGTCATAAAACCGACGATCTTCGCGATTTTGGAATTAACTACCCGCTGACAGATGATATCAGAAGGCAAAGGGCCATTTCTTGGTTATATCAGTATGAATTGATGAAATCAACACCAAAGCCAAAAAATTATATTGTGGTTCGTTTTGAGGATTTTGTTCTCAAGCAGGAAGAAACGCTTGAACGCCTGGAGTGTTTTCTCGGCATACCTTTGGCACGGATAGTTGTCAGACCAGATTCAGTTGGTCGCTGGAAAACTGCTGATGGAAACTATAACTTCGATTTTCTGGCAGAATCACTTGAAGAAAATCACTATCATTAAGATCCTGTTTGAAAACTAGGCCTTGTTGGATTTAACATGTCAACTCATTCAATGCCAGAACGGATCTATAAGGAGTGGAAGCACTATAGTAAAGAAAGAGATCTCTCTTTCTTTGACTTTGTTAAGATGGCTGTTAAAAACAACTTTTGGTTTTGGCATCCAGCTAAAAAATTAAAATTTATCGGTATCACTGGTACAAACGGGAAAACCTCAACTGCAATTTTAATCGAGTCTGTTTTTAATTCAGCACAGATAGATGTTGCACTGATCAGCACACTGGCGTACCGATTTAAAGGTATAAACTTAGCTGCGGATTTAACCACACCAGATCCGGTTAGACTACACCATCTACTCTCCAGAATAGTAAATGTTGATGTTAAGCACGTGGTTATGGAAACCTCCTCTCACGGTCTGGCCCAGAATCGGTTGGAAGGGGTAACCTTTGACACGGCAGTATTCACAAACTTGTCACATGATCACTTGGACTATCATTTGTCAATGGATCGGTACTTTGAGACTAAGTTACGACTTTTTCAACAACTCGATTCTGTACATGGTCGAGCAATTATAAACATGGACGATATTGCTTCAAAACAAGTCATACGAGAAACGAATGTTCCTTTTGTCACCTATGGTGTTCATGCGAAGGCCGATTTAACAGTTCAAGATGTACAAGTACAAGCCACTGATATTTCATTCTTGGTCCTCACCCCACATGGCAACTTACCTATACATCTCCGATCCTCTGGTGAATATAATATCTACAATGTCCTGGCTGCTATCGGTGTGGCACAACAATATGGATTTAGAAATGAACAGATTATTAGTGGAATCGAGTCAACTAGGATTCCCGGTAGATTTGAACCCATAGATTGTGGACAGGACTTTACAGTTATTGTTGATTTTGCTCATTCACCTGACGCGTTGAAAAACTTGCTCTATTCTGCTAAGAAAACCACTCGGGATCGTCTGATTTGTGTTTTTGGTTGCAATGGTGATCGGGATCGGTTAAAGCGCCCCATGATGGGACGGATCGGGGTTAAGATGGCGGACTATCCGATTATCACCACTGGTAACCCGCGATCAGAACCTACAGATCAAATTTTTTCGGATATCCTCCAAGGGATACCGGAAGGTGAAAATTACCAATTAATTCCTGATCGTAAATCCGCTATCAAACAGGCAATTGAAATGGCTAACGCCGGGGATACTGTTGTTATAGCAGGAAGAGGAGATCAACGTTATCAAGAAACAGATGATCAGACAATCCCTTTTGATGATAGGCAAGTTGCGAGATCTTTTCTTGATGGACTGTCTGAATAAATAACCCTGCCATTTCAACTGGATAATCTGTTTTTCGAAAAGTTTTATCAACTCTGCCGGGAAATGGAAATTCATTGACTTCGGTTATATACTTTAAAGGATTAATTCAACACACAACTCAAAAGTAAGGATTTTTAGAAAACATGTCAGAACTAGAAACAAGAAGAATGGGGCGGACAGAGATGCTTCCCAAATCACTTGCTTTAGGAGCTGCTTGGCTGCATAGTGGACCAGAACAAGAAACCATTGCTGCTATTCAAAGGGCAATTGAACTCGGTATAAATTATATTGACACCTACCCTGGTCATAAGGAAGAAAGATGGGGAAAAGCGCTGTCTGGAGGTTTGAGGGAAAGGATCTATCTTCAAGCCAAGGTCGGAACGCATCCGGAAAGAAGCAAGGATTTTTCTGCTGAAACTACCCGTTGGAGCGTGGAAGGGAGTTTAAAAGCTTTACAAACTGATTATCTCGATGCCGTACTAATCCATGATCCTATTCAGATCAGAGATGCAATTTCCTCAGGCGAAGCGCTGGACGAGTTGCTAAAGATGAAAGAGGAAGGACTGATTAAACATATTGGGTTAGGAGTCCGTTCTCATACCTTTCATCAACAATCGATCGAGACAGGCCATATTGATATTGTTTTAACTTTCTTGGATTATACTTTATTGAATCAATCGGTTGCGGAAACGACATTGCCGCTGGCACGACAAGAAGACGTTGGTATTATTCTGGCCAGCCCTTTGGGAATGGGACTCCTAACTGGTATTAAACCAGATGTAGAGACGGATCGCCGACGCCATCCTGATGGAAAAACAGTGGCTCATGATATGTGGAAATGGTGCAGAGATCGTGACGTAAATATTCGACATCTAGCTATGCAATTTTGTCTTGCTGCACCAGTTGATGGCATCGTTATGTTTGGTCCATCAAACGTTGAGCAGGTTGAGGAAGGTTATGCTGCGGCTACGGCTGAAGTTCCAGCTGGTGTTTGGCGTGACTTTGAGGCTGAGTTCGGTGTGGCACCAGGTAAAATATGACCGACATTTAACTTGCTCAGGAGAAGAGTATATTTTATGCCTCAACCTGTTTCAGCGCGTCAACTAGACTTTTCTCGATTAGGTCGCCCAATTCATCTATATCTGATTCTGTGGCAATCAATGCTGGTGCTACCGCAAACCAGGAAGGGTCAATACGAAGAATCAGGCCATTTTGCAGCGTTGTACGTTTTAAAGCTTGGCCGAGTTCCGGATAAGGCGTCATCGTTTCAGTGTTTTTGACTAATTCTACACCAAGGAGAAGACCTTTACCACGTACCTCGCGCACGACACCATATCGCTTCAACTTCTTAAGTTTTGTAGCCAGATAATTTCCCAACTTCTGGGCTCTTTGGTCCAGCTTTTCCTGCTGAATTTCATCGATGACAGCAATACCAACAGCACAAGCCAAAGGATTTCCGGCAAAGGTATGACCATGAGCAAAGTTGATCTCGTCTTCGACCGCACCATAGAAAGTATGCCCCATATCCTCTTTGGCTATCATTGCGCCTAAGGGGATAGCTCCGCTTGAGAGCCCTTTGCCGCTACAAATAATATCAGGTGTGACACCGAAGGTTTGGGCGGCGAACATCGCCCCTGTGCGTGCGAATCCAGTGATAATCTCGTCATAAATGAGGATTACATTATAACGGTCACAAATCTGACGGATGATCTGAAAATATTCTTCCGTTGGTGTGATAATTCCTCCAGTATTGCCGATGGGCTCAATGATGATACCAGCCACAGTTTCCGGGTCTTCATTGATAATAACATCCTCGAATGACTGGGCGCAGAAACGGTTGCACTCTTCCCAAGTGGAAAACCGGTCACGGTAATAGGTCGGCGGGAATACTTTCAAAAACCCTCCCATTTGTGGTTCAAATCCAGTTTTACGTTTTCCTGTGCCGCTGGCAGACATGGCCCCAAAGGTCGCGCCGTGGTACCCGAAGTATCTGCTGATGAATTTATACTTCCCCGGATACCCAGTTTGCTTGAAGTACTGTCGGGTGAACTTGATAGCAGACTCGATAGATTCAGATCCACCGCTATAGGATTTGACATAGTTCAAATTGCCAGGGGTAATCTCCCCTAGTTTCTCCACGAAATCAAGGGTAACGTCGGCTATCCCATGCATAGGCGGTGCAAAGCTCAGTATTTCCATCTGATTTTGCATAGCGGTCATAACACGCGGGTGCCTGTGACCAAGTGTAGCAACAAAGATCCCACTAATTCCGTCAAAATAACGTTTCCCTGCTACATCCCAGTAATAGATTCCTTCTGCCCTGTGAATGATAAGTGGATTCTGGATAAACCCTAAAGTTTGCTGGTAGTCCAAGAATGTTCGTTTTAGCAGTTTTTGCTGACGTTCGCTAAGATTCATTTTGATCTCCACCTAAATTTACAAAACTGCCTTTGAAACAGTCCCCTTCAAGAAGCATTTAAATCGTCTCGTTTGGAAATACAGTAACCAACCGCTGTCAGCGCGTAAACCTGAGCTACCCTGACCAATTCTGCTACTGAAACACATTCTTGTAATGTATGAGCCCCAGTAGCAGCTGGACCATGAGTTAGTGCGGGAATGCCAGCTACGGCAGAAAAGGCATTGCCATCATCAACAAAGGGTTTATTCCCGAAAGACAAAGTATTACCTGCAACAGCCTGATGCGCGTTTTGAAAAGCGGTAATAATCGGGTCTTCGGAGGAAATGCTGAAAGCATCACCTTGAACTTTAAAGTTGACCTCAATCGATGTGCAACTGGTTTTTGCCAGTTCTTCTAGGATCTGGTTAAATTCTAATTTCACCTCTTCAACCGTATCCGGCGTAACCCAACGGCGAGTACCCTGCAAGACACATTCAGTTGGAGATTGGTTATAGATTTCCCCCGCCTGAATGTGACCTACAAAAACAGAGTCTGTGCCGGCATGCGGATGGGTTCGACTCTCTAAGCTTTGTTGTAGATCGCGCAAGCGTAGAATCAGTTCTGCTCCAGTAGCCAATACGTCCGGTTGCTGAGGCGGACGTAATACCTCGTGGATAGGCTGCCCATCTCTGCTAATATGGGTTTCGAAGATAGCCATTCCTCGACCAGCTATGGGCAGGCGATCAGCGAGATATTCAGGCAACAGGACGGCATTGCCAATATAGCCTGCTTTGATAAGCGCATACAGTTGACGACGGTCACCCCAAGGACCTTCATGGTGGTCATGTGCAGTGAGCAGAACTCCACCAGCGACTAGGGCGTGGGTATCTCTCAAAACCCGCAGGGCTTCCACAAAAGCGGCAATTCCGCCTTTCATGTCGGAAGCACCGGAACCGTAAAGATTGCCGTGTTCATGTCGAGGCGGAACAAAGGGAAGATGAACAGTATCCAAATGTCCGTCAAACTGCAAGACACGACCAGGTTGATCAGTAGCAAAACGTACTACAACTGCTGGAGCCTCAGGCCAGTTGGCGACAGGTCTCTCCACCTCAAACCCATCATCCTGTAACAGAGAAGCAAGTTGATCTGCCACAGCCCCGGCACTACACGTTGGACTCGGAACTTCGATCAACGCCATAGCGGTATCCAACAGACGTTGGTGATTAACGTTTCGGCGGATTTTTTCGACCAGTTGAGGGGAAATAAGATTTATCATTTGATGCCCCTTTTTAACTGGCAAAAATTATTTTTGGCCTTTAATTCTAATTGCCAGATTAATTGCTTAAAACCTAAACAGCGGTTAACCAATACGAGTATACTCAATCCGCATTAGGCACTTGATATAGCTGTGGTTTCCACATCGTTCAGCCACACACGTTCGCCGCTATTACCAGCCGAGCGATACACAGCAGCCTCAAACACCAACTCGTTCCAAGCAGCTTCCCCGTCGGCAGGAAACGGTTGATCTTTGAGCATCGACCGTATGACGCCATCTGCCATGCGTACAAAAGATTGCGACATCTCTGGTTTTCCTTCTTCGGCTTCCCATTGTTCCTCGATTTCAGAATTGTTGGATTTGCACCGACGATACCGCCCCTCCAGCCCCCATGACTCAGCATAATGACTGTCTCCAACAACCATCACACCAAGTGGGTGCTCCATCCCCCACGTGTTGGTGCCATCTAGTGTACCGATGGTGCCATTGGCCCATTCCATGTGAATCATGCGTTGCCATCCGCCTTTTTGATCAGAATCGCCTACCACGCTAACCCATTCGGGTCGTCCCATGGTCCAGAGGATCTGATCAATCACATGGGACCAACAGTTGAAGTGTGCCCGTGCTCTCACCATTTGGATTTCACCTAACCGACCTTCAGCTACATCATCGTGTAGTTTTTGGAAATGGTGCATAAATCGATAGTTGAAATCAATTCCAAACTTCAATCCTGAGTTCCGCCACTCCAAGATCGCTGGTGCGGCAATTGCCGCATCAGCTTCGCGTAAACGGAATTGCCCTTCCAAACCACAGAGGGGTTTCTCGGTAAAGACGTTTTGTCCAGCTGTCAGGAGTTGGCGTAGAGGTGGAATCCGTCGGGTTTCGTTGACGATAAGTAATATTAAATCTACATCACAATTTGCCAGCAATTCATCAATACTTTCATATCCCGGAACTTGAAATTCAGCCTCAGCTTTTTCCCGGAGCTCAGGATCCATGTCACAGACAGCTATCACTTCAGCCTCAGCATGATTATGGAAATTCCCACCATGCATCATCCCCATCCCTCTGCCACTGATAAGCGCGCACTTAATCATTTCTTTTCCTTTTCCATTGTACTTTTGTAATTTGGTTAGATCCCTAATTTTAACGACCTTTTTATGTTGATTACTCTAAATCCATCTGCCTCCTTTTGAACAAATACTATAACACGATTTTGAGATGCTTTTGAAATTTATATTGATCTGCGTTATATCAAATCAATTGATACTGTAACTTGAGAATTACTTGCCAGCTGCCCTAACGTTCAACGGCTTGGTATCGATAAGAAATCTATTTCAAAGCCTCAAGTTATAGGGAAGTATCAATAGGATGAGAATTGAGTCTGAGTTCATCGTTGATGCTCGTTAAGGTGTCCACAAATTCCAATCTAGGGAGTGTTCCCACTTTTTGCAGGCTTGGCAAGTACACAGATATCGAAAAGCAAATCTTGGGGTTTGGCGAGTATTCGCTGTACCGGCATGAGCGAATAGATGTTGAAAGAACAACACATCTCCTTGTTTAGGCAGCAGTTCGACGGGTTGACCTAGATCCAGCGAATGAACCTCATTATGTAGATCTAACAGGTATTGATATTTCTGTAGATCAGATTCGGCTAAAGCTCGAATCTGTTGGTGTGACTGCGGCCAAACCATTGTACCACCACCTTTTACCTTGGTATTACTCAGAAAGGAGAGTACGACCATCCGTAATGGGCCTGGAAAAGTTCGACGATGTTTCTTGCCACCCAACTCAATACCGTCGATATGGGCTTTTCCACAGGACCATTCTGTCGTTGGGAAGACGTTGATAGTATTAATCCCGTTGGGACGGTGCGCCTCAACGGAAGGTTCGTCCAAGAGCTGAGCGGCAGCTTGCATGAATTCGGGCGTGCAACAATCCATAAGATCTGGGACTGCTGTGGTAATGTCAATCAGATTTCGATAGGATTGGACCTTGGCGTGAGCCGGCACAGTTTGCCATGAACCGGGTTGGTTAGGTTGCATTTCCAATAGTGACCAGAGGGTTTCTCCTGCTTTTTTAGAGATCGTATCCGGAATTAAACCAGAGGCCAGCAAGTATCCCTCCCGATGATATTGTTCAATCTGCGATAGCTTCAGCATAACGGTAACGCCATGTTCTCTTTTAGTAACTTTGAGTTGCGAATAAAAAAGTCTGAACTTTCAATTAATTTTCTTGATTTTCAACTTTTGAGGCTTTTGCCAAACAGGTTGCCTTTACGAATCTCAAACCTTGGAAATCTTTATTTTGGAGAAGTTTTCCTGCTGTTTCAACATATTGGAACATAATACAACATCCACTTCAGGTAAACATTCTTCAATTGTACGAAGCAACCTTGGGGTAGGGCCAATTGCAATTGTACAAAAAGCAAAAATGCTGTTCTTTAAAAAACGAAGTCTTTGTATAGCTCTCGAAGAGTAAATGAAAACCAAAAACAAAAGAAATGCGACTGCACATATGACAATAACAAGCAAGATGTTACTCCTGAGTAATTCCCATAAACGAGACTTTTTGGAATCTTGATATTCACTTAGGCTGACATCATCTTTAAAAGTTTTGCTGAACCTACTAATATTGATGGTCAGATGATGTTGCTCCTGTGCAGGCTTAACCAACTTTTTTTTAGTATCGGCTTTGTTCAGAGTTGATTTTCGGAGTAGATCCTTATTCTCTATTTTTCCCATATAGCCTGTCAACAAATAGGTTGCCTTCAAGTCATGCGGAAAATCGACCAATCAAAATTCGTTAAAGACTTTTACTGGCTCACCTGATTCAGCGGACTCTACCCCTGCCACGAGGGCAGCGACAGTTTTTGCTCCTTCACGAACGTCTATCATCGGTTTTTGACCACCGAGAACACACTCAATAAAGTGCGAACTCACTAGTTGAATTGAGTTCTGTTTTTCAAATTGGATTTCCTCAATTCCACCTTGGGCTGTATACAATTTATTCTGCCAAATTGTTCCTTGTGTACCATAGATTGACAGAAATCCTTCTCCCATTCCATGACCCTTACATCCACTAGTCACAAATACTTTCCCAATACAACCATTCTGAAATTTACAGGAATAGATATAGCAATCATCCAGTGGGAAATCCGTGGCAGCGTATCCGTTAGAATAGGCGTGTACCTCTTCAATATCTGAGCCGACAGCCCATCTTAGCAGATCCAATGGATGACATCCTCCACCGATGAGGATATTTTGAGGGTTATCAGGATCGGAACGCCATGTTCTCGGTGTGTAATATGCACGCATATCATGAATATAACTGCCTTCCACAAAGAAAGCACAACCTATTTCACCTTGGTCGTAAATTTTCTTAATAGATCTATACACGGATTCGAACCTCATAAACTGGCTTACCATGAATGTTAACCCCGTTTCATCCACTGCCTGTACAATATCCCGGCAACTCTGCAAGTCAGTCGTCAAAGGTTTTTCACATAGAACATGTTTTCCTGCTTTCAGGGCAGCAATGGCATGTTCTGCATGCGAGTGATCTGGGCTACAAACCATGATAATGTCTACCGTTTCATCCTCAAGCAATACTTGATAGTCGGTAGTGGAATACCCCATGTTGCCTTGATCTGATATATTTTCTGCTAGCTTCTGATTGTTGTCGCAAGCACCGATAAGTTCTACTTTTCCGTTGGCTAAAAAGGATTCAACATATCCGCCAATATGAACATCGCTGCCAACAAAACCAATTCCCAGCTTTCTCATTTCTATTTCCTTGAAAAACTATCGATAAATTTTGGTTATAATATTTTCATTCAGTACAGATCGAACCTTGTCGACTGAATCAAAAAGAAAAGGTAATTTTAACTTTTCAAAAATGACTTGCCAGCGTTCAGGCTGATCATCATCAACATAAATCGGAATAAAACCTAGGTTCAAATAAGTTTTTATGGCTGGAAGCCGAAAATCGTCCGTACCCAAAACCACACATTTGAAGCCTTGTTGATGATGATAATGCAAAACAGCAAGGGAAACCCATCTCCCTAACCGATATCCGGAGTGTTCGGGTATAACACCAACCATATGGAGTTGTCCCACCTCTGACTCATCAGCGTTGTTCCATTTCCAAGCACAAGCAGTTCCAACAGGTTGATCCTGATAAGTACTAAAGAATAAGCCTGTTGGTTCAAATTCTGGCCGATCAATGATTTGCTCACGCGTGTCGACAGCAGTCCGGCTACCTCCAAATGAAGCGTTAATGACATTAGCCCAATGCCAATCATCACTTTCTCGATAGGTTCGCAGTCGATAGTCAGATGGCATCTTGATCTCCGGTAAATCGAGGAGGTTGGTTCGAACCATTCTCAGTTGCATGTTTTTTCTTCCATTGCGTATGAATTACTAGTCTTAAAAATCGTTAAATACTTTTACAGGTTGACCTGTGAGGATTGATTCCCAAGCGGCTATACCGACAGCAACCGATTTGGCTCCATCAACCACATTGGGCGATGGCTCTAGATCCTGATCGAGACACTGTTGAAAATGCTGCATATAGCGAATAACAGTTTGACCGTGCCCATATACACTGGTGTCGGTCTCCGATGGACAGGTCATTTCTAACGGATGTTTAGCCGCCATTTTGTCAAAAACAATTTTGACCTTTCCTTCTTCATTATCAGTGAAGTCTGAGATTATAGTGCCTTTGGTTCCATAAAGTGTGACCTGCATCATCGGCATCGGTGGATGGACAATATCATATAATCCCATAGCCCGAGAAATTTGTCCGTTTTTGAATTTCAAATTGAGGAAGAAATTATTCATTTGAGGGAATTCAGGAGTAAGTTTCCCTTTGGCTCCGTAGGCGTGGACTTCTTCAACATCTCCAGAAAAACTACGTAGGATATCAACCGGATGCACTACGCCGCCAAACATCAAATTTTGTGGCACCTTCAACCTCCAGGGTGTCATTTTATAAACTTCACGTAAATCATGGGCATAATAGGCTTCTGAAGCCATAATTTCTCCCAAGTCCCCATCTTCAAAAAAACGTCTCATAGTCAAAAATTGGAGATCGAAACGCATGGTTTGACCGATCAGAAACTTGATTTCGTTCTCTCTAACCAGTTCGACCAGCCGTTTAGCATCATCCAAGTCGGTCACCATTGGTTTGGTGCAAATGACATGCTTACCTGCTTGGATAGCGGCTACGCAGTGTTCAGCGTGCAGATGATCTGGAGAATAAATGGCCACAACGTCGATGTCTTCACGTTTTACTAACTCTTTATAGTCTGTAGTCCAGTAGTCAACATCAATCTGCTGGGCATATTTTTTCAGGATATCACCCCTCTTGGCACAGATTCCCCGAAGTTCGTATTTCAAGGCCGGGACATCTTGTAACAGGGTCACCGTAGATCCCATATTGGTCGGGTTGATTCCGATTACACCTAATCCAATTTTCATTTAATTTCTCCTTTCTTAGAGATAACTGTTGCTCATACTCGACAACATACCAAGGCAATTTATTGTTCAAGCTTTTATTCCAATAGCAGTTGCAAGCTTGGGATTGCCGATAGGACACTGACACCCACTCCTCACCAAAACATCCTGCATGCGATTCAACAGACCCAACAGCTAACCAGACAATCTGCATACAGCCGTTTCAGGGATTATCTGTGTCCAATAATAACTTTGCCGACTATGCCTATTTCAATTGAGATGCATTTTTCCCGTATTATATAGTGATCTTCCACAAAACAGATTCAATTGTGGTTTATAACGAAACACCTGTTTGGTTATTCGATTGCTTGATTTCGAAAATTTGGCACCTCAACAGGGACTCCCCCGTTGGTGATTGACTGTTCGGATACTAATCCGGGTACGGTGTAGTCCATAGCATCGTAAACATCCATCGGTGGATCGGTATCATGGAGGACACTATCTACAAAATCCCTTAACTCAAAGTACTCGCCACTGATACCTGCCCGTAATGCTTCTTCAGACGGATTTTTCCATCTGTCGGGTAGAAACTCTTCTTCATAATCTGACAGTGGTTGCCACGCACCTCCATCTATTGAAATCTTTTCTTGGGCACCAAATCCGCGTGATCCTTCAAAACAAGCTTTAGTCCCCTGTAAACTCAAATAGGTGTTTGCCGGTCGAGTAGAAAGCATATCTATCCTAATTTTGATTAAGTAACCACTTTCCGTTTTGCACAACATCAACACCGTGTCTTCCATGGCGTGCTCCAGATCTGTGTGCACTCCAGTACCTAAACAGCAAACTGTCACAACACGTTCATCGAACCATTGTAAAACAGGCCCAAGACTATGCGTTGCATAATTGCAACGATTGATTCCCACTTGCCAATAATAGCGCCATGTTGGATTGCCTTCCACATTGTGGTGAAGAAACTTAATATCATGGACATATTCCGCTTCACCAAAATAGATCTTGCCGAATACTCCTTGTCGAACCATGTTTTTAATCAGCACGTTTGGCTTGTGATAACACATGTTTTCAGCCATCATATACTTGGCTTGGCTATTTTGAACAGTCTCAACCAACTGATAGCACTGTTCAATTGAAACGGCGGCCGTGACTTCACTAATCACATGTTTGCCAGCC
>DTUY01000212.1:32673-68218 GCA_012963885.1 Candidatus Poribacteria bacterium | reverse complement strand
CAAAATTCAAAAAAGGAACTCGCAATAGGTGTCAAATACAACAACTGTTAACCGATTGTCAAGCAGGTCGTGACTCAAACACTGGCCGAAACTGGAGACCAAGGTGAAAAAGCGAAAGAAGGCCCTCCCATATCAACTCCACAGATTCGCCAGATGGTTTCGATTAAACTTCTGGCCACAGTGATGGGGAGGAACCGGAACCAACTAAGTGGAACAATCTCTGGTTTTCCCAGTTGCTGACGCTGGCTATGATGGTAGGCCTCTATACCATGCTGTGGCTCCTTTTTGTAGGGCTCAACTGGTCTGAGCTTCCAATCCGAGGCCAGGAACTGAAACATCTGTGACTGTATCAACAGCCATTGGTAATTGAGCCGACCATCAAACTGCCGAAGGTTGGCATGGCCACGGTACAGATTCCATACTGGATCAAAGGCGTTAAAATGAGGTAAGGCAAGAACTTACTTAGTAAAAAGATATTGATCGGATCAACCTGGTTACAATGTCATTTCAGCTTACATTTTGCAAAAGCTATTAGATATGAAAAGCTGTTGCCACACTCGCAATCTTGACAAGATTAGGCTGCCGTGTTATGATTCGAAAGTTATTAATTATGAAGATTGTCATCGCTCCTGATTCATTTAAAGGCAGTTTGACCGCACCGCAAGTTGCTGAGGCCATAGAAGCTGGATTTCTACTCGTGTTCCCTTCTATCGTAACAGATAAGCTGCCCATGGCAGATGGCGGAGAAGGGACGGTTGCTTCTCTGGTAGCATCCTCAGACGGCAAAATGCAGCAGGTTTCAGTTCTCAACCCACTTGGAAACCAGATTCCTTCCGAATTCGGCATTATGGGAGATTGTCAAACTGCCGTAATTGAAATGGCCTCAGCTTCAGGTCTCCCTCTGATTAGTCAAGATCAGCAGAATCCGATGCTGACCACCACCTACGGTACGGGACAGTTAATGCATGCCGCTTTGGATACAGGTTGCAAGAAGCTAATTATTGGTATTGGAGGAAGTGCGACGAATGATGGAGGAGCAGGCATGGCCCAAGCTCTTGGAGCTAAACTTCTGGACACGAGTGGAAATCAAATTGGATTTGGTGGTGGCAGCTTAGCAGATATAGATAAAATTGATATTTCTGGATTTGATCCGCGTCTTTCAGAAGTGGATGTTGTAGTAGCTTGTGATGTTTCTAATACATTAACTGGTAAAGATGGGGCTTCCTATGTATATGGACCTCAAAAAGGGGCAACATTGGATATGGCTGAAGTATTAGATCGAAATCTAGCACATTTTGCAAGTATCATCAAGCGAGATCTTGATCAGTCTGTAGCGGATATTCCTGGCGCCGGCGCCGCAGGTGGTCTCGGAGCTGGTCTGATTGCCTTTGCGGGTGCGAAGTTACAGGCGGGCATTGACATTGTTCTGGAAGTTACGGATTTCGCTAACCGAATTCAAGGGTCGGATCTTGTCATTACCGGCGAGGGTCGGCTTGACTACCAAACTGCCTTTGGAAAGACACCTGCAGGTGTAGCAAAAATTGCGCAGCAGCACAACATCCCTGTGATTGCCATAGCTGGAAGTGTCACAGAAGATATAGATAAACTCTATGCCATAGGTATTGATGCTGTTGTTGACATTTTTCATGAACCAATGTCACTAGAGACAGCAATGGTGAACGCGTCCAAATTAATTACCATTGCTGCTGAGCGTGCGGCTCGCCTGATTGGAATTGGACTCATAAAAGGGAAACTAGATGATTAAATGGAAAGTTTGCCTGCTGCTAATGTGTACTGCACAATTAGCTTTAGCAGGCTTTAGTGATTACGGTATAGGCGCAAGACCTCTTGGGTTTGGTGGCGCTTTTGTGGCTCTGGCTGATGATGGTAATGCAGCCAGTTATAATGCCGCCGGACTCGGCTTTATTGAACAATCCCAATTCAGCGGGACGCATATGCAGCGTTTCAGAGGATTGGTCAACCATAATCAGGTTAGTGCTGTTGTGCCAGCTGGATCGATAGGTACAATTGGTGCGAGCATTGGTATTCTAGGTGAAAAAAATGGAATTTATCAAGAACAGCTTATAACTGTATCTTACGGTAAATCGTTTTTTCAACGATTTGCGCTTGGAAGCAATTTGCGATCTTTTACCACCAATTTCGATCAAGAAAATGAATCGATAAAGGAAAACCCATATTTTCAAGAGAAACAATCGGCTTCAGCTTCCTCAATCGATATTGGTTTGATGGCCAAACCGATAACGGGCTTAAGCGTCGGATTATCAGTTGAAAACTTACTTCCTGTGGATATCGCCATTTCTAATTCTCAACAGGATGTTGTTCCTAAAAACGTGCGAATTGGTGTTGGTTATAAACTTGGTGGAATTGCCACCCTGATTCAGCAGGAATCCTTGCGTGGTTTATTGGCTTCTGGTCAGGGGCAAGTTGAGATCGCTTTTCGTGATGGTAATTCACATCTGCGTATTGGTGCTGAAGTTTGGGTCAGCGAATCAGTTGCATTTCGTACCGGATACGGTCTGAAAAGTGGTGTCAATAACGTAACGTCAATGGCACTAGGCACAAGCTTGAAATTTTCTATGGTGCGATTAGATTACGTATTTCAAGTATTGAGTGGTGATCTTAAAAATAACGCAGTTCAACTTTATTCTCTTAATTTGATATTTTGAGGTTTTAAATAAAAAAAACAATGCAGATTCGACAAAGCCTAATTACTGGGCTCACAGTAATACTAATAATAATTGGTTGGAAAGGTGAGACCTTTGCTGCTGTTACCTCTTCTGGAGAAATTAATGTTGATGAAGATAGCCGTGGACGTGTGCCCACCAGTTCGAATGTCGTCTTAATTCTCACGCTCGGTATAGATCGATCACTAGCTGAACCGGGAGAAGAGGTCAAGACTATTGAGGCTAAGCTGCCTGTCGGCTTTTCTGTTTCGGTTAATGGTGTTAGGTCGGTTACGCGCGATGGTCAACCGATTGCTTATAAAGTCCTAGTGCCTACCGGATCACTTCGAATTGTGTTAATCAAGGAAGTGCGTGATTTCAGTAATTCACTTTACGAAATTGTTTTCATGAGTAGAACCCCATCCATAACAAATCCGAGCGCAGAATTCAAGATCCTTCTCAGAAATTTGGAAGATAGCCAGATTGGGGAATATATAAAGCCAGGCAATATCGATGGTGAACCGAATAACGATTCGCTGAGTCTGCAGATTATACCGAATGTCCCACCAGAGCCTGTACGAGGCTTTACGATCAAAACGGATCCCAGTGGTGAGAATGATGTTCTGATTACTTGGCAATCCTCACAAGATAGTGATGTTAGCGGCTATTTCATTTACCGTGATGGGGTGCGAATTACCGATCAAAAGAATCGTACAATTGCAAGTTTTGTGGACCTTAATGTGTTGCCTGGCGAGCATGGCTACGCCATAGAAGCTTATAAAACCTCCCTTCTTCGCTCTAGACCAACTGCTGTGGTTGTTGTCAATGTTGGTTTAGACACTGTTAAACCAAATCCACCAAAAGCACTGCAAATTCGGGATCTTGGAGGTATAGTCAACATCATATGGCAATCTAGTAATACACTGGATGTTGAGAAATATCAGATCTCTTTCGGTACTTCAATTGATAAGCTCAGCCCACTATCAAATGGTGTAATCGAAGCTGAACTGGATAAAAAAGATGACTACATATTTAGTCTGAAGCAACAGTTGAAGGTAGGGAAATATGTCTATGCCGTAGAGGCGATTGATGAAGCCGGCAATCGTTCGAATCCTATTACTCAAGTCTTACGGGTTTTAGGGGAACCGTTTCCGAGAGTTATCACTCCGTTTTCAAACAACGAAAAGTTTAATCGGGTGATTTTCCCTATCCGAACAATTGAAGATGCTGAAGGAGAATTTGTGGTTCTGATTTTTGATATTCATGGAATGCTAATTAAAAGAATACAGCCAGAAGACCCAGACCAAGACAATGACAAAAATCTAAAGTGGAAAGGTCAAAATGAAGATGGGGAAACTGTTGAAAGCGGCATCTATGTTTATCAAGTCCAGGTTGGTGAAAGCTACAAAAATGGCACTTTGATCGTTGCCAAATAGTTGTTGTGAAGATGTACAGCGAGAGAAGGTCAGTGACGAATATCCAAGCCCTAATCTTCGATTTTGGTGGAACGCTGGATGCTAATGGCATCCACTGGCGAGATCGATTCTTCCGATTGATAAAAGGTGAATTTCCTGACATTGACTGGGATGCTTTCGAGAAAGCCGACCGGAATTCGATCGAGCAGTTTATAGCCAAGAAACCAACACATTTGAGCTTACGTGAATCTGCCCGCGAAATCGTGAATGGTATTGCACATAACCTAGGGTTTAGTCAGAAAATTGTCAACCCGCTTGTTTCATCTTTTTGTCGCGACGCGGCTTCTGCACTGAAGCAAAATCGTGAATGGTTGATCACACTTGATGATCAATTTCAACTCGGTGTCATTAGCAATAACTTTGGCAATACGCAGGGCTGGTGCGATGAATATGGCTTGAGCCCACTTCTTGATGTTGTCGTTGATTCAACAGTGGTTGGGATTTCCAAACCTGACCCTCGGGTTTTTCAGATCGCGCTATCCGAATTGAAGGTTTCACCTGAGGAAACGATATATGTCGGTGATACTTTCTTGGATGATATTGTTGGAGCTAAACAAGCTGGAATGTTTTCTGCTTGGCTGGTCGGCCAGGAAGAGAAGGAATGCCCAGACACATCACTGATTGACCTACAACTGTCCCAACTCCGTGATTTAGAAAAATTCTTGCAAACCCCAAAAGAAAGCTAACACTCGCTTACTCGAGAAAGATCTCCACATGTCATCAGCCCCGAAGGCGGAACAAATACACCACCAATTTGGATGAGGGGATTCATCCAGATCAACGGCGACATGTGCGGACCAAGAACTACCTCTAACGGCGGGATTAGAAACCAACTGCGGGAATTCAAAGCAATCGAGATGGATAATACACCATGACTCAGAATTCATAGGCTAAGCCTAAGATGACAGAACCCCATGGAATCTTGAACAACTGCAGGGGTGAACCTTTTCAGTTATATCAAAGCTTTGACTGTTTGAACGATATGGTTTGTGCTAATCCCGTATACTTCAAGCAGTTCTTCCTGTTTGCCGGAACGTGGAATGCTATTGACAGCCAGTTTGTGAACTTTAATACCTTCCGAACCGACTGCGCTTAAAACTGCCTCACCAATACCTCCTTCTGGATAATGATCCTCCACGGTGATGATTGTTCCGCCCGTCTCCTTGGCTGCACTCACCAAGGTTGCAATATCAACTGGTTTAACGGAGTAGAGATCAATTACACGTATCGAAATTCCCCCTGTTTGCAGTTGGTCATATGCTTTTAATGCCTGGTGAAGCGTGATACCAGCAGCAACAACAGTGATCTGGTCCTCACCGCTTGAGCGAACAACTTTACTGCCTCCAATTGGAAACTGCTCGCTGTTTTCATAAATAATCTTTGTGTTAGGACGAGACGTTCGGATAAAAACAATTCCTTCGTATGCCGCCGCTTCGGCAACCAGGCGTTCTGTTGCCACCGCGTCACTCGGATAAAGCACTGCAGCGTTAGGAATAGATCGGAACATTGATAGATCTTCCAATCCCATCTGTGAGGGGCCGTCTTCACCAATTGAAATTCCACAGTGAGAGCCAACATATTTAATGTTTGCTTGTGAAATTGCGGACATTCGAATGTGGTCATAGGCCCGGCTAAAGAACGCTGCAAAAGTCGACACAAATGGTATCTTTCCCCGTTTTGACAAACCAATTCCAGCACCAACTAGATTCTGCTCTGCAATGAACATTTCGAAGTAACGGTCCGAATGATTTGTCATTAATTCTTGGGCGTAAGTTGAGTTTTTCGTGTCGCCATCAAGCGCAACCACAAGAGGATTGACATCACCAAGCTTAGCTAGCGCAGTACCGTAACCACTTCTGGTTGCGACCTCTTCACCAATTTGGTAGTCAGGTGGTTCCATTTCACCAATTTCCGGTGTAGGGAGCGAGACCATTGAAGGCATCTCAATTTCAACGTTGCTGTTCGTACTCAGTTGACCGAGTTCTTCTAATGCTTGATCTAGCTGATCTCCCAAGATTGCTTTACCATGCCAGCCATCAGCATCTTCAAGAAAGGAAACCCCTTTACCTTTAAAAGTCTTGGCAACAATCATAGTCGGTTGATCGGTATTGCCTTTGACGTGATCAATGGCTGAAAGTATCTGTTCAACATTGTGACCATCGACTCCAATTGCCCTCCAACCAAACGACTCGAACCTGCGGCAATAGGAATCAATATCGGACTCATACATCGTGCGCTGACTTTGACCAATTCCATTAACATCGACGATACCAATTAGATTGTTGAGTTGGTAGTGCGAGGCAAGTGCGACGGCCTCCCAAACACTGCCCTCCACTGTCTCTCCATCCCCTAATAGCACATAAACGCGGTAATCCGTTTTGTCGAGATACTTTGAGTTGATCGCCATACCAACACCAACCGATAATCCTTGCCCCAGTGAACCGGTTGCAACGTCAATCCAGTCAAGTCGAGGTGTGGGATGACCTTCAAGATCACTGTCAATTTTGCGCAGATCGAGTAGGTTTTCTCTGGAAATGATACCCAATTCTGCCCAAGCAGCATACAAAATTGGAGCTGCGTGACCCTTTGACAAGATAAATCGATCATTATTCGGGTTGTCTGGATTTTTTGGATCATAACGCATGGCGTGGAAGAAGAGTGTTGAAATGATCTCCGCACATGACATGCACGTTGTCGGATGTCCTGAACCGGCCGCCGCCGTCGACATAATCGAATGAATACGCAAGTCATTTGCTTTTTGTTCTAATGTTGTTACCAAGTCTGTCATATTGTATCCTGAAGTTCTCGCTGTCTATTAGTTCATGATTGATCGAATGAGTTTGACCAAAACATCTGCAGCATATTCGACATCTTCGCGACTGACATCGTGATTTGTAACAAGCCGGATGCGATCCTGATCAAAGTAAGAGGTTCGGATGTCATGTTTGCTGGCGATTTTGACAAATTCTGGAGCAGTAATACCAATATTTTGGACGTTAATCACAACCATATTTGTATGAAAATCTGTCAGGTTGAGTTCAAGCTTGTCGATTTCTGCTAGTTCTTTAGCTAAATACTGCGCATTTTCATGATCATCAACAAGGCGATCTACCATCTCTGTTAAAGCGACGATTCCCGCAGCCGCAATAATACCAGATTGACGCATTCCTCCACCAAGTCTTCGACGTACTTGGACTGCTTTTGCGATAAAATCACCAGAACCAACCAATAGTGACCCAACTGGTGCAGACAAACCTTTGGACAAACAAAATGATACAGAGTCGACGCAATCGGCAATATCCTTAGCTTGCACACCTAGCGCGTGTGCGGCGTTGAAGATTCGCGCGCCATCAAGATGAACTGGCACATTATAACGTTCCGCTATTGACTGCATAATTCGCATCTGTTCAAGTGAAATTGCCCGGCCGCCACGCCGATTATGGGTGTTTTCTAAACAGATGAGACTGATTTTGGGAAAGCGAATCGGATCCCGCTGAAGATAGAACTCAGTCTGATCTGGATCCGGACAACCATCTTCGCTGTCAATGGTGATGGGCATAACACCACCTAAAGCAGAAATAGCACCACATTCATAATAGTAGATATGAGCTTCTGAGTCGAGGATTACTGTGTCACCAGTATTGGTATGCGTTAGAACGGCAACATTGTTACCCATTGTACCAGTTGGAACAAAGAGGGCAGCTTGTTTGCCAAGTTTTTTAGCGGCAAGAGATTGTAAGCGATTTACGGTAGGATCCTCACCAGCGCAATCATCACCAACTTCAGCATACATCATTGCTTCACGCATCTTCAAAGTCGGCTGAGTAACTGTATCACTTCTAAGATCAACACATCTGTTTGGCATTCAGATCGTGGTTCTTGTTACTTCAATTGATCGATTCGGCGTTCTGCTGCAATGGAAAGATAGTGCATCCTACAATCTTCAATTATCTTCTTGAAAGCTTCAATAGCTTGATCTGCTTGCCCAAGCTTAATATAGGATTCCCCCATCCAATAAGCCGACTTTGCTATGATATCTGTATTCAAGTCGTAACCATCATTGATCTCTTCAGGATCTTCTTGAATTTCTTCTTTGACAATTAGAGAACTTTGATACTCAATTGCCGCTTGAAAGCTATTAATTGCTTCTTGGTAATCGGAACTTTCGTAATAGGCTTTAAAACCAAGGTATAAGCTTAAATTATCCCCTTCTGGGATTTCAAATGTGCTTACATCATCTGTTTCTAGATCTTCGGCGGTGATCTCGTCTTCGATATCCTCATCCTCGGCTGAATCTTCTACTTCGTTCTCGCTCACATTATCTTCTACAAATTCATTGTGTTCTTCTATTACCATAACCTTCCACTGTAAACGTTACTTAATCTGTACTTTACTTTTATTTTGCAGATTTTAAGCTAACCTATTAACAAGTAGCATTCCACCACTCAACTCGCCTCGCGCATTCGTCTCAAGATTTCTCATCGTGTCATTTATTTTAGGCAGCACCCTAACTTGCGCAGCACGATTATGTCGGACCGCTTCACTTTCTTGCTTTTTAAGATGGCGAACGGCTCGATTGATTGGATCCTGTTGTGCCTGACCTCGGATGTTTTCCCTGACGCCAAGACTAATAGGATTTCCTGATGATAGTGGTTTTGCAAAAGCCATATCAAGATACCTCTGTTTTTAAGTATAACAGAGATTGATGAGAGATACAAGTGTATGAAATAGTGCACACACATAGTGAACAAAAACATAAATTTGAGACTGACAACACTTCTCTAAAAGCCCATTTATACTATCAATTCACGAAACAAACGACTTGGCATCAATTGTGCTCCAGTTGAGGTGAGCACGAAACAGTGTTCTTAATCAGAGGACAAGATATACCGTACTTATGGGGGTAGGTAAAAGTATATCTTGTCCTTTGTCATTTTAATAAAATAAGCTGACTAGTCTGAGCAGATTCCCCTAAAACCTGCAACACACAAAAGTACACTCCACTTACTACATCTTCTCTTCGGTAATTTTGGCCATTCCAGTATATTGCCCGTTGGCGAGAAGTATAGTTTCCGGGTTCAAGATGGCCGACATCGACAGTTTGAATTAGACTCCCACTAGAACTGTAGATACTTAATTTCATTTCACCGTCAGTTCCAAGCCGAAACGGAATCCATGTTTCCGCATTAAAAGGATTTGGGAAATTTTGGAGCAACTCGAAACTCGGTTTCAATTTCCCCCATGTGATGGGTTTAAGATTAGCTAAAGGTTTTATTGAAATTGGATCTGGCATGTTTCCAGTATGTCCGAACTGATCGAGCAATACTTCAAATGCTGATTTAGCTCGAATAAGCCCATAACCGTAGCTATTGTTTGGGTCATTCGCATTTACAGCGGTAGCTCGTAATGCATTAGTAATCTGATCCGTCGTTGCCTTTGGAAATGCTTGTAATAATAAAGAGATTGCTCCCGCCGCAACTGCACATGAAAGTGAAGTTCCTCGATTGGTACTTGAGAAACCGGATCTTGTGTCTGGAATAATGCTTGTAACCTGTTCGCCTAATGCAACAAAATCAGGTTTGATGCGCCCATCATAGGTTGGTCCTTTTGCACTAAACCAAGAAATCGATTGATTTCGATTGACTGCACCAATAGCCAATACTTTAAACCCATCAGCAGGAACTGTAATTCGCTCCCCAAGCTTGGTCCCTTGGTTTCCGGCCGCAACAACCATTAAAACGCCCTTCTCTGTGGCTAAGTCTGCGGCGATTGTTAGTTTTGAAGTTTGACCATCTAGATCACGAAAATTATACCAATCTGAGTAACCAAGCGAACAGTTGATTAAGTCGACACCTTTTCCCTCAAGCCATTCAATTCCTTCGATACACCAATCTTCTTCGATAACACGTTCAAATTCCTGACCATTTTCCGAAATTTTTTCAGTTTTGGCCAACAGAAAACTCGCTTGATGTGCTAATCCGATCAGTTGTTCAGGTGCCTTACCTGCTAGAATTCCTAGAACAATTGATCCGTGTTCGTCTTGTTTCGGATCATCCTGATTGAATTGATCCGAGGTGTCATTGTCATTATTGACAAAATCATACTGGTCGATGACATTGACATGGGCTATTGCTGTGTGTTTTAGACTGAAACCCGTATCTAACAATCCAATAACAATTTCTGCACCAAAAAACCCTTTTTGATGCAGAAAGTCAGCTTGAACTTGTGTGATTTGGGTGTCACTATCACCGTAAGATTGATTGGCAGGTGGCACAGTCGGAATTTGTGATTCTGTTCTTGTATAAAGTTTTGTAGTATATGTCAAAATTGGTGTGATTGAACGCACAAACGGAAGTTTCTCTATCTGCATAATCTGCTGTAGGTTAGCTTCTAATCCGATTGCATTTAACCAACGACTACGACTTCTCAGGTGACCACCAATCTGAAGAACTTGATCAATATATGCAGAATGAACTGGAAGATCTGTAAAGTCAGCTTGCCAACGTTCAGCACGAATTAATCTGCGATACTTGACACGTGCTGGCATACTTTGCTGACATCGACTTATTGCATTTTCCAGTTCTTCTTCTTTGAAATGGTCTTTGTTTGTAAAATGTATCCAAACTTTTCGGTTTCGACCTGTGGAAGTCTCCGACAGTAATTGAGGGGTAATCTTCGGAGAAAGCGTTATTTCAGCTGTAACGACGGCTGTTAGAAGAAAAACTGTCAGGATTGAACAACTCTGTTTATGCATAGACATTCAAATCGGTTTTAACCGCTAACACTTTTGACAAAATATAGTCAACCAAAATCAGTTTTCTCAACAACAAATTCTATTGATTTAATTTACGGAGCTTAACATAATTATCGAGATTATGGGTAACACAAAGTGACAAATTCAGGCGTTGACAGAGAATTACAAATGACAGACAAACTAATTGTCCTATCTATCAAAGCGAACTTTTATCGTCTCGAAACGATGGAGCCACCAACTGAGATAAATAAATTGAATCCCAACCCAAAAATTCCTGCGTGAATACCACCAATCTTTCCATAGCCCAATAAGGCAAGACCGATAGCAGCTACCAGCCCAACTGACAGGCCAACTAGTACAGGTTTTGTTTGGAGGCCGCGCCAATTAATCCCAATCATAAAAGCTGGTGCTAGCTGAACCAGCATGTCAAATTTCCGGTCCAGCAACTTTACCAGTGTCGTATTCTTTTGAAGTAATATGGCCAACCCAACCAACACCCCAATTACTATCCAACTAATTAGCTTGCCAATTTTAGTTAATTTCTCTTCTGGCAGTTGATGCTTTATAAAACGAACGTAAAGATCTTTGGTGAATATCGAGGATATTGTTAAGAGTGCCGAATCTGCTGTTGACATGATAGCTGCCAGCACTGCTGCGAATAAAAGCACAACCAGCCAATAACCAAAAGTCGACCCGGCTTGTACCTGCCGACAAATTATCATCAAAATCTGATCGGCTTGTGCACCTTTCAAACCGGGATGATGAGCAATCGCCATCACACCAACAATCAGTGCAATCAGCGTGGTGGTCAAAGGCAAAAAGGCCATAACCGTCAAGCTCCTTCTCAGCACTGTTTCCGATCGTGCAGCGTAAATTCTTTGAATTGCTTGTGGATAGAGTGCTCCGCCAAGGCCGACAACCAAGATATAACTCAACCATTCCCGAACACGTTGCCAATCAGGTGGCATTGCTTTTTTTACGATTTCCGGATCTGCATTGCGGAAAATTTGCTCTGTGGCGATGCCGATAGATCCATATTTACTGAAGACTAATACCAACATAATGGCAAAACCGCACATTAGAATCAAGCCTTGGATAACATCTGTCCAGGCCACTGCTCGCAATCCACCAAGTGTCTCGTAAATCCCCATGATAATAGCTAGAAAGATTACACCGTAAATGTATGCCTGTACTGGATTAATACTGACAAGTCCTTGAAACGCTCGTCCCATAGCCATTAACTGAGCCAGCGCGTAGTTAATAAGTGCCACAATCATGACAAACGCAGCGATAAGACTAATGGCATTTGATCGAAATCGGTCGTCTAGAAAGTCTACCGGCGTAATAAATCCCTTCTGCTTGGCTCGGTGATATAATTTCGGGGCAAAAATCAGGTAGCAGACAATAATAGCTGTCATAAAGTGGAGGCTCATCACCCATGAAAAACCAATTCGATAAGTCTTACCGGTAAAACCAAAAAGGGTGTTTCCGCTGTATTGAGTAGCGTAAAGCGTCAATAGCAACACCAAAAATCCAAAGCCTCTGCCGGCCAGATAAAAGTCCTTCATCGAATTGTCTTCTCTGGCTCGGTAGCCAATCCATCCAATCCCAATCAGTGAAAGAATGTAGAGAAAAATGACGGTCAGCGCTGCAGGACCAAAAGGTAATATTTCAGTCATTGGTTGTTATTCTCCTCAGGCGTTTCTGACCATGGACGCTGCAAAAGCCAAGCCGTTAAACAGGACAGGATCAATGAGACGATGATGGCAACCATAACCCAGGCGGGGAAACCGAACCAGATGGTTTTATCACCAGAATCCCAATACCACGGAACACCAACTGCCAAAAGGACAATATAAATCAGCCAAATTAACCATTTACCATATTTGTTTTCAGTGTTTTTCATGTTTAATAATCTATAGCAATTGCTGGTTCAACACAAATATTTTTTCTTCTTTCACTAATTTAACTGTTGAACATATTCCTACCTTACTTTCACTTCTATCAGTCAATATTACTTACCGTGATACACACAAGTATAAGTTAAAAGCTTAACCTCCTGTGCAATCCAGTGAGGTTAGCTTTAGCAGAATCAGCTGAAATAAAAAAAGAGACCTGCCAATAAACGGGGAGACAGGTCTCTTTTCTGAACACAACAACATAAACATATAGGAAAAATGCCATTTCGTCTAGTAGGAGTCGACCACGCAGCCACTACAACTGCATGGGAAAAACGTCACCCAGTATATAGGAGGCCGCCCAGTGCCCATAACAACAAATCTTCTTAGGGACTGAATTGGATTGACTTTCAAATAGGAAATTACTAGATTGAATCCAACTTTCCCGGATTGTACGCTGTAAAATCGCGAACTACTGAGTTTGCCATTTCTCTTGATGGGCGTCATGTGCGTATCCTCTGTTTATTCCTTAATTCTTTAGCTTCTAGAGTATCTGAATTATTGCAGATGATTTTGTATCAGTTGGAATGGGAAAAAACTTTAGACTTAGATTAAAAAATTTTGGAATTAGAGAATAATTGATAGTAGTTTAATGATAAAATACCTATTTATATTGACCTTTGCTTGAGCGCAGGTTGCTACTATCTCGCTAAGAAGTTTAACTTTGTTTATTTCTAGTAGAGGAGAATCATGAAAACTGTCCAAGACATTACCGTTCAATCAGACCAACTTCATAAATTTGCTGAGAGGCTTTATCAAAAAGCGGGAGTTGGTACGGAGCATGCCAAATTGATGGCCGATTTGCAGGTGGAGACAGATCTACGCAATGTACATTCGCATGGAACTCGGATGTTGCCCGGGTACATACGGAGTATTTTAAAGAAAGAGATCAATCCAACCCCTCAGATTCATGTTGTTCAAGAAGGTGCCGCCTTCGCGGTTATCGATGGGGACAACGGTTTAGGACATCCTCCAAGTGCGTTAGCTATGAAAATGGCCATTGAAAAAGCACAATCGGTCGGCGTAGCAGCAACGGGTGTTCGAAACGCGGGCCATTTTGGAGCAGCCGCCTGCTATTCCATGATGGCTGCTGAGGCGAATATGATCGGATTTTCCACGACTAATACAGGTAAGGCCACTGTTGTGGCACCGGGAGGAATCACTCCGGTGACTGCTAACAACGCGCTAAGCTATGCTTTGCCAACTGGAAAAGAGCAACCAATTGTGTTAGACATGGCCTGCGGCGCTTCTTCGTGGGGCAAGATTAGCACCTTGAAAATGTATGGCAAACCGATACCGGAAGACTGGTTATTAAACACTGAAGGAAAACCAACGGTAGATTCTAGTCAGGGACCGGTACTGATGCCGGCGGCTGGACCAAGAGGATATGGGTTAGCGTTGACTATGGGGATTCTTGCTGGACCTTTGGTCGGCGGGTTAATGGCCTGTAACAAAAATCATGGTGAACCTTCTGAACATTTTTTTTGGGTCGTCAACGTCTCCAGCTTTACCGACTTTGAGGAATATATAGCTGAAATCGATCAGGGAATTAAGACTATTCAGGCTTCAAAAACGATGGAAGACGCAGATCAGGTTTATCTTCCGGGAGAACTTGAATGGCGTAAACATGAAGCGTGGATTGCCAATGGTATCCCACTCCACGTTGACCATCTAAAAGGTTTGGCTGGTATCGCCGAGGAACTAGGAGTCGACATTTTCTGGGAGTGGGATGCGACCAAAAGTTGAAAAATAAATCGAAATAAATCATAAAGTTTTAGCCATGTTATGGAAACAGTGAGGAATTCTGAAATGGAACCTGTCAAACTAGGTGTCATCGGATGTGGCGTTATCGGATCAAGTCATTTGCGAACAGCAGTAAATTCCCCTTTAATCAATTTAGTGGCAGCTGCTGATCTGATTGAAGAAAATCGGCAACGGGCGGTTGAACAGTTCCAACCAAAAAAGATCTACAGTAGCAGCAGCGACCTGCTTGATAACGAAGAAATTGAAGCGGTGGTTTTAGCTTTTCCAACGCAATATCGGACTCAGGTGGCATTGGAAGCCTTTTCCAGAGGGAAGCATGTCCTAACGGAAAAACCTGTAGCTATAAACACCAACCAAGTCAGGGAAATGATTGTCGCCCGTGGTAATCTGATAGCCGGGTGTTGCTCTTCACGAAACCGTTTCCACAAAAGCGCGCAAGTTGCCACTGAATTCATCCAAAACGGCGGTTTGGGAGACTTACGCGTTGTACGCTGTCGAGCAATCGTGGCAGCAGGTGAACGACCGACAACGCCACGCCCAGCATGGCGGTTGATAAAGGCCCTTAACGGTGGAGGGATCTTAGTCAATTGGGGATGTTACGATCTGGATTACCTTCTGGGCATCACTGGCTGGACGCTCAAGCCAGAAACTGTCTTTGCTCAGACTTGGACAGTTCCGTCATCCTTTGAATCGCATGTCGCACCGGGATCAGATGCGGAAACCTACTATCTGGCGACTGTTCGTTGCCAGGGAGGAATTATCCTCAGCATGGAGCGTGGTGAATTCATGACGGCTCAGTCTGAATCAGATTGGCAGGTCATTGGCTCAAAAGGATCTCTTAAATTGAAAATGACCGATTCTAATCCTCAATCAATCATCCATGATAGCACAACCACAGAAAAAGGGGTGATTTCCAAGCCGTTTTGGAATCCAGAAGACAATTCTACAACTACCCATGTAGGAGGTCCATTAGTAGATTTTGCCACTGCCATCCGTGAGGAACGACAGCCTTTAACCAGTCTCGAACAATCTTTGGTGGTTCAGGAAATTACGGACGCAATCTATACATCCGCTGCACAAGGTGCCGCTGTCGAAGTAAATTGAGATTGACTCGAATTCAGGCTTTTGTAGCCTTGCCGTCGAACTTGGTTCCTTTCCGTATCTCAGCAATTACACGGATGACTTCTCTCACCGACTCTGGCGTGACGACCATCTCGTGGTTATGCCGCAGTACCTTAGTCACGTTATCATAAAAATTTCCGATATTTGGACTTTTGGCTTCTACCGTCTCTTCTTGCCAGTTGAGTGGTTTTGCTTGCCAAGCATAAGCACGGTCCCGAGCTGCGCCTTCTACCACATCTACTTCTCCATCTTCCCCTGATTCAAACCATCGAATGACGGATTTTCGCCCGTCACTGGTTAAAGTGCCATGGCTTCCGCAGAGGATCCAACTCGGCATGTCGGCTGCAATGTTTTGAGCCGATGTGATTTCCATATCAGCTGTGCAACCGTTTGAGGCACGTAAGAACGCTTTGACGTGATCTTCGACATCACCAGCTGAAGAGATCTGCTGTAGATCTCCCATAACGTTTATCACTGGAGCACCTAATAACTGAAGAATCGCGTCTAAGTTGTGCGGACAGGTGTTATTCAACACACCACCACCATTCTTAGATAGTGTCTGCCAGTCATCCCGCCTGACGAAACTATTACTATAGTTCCGAACATGATAGAGTTGACCGATCTGTCCAGATTCCACTACTTTCTTCAAATGAGTGAACTGTCGGTCGAACCGGCGATTCTGATGGATGAAAAGGTGCTTGTTGGATTCCTTGGCTTGGGCAATCATTTGATCTGCTTCTTCAACATTCAACGCCATCGGTTTCTCACAGATAACATGTTTGCTAGCTTTCAACGCTGAGATGGTATCAGAGGCATGAAAGGCTGAAGGCGTGGCAACCACAATAACGTCAATATTTTCTTGATTTAGCATTTGGCTAAGCTCTTCGTAGGTCTGACAACCAAACTCAGTCTTAGCTTCTTGGCGTCGTTCCTGCAATGGATCCACCACAGCAGCAAGTTCCGCATCATCACGCGGACGAATGTTGGCTACATGAATGTTCCATCCGGATCTGCCAAGACCGGCGACACCATAACGGATGGGAGAGTTACTCATAGACTATTCTCCTGTTGTAATCAAATATGTTTAGATCCCTGTGTGAATAGGCTGTTGGCATAATGAAAGCCCGAATACCTGGTTATCATTGCAATTGTGGTAAACGGACAACGGCAATCTATCAACCCCTCATTAGTATTGAAAATTAAGATAATCAATACAACCTAATCGAAGAGGCAAGAATGAACATCGATTTTACCATATTTCGATAAGTAAAAGTATTCCCATAGTTGTACGGTTGATAGTTTTCACCTTATCAAAAGTTGACGAAGATAGAAGGTAAATCAGATTAACATCAAAATAGAACAGATTGCCCATTACACTGAATTGAACGGTGTCAGGCAGAGTGGTAAGAGACTGTGGTTCGAACCAGTCAAACGGTAAAATTGGCATTGGTTCCAGTTGATTTACGATCTTTGTTACAAGGGGATTATGTTAGGCTGAACCACAATATCAGCTAGTCATCAAGCAGACAGATTGTAAATAACTATCAGGTGGAATCGGTATTACGATCAGGCGAAAACAGTCTTCACGAGTTTAGTTCGATTTTTCTGCTGAAGATATCCTTAGCTTCTAAGTAGATGGTTATTACCGGCTGAAATCGAGGAGACAATCAAACCCAAGATCAAGTTCAGATTACTTTTGGTATCGAGTCTTATTTCGTACAAGAAGGTACGGATCTTCAAATGGAGCACTCTGCCGAATATGGAATTGTCAAAATTTCCAAGGATGGTAACAAGATACCGGTTGGAGTTGAGTAACAGCAATCCCCCTTGTGTTTTTTGATGACTGTTTAAATTATGTTTCTTATATTTTAAGTATTTCTAATCACCAGATTTGTTTTCTTGAACTTAAGCGAAATAGAAATCGTATGTTGGTTTTTGAATAATCACGCTCAATAGACTCCACATTCCCCCGATAATGTATTCTCCAAGAATGATTCCGATAAAAAGGGGGATCGCTTGTCGGTATGCTTTTATCCCACCGTAATTTAACACTGCCCATTTAATCATCCAGCTAATTAAAATACATGACCAGATATAATCAATACCAAAGTTGGTTGATAGTGCGTAACCAGCTGGGTGCAAAGGCCACCACAGGAATTTCACACGAAGTAATGTAAACCAAAGTGTGGTAACAAAACCAATGCCCATAAAAAAAGTCGCCCAGAAATTCCCATCTGCGGGATGCTTGATTCGTGTTGCCAATAAGCGAAAAACACCGGAATCATGGCCAATTGGAATAACATCAAGGCCATCGCGAAACGACAGATGGATTAGTGCCCAAAAACCTGATAGGCTACCGACAACCATAGCAATCACCATCGCCAATGGTAAAAAATTCGTATTCATCTTTGACTGTTCTGCCATTTTAAAACTCTCGAGTTGATGCGGCATCAAGTGCCCCCGGTAACCACGTCCAGCAAAGAACCAAAATAATGGGAAGATCGAAAGATTGTTGGGGCCAATTTGTCTGGTTCCAATAATATCAACCAACATATTGCTCGGGTTCATACCAACTAGCTCATGAGTTGGGGGGCCGAGTTCTGCCCGAACACGTGTAATGGCTGTCGATAGAACAAAGAAGATGAGAAAAAATGGTGGTATAATCCAAAATGACATTCCAGCCTGGTAGCAGAAAAGCATAATGAGCCCAAAAGCAAAAAGAAATCCGCTAAAAGCTATGCGGTACGGCATGGGTTCAATACTGTCATTTACTTTTTGATTGTTGAACACAATTTTGCTTGATACCTCTTTTAAATACGATCTGCCGAGCCAGATACTGATAAAAAACAATCCGACCCAAGCTCCCATTGATTGCTGATTCAAATAGGGGAATTCAGGCATTGATTTCAAACCGATGGTCGCAGACAGTACCTGCTGCGCTTTCCGAAAAAGATAAAAAAACCAAGTGGAAAAGGCAAGATCAAGCGGCAAGAAAAAAGCAAGTCCAATCACAAAAGGGTATAACGGAAACGGGAAATGACCAACTGCATTCCAAGGTGGAGAGGTGAATAATTTCCCTAGATTGTGATCGCGGTATGTAACGGGGAAATATGGTAAAGCTGGAATAAAATGGTGGATTCCGTTAACTAGATCAAGTCCTCCTCCTATTGCAACCCCAATCCACAATAAGCGACTTTTAAAAAATTGCAATTGCCCCCCATTTACTGTAATTGCGAATGGGAGCTGAATGATTGGATAACTCAGCTTTTCGTTCTGCGTCCACTGTTTTCGGATTAGGACATTGAGACAAATCATCCCAAATCCCAAGACGGTGACGAAAGCCGTCCACCATAGAACAGGCTTGAGAAAAAAAGTAAGGTGCTTTTGAGTATAAAGTGATGATTCGCCTTTATAGAACTGTCTAAGAGTTTCTTGATCTTGAATCGTCAACCAATTTGGCAAATGATGATGAAACAGAGTTTTCCACTCATTTTCAGGAGTGGCAAAAGAAAATGGCCACCCCATCACCGGAATTAGGATTTGAAATGAATCACGTCCAGCAATTCCCCCCGCTAAGGTCATCATTGCATAGATGGTGATAAACTCACCTTGTGTAAATACCCACTTTGGGAAAAAACGTTTAATAAGAAAAATATTGATCAAAATCAACACCAGCAGATTTATGACTACATGCCACATGAGGGAAAGGCATGTAGAGTGGCCAGTATTCCAAACGCCTTCCACCTGCATAATCCAGTAGCTATTCGGTGGAATCAAGAGAATCCCGATTAGGATAGATCTGAAAGTAACAGCATTTGGTGTTTTAGGTTGGTTGTCCATCTATTCTTTGGTAAGCACCGAAACTGCATGAAGGCGACTAAGTCTGTTACTCTTTAACATTTATAATAAGATTTCATGTAGTAGCTTGACGGGATTCTGGAAGAAGATCGTACTCGACATTATTCGAATCGGTTGGATATTATCTTTTTTGTTTGCCATTGCAAAGTTTATCTGAATGGGTTGGTTCCGTCAACTTTTTAAATATTTTCAGCCTATTGTTTGAATCTCAGAAGTGTTTAGGAGTTACGCAGTTGAGGGATGAATCGGTTATACTCATGTGGTATGAATCCGCCAAAATGTAACCCATACGACTATATCAATTTTTTAATTGTCAGACAAAAGAGTTATAGCTGTCTGGAAGTTGAAAGAGTACAACCAAAAAGTTAATCCCATTGCCATTTCCTGACCGATCAGTTTGTGATGGCGAGTGTGATGTGCGTCTGCTTGGGCACCTCGTAGGCGATGGTGGCAGGTGGGAAAGTGTGAATAAAAGTTTAGAAGAAGCACTAGCCGTATTCCCACACAGAAAACTGTCCACGTTCTGGGGGACGATAAAGAATCGAGAGGATCGAAAATATTAGTTCTCCAAAAGAACGCTCGTAACCTTTCTGGTAACGGTCGAGTTTCGTTGTGCTTCCTCTACTTGTAATCTTCGTTTTTCGATGGCTGTCTGACTACTGGCTGAATATACGCAAAACAAAAGGGGCAAAGATCTCTATTGTATTATCTTATAGGAAGTTTTACCCCTTAAATTTTCCTTCCTGTGGTTACCTTACTATTTAAAAAACCTCAAAATAAAACCTTCCTTTGAACATCTAATTTGAAGAGACTAACAAGAGGAGAGTATGATTCTATCAGGGAGTCCGCCTAATATATTATAGATAAAATTACCTGATACATCCTGATAGTCTCCTATTTTGAATGTTCAGAGTTTTAGGCATTGTATTAGATTTTCTTCAGGATTGATGTTGGTTTTTGTATTTGCATGGATTAATATGAACTTGGTAGAGAATACAAAGGAATAGATTTAAACTGTGATTTGATTTTCACATAATATGCAAAACTGGGTGTTATAATGAATTCTTCCTTTATAAATCATATTCTTGTAAAAATATTAACACTCTTGAGATTTGCCATTCCGGTCATGTTTTTTTGTAATGGATTAATCTATGCTAATACATTAAATAAAATACAAGTAATTACTTATAATGCAGGTCTCGCTCAATTCCCAATCCTTCCGATAACAATAGTACCTTGCAACAAATCTAGATTGAATGAACAATTAAATGAAATAGAAAAAAAATTAAAAAGACCTTTTATTTTGATTCTTCAGGAGGTCTTTAGGAGTTCATACTCTGTATATAAATTATGGGCTAAAAAACACAAATATAGTTTTACAAAACACAAGGTAAATAAGAGTGGATTAATGATTGTTACTAGTGAGGATATTGAACACGAATTTTTTATTCCGTTTAATAGAGATACGTACATGCTTAAAAGAGGAATGCTTGGCATTAAAATTTTATTTAATAGAAACGAATTGATAGTGCTTAATACACATACCAGTTATAGCAATTCAAAAAAAGTTAATTCTATCCACGTTTCTCAATTGAAGGTAATAGGGGCAATCCTAAATAAATTTAGAAATAAAACTGTTGTTTTAGGGTGTGATCTCAATGTGGGCAAAGATTTGCGTTATATCAACCAGACTTATGATCCAATTATCAAACTGTGGCATCCTTTTATTTCTTCTTTACATTCAAACTTTTGTGAAATTGATTATGAAAACCAAAATGTCAGTTGGGATAGATCAAATAATCCACTCATTTATAAAGCAAAATTTCAACTATTTGATAAATTTGATTTACCTCTCCTTCATAAATTTGATAAAAATGAAGAAGAGGATAGTCAACTAGATCATATATTCATTTCATCTGATATTGAAGTGGTCTATGGCACAAAGTTGTTTTTAAATAAACCTGTTAATATTTCAAGGTGTAAAAACTATACAAATGAAAATGATGAAGTTTATCTTAGCGATCATTATGCTTTAGAAGCAATGATTAGTTTGCAATGACGAATGTAAATTCAACTTGATTTATTCATAGAAATCATGTTTTAGTTCCACTTGTGCTGTTTGGCATTTGCATCAATCAACATAGAACAGGTAGAAAATCTACATTAACCTTAAGAATCAATAAAAGATGGAGGAGTTGCAGACGAGATCTTTCGAGACTTTATCTGATTTTCAACTAGATACTGAAAGAATTAAAAGAATAACTGCTAGATAGTGCTTATTCTCTGCTTGAATGGTAGGACTGATATTTGTACATTATTGAATTTCATCACTGCTTGGTTATCGTAAATTTAATTTTGATTATTTCTATTTTTGTTGGAGGGCTAGCTCCATCAGACCCTCGATGAGTTTCAATTTCTATCTCATCACTTCCAACGTAATTTCCCTGCGCTTTATATCTATATACTGCTTCCCACTGTGTAGTTGAATCTCTGACAATTTCACTGACTTCATAGTGTTTGGCTTGTTTCTTTATTAATGCCCCTTCCTCATCGCCAGAAATTCCTGTCTTGTATTCATAAGTGTCAGAGTTTCTTAATTCAATCAAGATTAAGTTATCCTCATTTGGATTAATCTCTGGGGACTCAAAATTGTAATTAACACCTTGATTACAAGCCCAAATGGTGATGGTGATTGAAATAATGAGAAATGTTTGTCGCTTCAGCATGGCATCTCTTGATTTAATGGATTATACGCACACATAGACTACACTAACTGTGTTCTAAAACTAGGATGTGCTTCTAAGATTCTATTCATTCTTAGTTTGCTTCTATTGTACTTTAAGCATTCCATAATACAATCCTCAGCAAGAGGAATAATGATTCTTGGAATAGTTGTTTCTCGAAGATCACACCGGCCCCAAGGGATGGTACTAATCGAGACGACTACCACGAACATTAGGATCGTCGGATGCGCTTTCAGCGCTTGTCATTTTCCCTCACTCCGGCCGCAAGTAGATCGCGTAAAGCTTGGCTTTGCCAGACAATCGTACCGACGTATTGTCTGCACAGGCATATGCGTGTGTCAAGTGTTCCAGCAGGTCGTCCAGGCTTCTTTCCAAGGCATGATCCTTATTTCCTGCCTTTATTCGGGTGTCGTCAAAGGGGATGTACGCACTTCCTCGGACCAATCCCGCCATATGTCGCCGTTTGTGTTGTCCATCGCCAGTGCATCGGAGAGAGCCGCGGGCGTTTTGAGGAAACCATAGATTGTCGCCTGGCGGATGACGTCAGAGGAAGCGTTCTGCCCCGCAATGTGCAGGATTTTGGTGTGCCACAATACCACGGTACCAGCAGGGCCGTGGCAATCAAACGGTTGGGTATCGATCTTGATCTGCGCAATGACGGGATCGGTATAACCTCCCGCATTGCGCACTGCTAGATGTTTGTCTGTGTGCTTCTCACCTGCTTGGAAGGCCTTCCACTGCTCCTTCCAGATCCGCATGTGGCTTCCAGGCCACACGGTAAAGCCGCCGGAGTTAGGCGGTACGTCGTCGATGTATGCTGACATCTGTAGCCGCCATCGTCCGTAGCACGCACCGTCGGAGTGGGCGCTGCGGTAATCGGGCCCAGAGGACGGGCTTTTCGGTAGAGTGCAATATAATCCACGAGTCCCTTGCCCATTGAGCCACACTGGTCCGGTCTTGGGTAACCGCAGATCCCATTCCGTCGAGAAGGTCCCCTTCAATGGCCAGCCCATCTCGTGCCCCACGTGGGAAACAAGACCTCCCACTGCATCGTCGCACATGAAGCAGGGGCCTATCGTGGCCCCCGACTCGTCAAGCCCAGCGGGCCAAACCAGCGTCCCCTGCCCAAGAAGTTGCTCAGCGACTGGCCACAATGCTCGGGGACCTAGGTTGAGCATGAGTTCTTCGGCCCCATTTCGGACTGTGAAACGGTGTCCACTGCCACTGAAATACGGGTCCCCTCCACCAAGGGGCCTCTGCGCCTTTAATTTGGCGCTCTCCTCCTCAGTGATGGAGTTCCACGTGGAGGGTTCTCCCCTTTTCATACGGGGAAGGTGAGTCTGAATCGACTCCCACATTTCGTCACGCCCTTGACGGCAGAGCGCCGGATCGAGTACTGCTGGGAGTACCAGGAATCCCTCGCGCTTGAATTGGGAAATCTGGTTTGCTTTCAGAGGCGCGACTTGCTTCAAAATCGGGGTAGACATCGCCATTTTCCTTTTACTGTTTGACAGGCAATAATAATAACAAAAATGCCCGAGCCATATTAATAATTCTTTCTGTGTTTTTAATATATATTACGTATAAGTGGTTAAGACCATGTTACATGTGGACAGGGATAATTACTCTAATCCTGACATACAGCGAAATCCGGAGGGGGTAAAGACCAGACATATCAAATTAAACCATATCTACTTAGTTTAAAACCTCCTAACTGGTGCAAGTTGATTTCGTTCATCATATTTATCATCCCATCTACCTTTAGCATATTCTCACTCTGCTTCAGTCGGTAACCTTTTCCTTGCCCATTTAGCATAAGCAGTTGCATCGTGCCAATTAACCTCAACAGCATGAAACCCCTCAGATTTTCATACAACATTGTAGCATTAACCAAATAATGGTAATCCAAACGCCGTCCAGTGTTAACCCTGTAATCAAGCATAATTGAGTTGATGAATTCCAAATTAGTATTGGTCTGCGGAGTCTTATCCTTCCCAAGCAGGTATGATATTATCTCTATTACCTTCTGGGGATCTGCGTACCAATTCTATCATACCAAATGATGCTGGTTTTTTCGATATTGATCCTTTTACTGGCTGTGTGGACCCAGAAAATATTGAGAGGCGGATCTCATCCCAAACTAAAGTCTTAATTATCGTTCATTACATAAAGTGCCCCAGCTGATATGGACGTTATTTTAGAGCTAACGAAACGGCATGATATCTCTTTAGTTGAAGATTGCTTTCGTGTGTATGGTGCAGCTTATAAGGGGGAAAAGCAGGCACTTTTGGTGATATTAGTTGCTTCAGCATGCAATTAACCAAGCCGCCTTCGACCATCGGTAGGATCCTCATGTTCAGATGTCTGGCTATGATCGCCGCTATGACGGTTGCCATTGATTTTGGGAGTGTGATTCTTAACATTTTTCGCGAAAGTCAAAACTTGTGACTTTGCTTCTATTGCTTAAAACATCTGGATTTCTATAAAAACTCATTCTTGTTAATCCCTTTGGGAAGTACAGTATCATTACTACTGTTCTGTTTCCCACTCAGATCGTTTGTATCTAATCCACATTAGTATTCCCTGCACAACATTTGATAGTGCAATGCCAAGCCATATTCCGATAATATTGATGGTGTGAGATAGCACGATAACCAGCATCAGTCCGATGCCACATTGGGAAACTAATGTGATGGCCATTGGGGAAAGAGTATCACCTGATCCTGTCATTGCTCGGCCTAGTACCAGGGACATAGCGATAAAGCCAAAAGTTGGGGACAAGTAACGCAAATAGACGTTAGCTATCCGAATAACTGCTTGATCCTGAGTAAATATACTGACAAAGAATTCAGGAAAAAATAGAAATGGAAATCCAATACCGATCATGACAAAGATGGCTAGCCAGTTACCAACTTGGGCTGATTTCCTGGCTCGGTGAACAAGGCGAGCACCCAAGTTTTGTCCAACCATGGGTGAAACAGCACCAGCAATGGCAAACCCAGGAGTCATTACCAGTACACGGAGACGCATGCAGATAGCATAAGCGGCCACTGCATTAGTACCATAACTGGCAACCACCCGCAAAAAACCGAGACGAGACAAATGTCGCCAGAATCCTTGCATGGCGCTGAAAATTCCCAACTTCAGGATTTTTCCCATTTCCGATAAATTGATACGCCAATCCGCATGTTTTAACGAGATAGCTCCCCTACTCCTAAAGCAGATGTAGAGCATGATCAATACACTGGCACTTCGTCCAATCACGGTGGCATAGGCTGACCCCACGATTCCAAGTTCTGGAAATCCTAATTTGCCAAATATCAGTAACCAATCAAGTATGATGTTCAGCACTGTGGCAAAAATGAGAACTAGCATCGGTGTTACCGCATCGCCAGCCCCTCGATATATTGAATTCAGTGTCATTGATAGGAACCTCATAATCAAACCGAGGAAGGTAATTTGCATGTAAGGCACACCTAGCAGTACAATTTCTGGTGCCGCACCCAGTATTCTTAGCGAAAATGCAGATAGCGGGTAGCCGATCCCGCAGATGCCAACGGAAAAAAAAACAGAAAGTAGCAGCGATTGCAAGGCAATATTTTCTCCTTCCGCTTGTTTCTTAGCACCAATCGATTGGGAAACTACCACCGTGGCCCCCGTCGAAATGCCAAGACCGATAACGGTAACTAAGCGAAGGATGTTCCCACTCATTGCCACGGCAGCCAATTTTGGTGAACCCAACTGCCCGATAAAAATCATGTCAATTACTTCAAAGGCATCCTGCAAGATGTAAGTCATTAGAATTGGGATTGCCAGATAGACCAGGTTTTGTGTAATCTTTCCTGTGGTCAGATCTCGATTGTCTTGTTGCATCAGTTAAGTAGGTAGATAGAAAACCCAGAAAATGTTGTTTATAAGTTGCATCTTTATTTTTAATTCAATATCGTATTTTAGCATAATTGCTTTACATTATCAGCAAAACGAGAATTATGATTTGGTTCCATTTTAATTCATGTTGTAAAATGGAGACTGAAGAGAAGGATTCTGTAATTATCACAACAAGTAACTATGAACTCCGAATTTACGGCGATGGATATTAAGGAAGGAATCCAATATCTGTCTGGAATTGATCCGGACATGAAGCAGTTAATCGACTACTTTGGTGTGCTTAGCCTTAACGGGAATTCCAACTATTACGAATCGTTGGTAAAATCAATTATCTATCAGCAACTGAGCGGCAAGGTCGCCAATACCATCTATCAGCGATTCAGGGACTTATATCCTCATAGTAGTAGTATCGATCCCCAGAATGTTTATCAAACACCTCTGCACACCTTAAGAAGTGTTGGATTGTCTGAGCGCAAAGCTACCTATATTCAGGGATTATCCCGCAAGTGGATCAACGGTGAAATTGAGTGGGATAGGTTTGTGTGTATGAGTAATGAAGAAATCGGTCTGGTTTTAAAAACCGTTAAGGGCATTGGTCAATGGACTGTAGACATGTTTCTCATTTTCTCCTTGAAGAGACCTGATGTTTTCCCCATTGGTGATCTGGGAGTAAGAAAAGCGTTGCAGGTTTTGTGTCATCTTGATCATCAACCGACGATGGACGACATGCTTGACATAGCAGAAAAGTGGAGACCTTTTAGATCACTTGCCACCCTCTATTTATGGGAAATTGCTGATAATAATATTTCTAAACTTGATTAGATATATTATTCTTGAAACAGTAGGCTAGGTTCATACCATGGCCCCAAAAACTATGGCTGTTGGAAAATAATTACGATTAAGAAATAGATTAGAAAGGGAAGATTTATGATAGGTATTGGCATTATCGGTGCAGGAGGCATCTCGCGTGCACACGCAAATGGCTATATGCAATTATCAGACCTCGCCGAAATTGTAGCCGTAGCGGATATCGATTATGATCGGGCTAGATCTGCAGCTAATCAATGGGGTGTAAAACACGCATTTTCCGATTATCAACAGATGCTAAAGTTGGATCAAATTGATGCCATTAGCGTTTGTACCTATACCAAAGCCCACTCTCAACCGAGCATCGATGCTCTCCATGCTGGCAAACATGTCTTAGTTGAAAAACCGATGGCGGCAACGGCTGACGAAGCAATTCAAATGGCAAAAGCTAGCAGTCAAAGCAATAAGATCCTGATGGTTGGGATGAAATGGCGGTTTATGCCCGAGGTGCTAGCTGCAAAAGCTTTTATCGATAACAGTAAACTCGGAGATATATATTATGCTGAGGCCATTGGCTGGCAACATCGTGGAATCCCTGGACGAACCTTTATCCAAAAGGAAACAGCTGGTGGAGGAGCTTTTATGGACAATGGCGTTTATACGCTTGATACCGTTTTGTATTTGATGAATCATCCTAAACCTGTTTCAGTCGCAGGATCTTCTGCCAATATATTCGGTCACTCTACGGATGGGAATTGGGATCCAGATCAATTTAACGTTGAAGATTTCGGAACCGCACTGGTTCGTTTTGAGGGAGGAATTACGCTCTTTTTCGCGCATTCATGGGCGATTAATTTCAGAGAACAATGGCAGATGCGAATCGCAGGCAATCGCGGCAGTGCCGAGATCTATCCGTTTTCTAATCCGAAATTACGTCTGATGCATGGTGGATATAACGATCTCACTGAGTTCACACCAGCAGATCTACCAGAAGGTTCCATCGATATCAACTATGAGATTAAACAATTTGTTAACGCTATTGAAAACGAGTTGTCATCACCGATACCTGCTGATACTTTTCTTTATACCAACCTGATCTTTGATGCCATCTATCAATCGACCGATCTTGGGCGCGAGGTCAAAGTGGATATCCCAGATTTCTTGTAAAATGAAAGTTGTACAAGTTATTATTTTTGATTAATAGAAAACATCATGGTGAAAGAAGTGAATATTGGTGATAAGTCTCTCGATTTAGGCAAACTTCAGTGGGATATAGTTGTTGTTCTAGATAATTGGGTTTCGATCTATGTGAACGATCAAAATCCGAATCCCAATGATATCCGGCACGGTCAATACCACAATACAGACGATACACGCATACAGGAATACACGGCACTAGCTGCTTGGGTATCTCCTTATCTGAAAAGCATTTACTATCAAAGCTCAGATGCACTTAACTCTGCCATATGGCCGGCTGCTCGGCTCAATTCATAGGGGAATTTGGCTGACTCCTAATTAGCGTTCCTATCGGGTAAATGTCCTATGTTTGCGCTTATTAGACATTCTTCTATGACAAGAAATACAGAAAGGAAATTTAATGTTGGATAAAATGAAATTAGGCATCATCGGATGTGGTAACATTAGCGGGGCTTACTTCGAAGGCGCAAGGAAGACTGACGCTCTTGAGATTAAGACCTGTGCTGATATCAACATGAAAGCAGCCAACAGGCAAGCAGATAGGTTTGGCTGTCAGGCTGCAAGCGTTGATCAACTTTTGGCTGATCTGGAGATTGAGCTTGTTGTGAACTTAACCGTTCCGAAAGCCCATGTCGAAATCGGGTTGAAAGCTCTTAAAGCAAATAAGCACACTTACAGTGAAAAACCATTTGCTGTCGATATTGACAGTGGGTGTAAATTGAAGGAAACTGCTACGAAAAAAAAATTGCGTGTTGGTTGTGCACCAGACACTTTCCTAGGGGCTGGAATCCAAACCGCACGAAAACAGCTTGATGCTAATGCAATTGGTCGGCCGGTCGCTGGGTCTGCTTTCATGTGTGGTCATGGCCATGAAAATTGGCACTCAAATCCAGCATTTTATTATGATATTGGTGGTGGGCCAATGATGGATATGGGGCCATACTACATCACAGCATTAGTAAACATCTTAGGGTCAGTAAAGCGTGTGGCTGCCGTGACAACAAAAGCTTTTGAAGAACGGATTGCTACCAGTGAAAAAGCTTATGGCTTAAGGATTCCTGTTCATACGACAACGCATTTGACAGGCGTCTTGGAATTCGTTAACGGAACCATTATCACCACGATTATGAGTTTTGACATGTGGAATCATGGGTTGCCCTGCATTGAACTTTATGGTACGGATGGGTCGATGAGAGTTCCCGATCCCAACGGATTTGGGGGCTCGGTACAAGTGGCCAAGGCCAGAGGAAATTGGGATGAAGTGCCACTGGAGTTTCCCCATAACGCTCGTATAATTGGTTTGATTGACATGGTACGAGCGATTAGAAATGATCGGCCACACCGTGTTAACGCTGATCTCGCTTACCATGTATTGGAAGTTATGTTGGCTTTTGATAAATCTTCTCAGATGAATCAACATGTTGAAATTGAAAGTACTGTTGAACGACCTGTCCCCTTACCTATTGGCCTTAACGAATGGGAAGTTGAGGATTAATCAACGACATTTTGCTGTGACTCCTCAAAATTCCCCTCTGACTGTAAAAGAACTGGCAATCGAAAGATAGTCCCGACCTTCTTCAACCCGATCTTGATTGTAGCTAAGCCCCAAGTTTATGTTGGCTGTCAGGCGTTTGCTCAGATTATATCTTGTGCGCAGAGTTGTTTCGTATCGCTCCGATTTTTCTTCTCGGTTGGCACCGAACTTTTCACGACGAATTACTGTTGAGAAGGTATTGCTTAAATCAAGATCATGCTCTAATACAATTCTCCGTCGACGAAAGGGGATTTTTATTCCACCTTCAATTCTAACTTTGTAATCAATACTGAAATTTGGTGTAACGACAAAAGAAAAACTTTGGATACCAGCACGCTCTCGGTTCCTTAGCGTAGTTCGTACTCCAAAGGCAGTACGTGTTCCGCCGCTCCAAGTTTGTGTCCAGCTAGCTGAAGGTTCGTGGGATAAGCTTTCACCAATTTGAGTGTTAATATTGCTTTGGTCGCGCATCATGTGGCGATACCTGATTTGAAAACTTGAGGTGTTTTTGGAATTGAATATTTTCAGATCCCCTTCATAGCTGGTTGATTTTGATCGGGAGGAAGTGCTCCTGGACTTGGTAAAATTGTTGTTGTATGATGCGTTTCCACCGATAGAGGCCCATTTCCATGGATCCATTGAAGTACGAAAGCTATATCGTGTTCCTTTACGAGATTGAGTACGCCGTTCATCTTCATCTTCAATTTGAAAAATTTCCGATATTTTGGTGCCGGGGTCAAGCCTTCGTAACGAGTCTTGGGTGTTATAAGTCATATCGGCATTGACCGCTAAACTTTCCACACTACGTTGTAGCAATCCTGCTTCTTCCCTCCTAGTTAAACCTTCTCTTTGTTTTATCTTCCGTTCGATTTCCGCCTTGTCGCGGCTAATCCAATCTCCTTTCATGCTTTCGGCTTGATCAATCTGGGAAGCATCGATGCCCATCCGTTCCAAGCGCTCAATTTCACGCTGTCGTCTGCCTTCAATATTCGTTTCTACATCAAAGCTATCTTTTTTCGCTGAAGATCGCATTCTAGAGTCTTCAGTTGTCGGCTTGATCTCAGCCAAGGTTGACTCGCTAACTTTATCTCGGAACAACCAACTGAACCATGATTTCAAGCGGAGACTGAGTCCCAACCGGATGTTCGCATTGACTGAAGCATCCTTGGTATCGTTAAACCAGTTTTCACGCAAACTGACACGATTGGAGATAGTTGGGCGGATACCGAAAAAATCCTTATTCAAACGTGGGTTAAGTGAAACTCGGTGTTCTCGGGATGCCAATGTGAATTCTGATTTGTCTTCTACTTCCTTTTCATTGGTGGAAGTCACTTGGTTCGCCAACGGTGTACCATCTTCTCTCCGTTCGAGTTCACGCTGCACATCATATCGCGGATTGAGCCCAAAACTGGCAAACGGCTGAAAGTTGAATGAGATTGATCCGCTATCCACTTTTTCGTCACGATTTCGGCCATAAGAACCCCCGTATCCGCCATAATTACTCCTACTTGATGCGCCTGTTGCCGTTGATGAATCAACTTCAACATCCTCGTGTCGGTATTGTAGGTCGAAACTGAATTTCTGTCCCAAACTATAACGCATGTTACCTGTATACAGATCACTTAGTTGGTTGCCTTGTCGTTCATTCCAAAAATCTTGGTGGTTGTAGGCAAACCCAAGTGTTGGTAACGGACGAAGGTTAAACTGTGCTGAGAAATCCCGATTATCGGTTCGACTCTTTCCACTTTGATACGAACTAATTGTTCCTCGTCGACTCTCAGTCTCGGATTCTTGTTCTTTAACCGAGTATTGGATTGGCAACCAACTAAATAGGTTGAGGTCGGCCTCGATGTTAAAATCATTGTTTGTCGTGCTGAAACCGCGATCTTGTCGCCGCTGTCTTCCAGTTTCTCCAGTAGAACTTTCGAAATCCTTATCTTGACTGGCGAAGCCACCTTTTACGCGAAGCAGGTTTCCTAGTTCTATGGATACATTTCCGCGTCGAGCCCAGCCAGATCTCACCAAAGGCTCACTTAGATGAATATCATTTACCCATAATTCTCCACTGATGTCTGAACCATTCTCATTCCGGATTCCCAGCAGCATGCCACCGATGTTCTTGATCGAAAGATTCGAGCTATTCGTGCCACGAATTAACAGTTCGTCAGGATGTCCGTCCGGTTCTTCTGAAACCGAGGGATCCAGCTGCTGATTCGGATTGATTTGGCTTAGATTGATGACATACGATTTTGTATCCACTAAATCTGGAGACTCGTTCCTTTTTTTATCAGATAGATCAATCTCAATTAGTTTCCATCCGTCAAAATCAATGATACGCGTGTACTCGTAAAAATCTTTCAGATTCTCAAATACATTGACATCATCCTTTTTTTGATCCGTTGGATCAGAAAAAGGATCATTTGACGAATAATAATAGGAAGAACGGTAACCTGTTCGCATTGATGAAGCTAGCCTCAGAACAAAAGTTGCATAACTCTTATCACCATGCAACCAGAACCGAATCTTATTGTGCTTTGAAAAGTTCTGGCCTTCTCCTTGTTGCACACCTCTCAACTGTCTGGTGGTGATGCCAAATGATGTTGGATCCAGATCATACTTTAGAATTAATGTCTGCTCCTTTTGTTCTGAATAATCTAAGCCGAATGCGATGTCAGTGTAGGGATGTAGCTTTTTGAAGAGGTTGTCATTTTTGATTAGGCTATGAGCTTTTCTATAGTCATCGAAGTTGTAGTTATCTTTCGTTCCGACTGCAAATTTCTCGTCGGTATCGAGGACAACTACGCCATTTTTGGTTACGATTCCCTGCTCCCACTGATTTCCTACAATTTCAATAGTGGACCATTCAAAGACCCCGTTGACAGCACCTAGCTGGTTCTTTTGCAGCCAGAATCGCAAATGCTGCACATAGCCAAGGTTAGGAATTCGATCTCCATATGGAAATGCTTCGGTTAAGGGAATGCTGAGAAAAGTCCATCCATTTTTGTTTTCCTTCTTCACCCACTCCGCCGGAATATTGTTCAATGGAATAGAAATACCAAGATACGAGTCGATTGTATCAAGAACTCCATCACCGTTTAAATCCTCCGTGTCGAGCACTTTATTATCAGCACCGATCCTTAAATTTTGGAGAGTGCTATTGTAGTCCCATCCTTTGTCTTCACCCGTATCTAGTGATCCATTAGCACTATACTTGTACGAATCCGGTAAATTCTCTAAGTCTAGATCCAGAGTATCGATCTTACCGTCACCATTTATATCCTCAAGGGTCTTGGGCAAGTCCTCGCTGTCTAGTCTCATATCAATATCTGAGTCTTCACTCACCATGCCAATATCAATGTGTAATGTGATGGCATCTTCTCCCAGCACGCGAAACCACAATTCTATAGACTCACGATCTGACAAATCAGATCCGGACGATGATAGCCCGTATGAGAATCCACCCCATTCCTCAATTACATCTGTGAGATCATAGCCAATTTCCATAATCAGGCGTTCTTCGGTAGATCTAGCAAGTGGATTAATTATTGAGGCTGGTATGTACTGGTTCCGCATATAGTTGCCGATTGCTTTTGAATCCTCATCATCCTTTGGCAGAATTCGGAAAACCGCACGGTTTTCCGAATTCGGGATCGGTAGTATTGCTTCTCTCTCATTATTATTGGTGCTTGGTATACTCGTGGGTCGCCAGTTATGCTTAAAAGTGGGAACACTGGATGCTTCACGAGCACCTTCCATACTGTCAATTAAAGCCGCTCCAACACTATTCGGATTATTGTGTGAGAAAGCGGCTTCACCACTAAAGTCAACGGAAAACGGGAAATTCTCTATCTGGATCAACGGTATGGGGTTAATCAGCCAGGCAATATTAAAACTGTGTCCCAAGCTTGTATTAATGTTGAAAGCTTGTAGGCGACTTGGCGCTTCATTTGGACTTGGGATCTGAAGAGGTTTCTGGCCAGTGTTCAGAATGTAACCTGTTGAGAAGTTAAACCCTTTTTTGAAGACAGGATTAAAGTAAGTTGAACTGCCGCCGTAGAGGCCACGTCGAGACCTTCCTCCTAAGCTTCCCAAACCACCGTATCCCCCTCCATATCCGCCGCTATATCCGCCGCCGAAGCCGCCTCCACCAAAAGATCTACCTCCGAATCCACTAGATCCTCCACCGAAACTACTATTGGTAGATCGGTTAAGTCTGGAACTGCTACTTCCCATTAGCCGATCGAATCTTCCTGTTTTTTTCTGCTCCTCAGATTTTGCTTTCGGTTCATAATTGTACTCCAGCCAAAGGCCCATTACCGTTTGTTGCAATGCTCCTCCGAACGGCGATCGTTCAAACTCAACCTCAATTTCATCGTATTCATCGAGTTGACGAAAAAATCTCAGCGTGCCTACTTCATAAATCATCGTATAATCAATGTCACGCTGCAACTTTCGTCCATTGAGACGGACAGTTTCGCTATTTGGAATGACAAAGAGTCCAACATTATAGCTATTAGACTGATAGGCATAATCCGCTTGAATCGTATAAATCTGATCTGCTGATCTTGGATTTTCTAGGTAAATCTCTCCATTGTTAAGTTGATCCCTGTATTGGTAGAAAGAGCTTTCAGGATCTTCTATCATGAACGGACGAAAGGTAGGGAAAGTCAGAACGCCACGATCAAAATCAATAAAATCAGGATCGACAGCACCATCTCCATCTTGGTCAAGTCCAAAAATTTGGATATAAGGTACATCTCTTTGACCTATGGTGAAGGACTCACCCGCACCTTGACGCCAAATAGTTAGTTGGAAATCGCGAGGGTTAATGTTGCGATTTCCAAGATTATAAACTCGGCGTGATTCCGTTCCTCGAAGACTTTTGTCCTTTATGGTTACATAACCAATTTCTTTTTCTTCTTCGTTGATTGATCCACCACCGTTATCATCAACAAACACCGATTCTGGATTTCCTACTGTTCCACCGCCAGTACCCAAATACTTGTAGACAACAACAATCTTGTAACTGGCTGAGATTGGTACTAAAAATTCGATCTCACCAGTTACATAGTTGATGTTGTAGTCTTGTCCTGGATACTGCAAATTGAAATATCCTTGAACGGTTCTTTGTCCGCCTTGATTGTTACTCGCAACTCCATCATCGATATAGATCTGTTCACTCCCACGAGCAATCGGCAAATAGGCATCGTGAAGCATTTCATCATCATCAAGTTGAATGAAATAGAATCTTTCTTTGACGTAATTCGCATCTGCAATCTGTTGACCTCGACCATAACCAGCACGGCGCGACTCACCACGAAAGCGGCGTTTATCAGAAATCCCCTTGGATCGAGATCCGAAAGCCGTTACTTTCGCTCCTGCTATTTCAGCTATTGCCTCAAGACCAAAGAGGTTTCGGTTAATGTTCAAAAAACGGGTATTTGGTAAATTTAAGGTTATATCGCCGAACCCAATCCGTTTCAACATACTATCTGCTTTACCTTCATACCAGACGCGAATTTTCTGCTGCTTGGCTCCTCCGTACCCGCCGCCGTACCCACTACCGAAACCACCTCCACTATCGGAATCACTGTAATTAACCTCGACGTGAGTGCGTTCACCAACTCGACCATTCAAACCAACTTGAAGCGTTTGCCGAATGTTGATGCCGCTTGCTCTCGGTGCTCCGCCATACCGTGACATTGAGAACCCTCCACTGCCATAACCCCCACCGCCATAACCTCCACCGCCATAACCTCC
>DTUY01000212.1:0-32573 GCA_012963885.1 Candidatus Poribacteria bacterium | reverse complement strand
CCACCGCCATAACCTCCACCGCCATAACCTCCTCCAAAACCGCCACCATATGAATCATAATCGCTGTATGACGAACTCAGCCCTAAATCCAGTCCGGAACTATAGCCACCAAGAGATCTCCCAGTGTAGAAGCGATTAACGTCTGTCTGACCGAAGTAGTGAGTTTTATTGAGTTCTACAGTCACCGATTTGTGGCCGGTAATTTTGAGATTAGAATTCAGTGGTAAGCTTATACCTCTTTCTTTCTTTTCTGTCTCATCGCGCCGTTCAAGAATCTCTTTGGGATCAATCAATCTAGGTGGGCTTTTCCACAGCCTCAACGAGTCTAAGTAAGGGGAAAGTGCTTGAAGTCGATGATCCGGTTTATCTTTTTCGTCTTTCTTGGGTACAGGTTTGCCCGGTTTCCACGGATCTACTTCTTGCTTGGACTTTAAGTCTTCGAAAGCGGGTTTCAGTTTGGTTTGATCTTTCTGATCTGGTTGTATCTGCTCTGCGTAGGATTGCGTGAGAGAAGCATCATTGGGGATAACTGCAGATTGGAGGCAAGTGACCCAGATGAATAGCAAGGTTAACCATATATGGTGAAAGGATAGCTCCTTATAAATAAGTACCAATAAAACTACACCGTCACATTATTAAATCCAAGTTGCGACCTGAAATAGCAGGCGGATCAGGAGGCACGTTTTTTTGAAGTCACATCCACGATAATGAATAAAGTCTGACTTTTGACCAAATCCCCCTAATTCCGCTGGTAAAATCCCGGTTTATTTAGGTCAGGTAGCAACTTGGGTTATTAATTATTAAATATATGGCCTTGCTTCGGAGTGAACGGTTTTGGATGACCCGCAGTTTACCAGCAGTGGAAACGGAAACAGAAAACCGGATTCAACAGTTTCGGGTATGATACCCTACATTATGCGTGACGAGATCAGCACCATAGTGTAAAATTTCATATGTCTCAAGTAAAGGGGTGACACCATATGTTTGATTCGGCCATGGATGACGAAGTCTATGCTACAATTTCTCCGGAAACTCCACAAACAATAGCACTCATTCTTACATACATGATTCCGAATAGAGCATCAGATGTACTAGTTCAGTTTCCGACAGAAAAGCGAAATGTTATTGCCCAACGTATTGCGACGATGGAAACGATGAATCAGAATACGGTTGAAGCACTCCTTAATGAAATTCAGATTTCTTTGCAAAGCTGTTTGGATCAGATTATGTCAAACCGCCGTCCTCAGGAAAGTATTGATGGGTCGGTGGCACTAGCCAAGATGCTAGCTCATACGGGTGATGATGCAGTCGAGGATATTTTGAAGAGTCTTGAAAATGTAGAGCAGGCTGACGCGGTCAGGGAGGCCATGTTTACGTTTGAAGACGTTGTACTAATTGATGACATAAGCGTCCAAAAGCATATCTTGAATTTACCATCCGTTCGGGATAATTTAGCCGTGGCAATTAAGGGCATGGACGAGGCAATCAGAGATAAATTTCTCAGCAATATGACGGATTGGATGAAAAATCGTGTAGAAAAGGAAAGACAAAGCCTGGGAAAAGTTCGTGCCGATGTTGTAAGGGAGGCTCGTAAACTTATTCTAGATGAGATTCGTCCCCTAATAGAGTCGGGACAGGTTCAGGTAGAAAGGCTATGATTAATTTTAGAAAGCTCAAGCCAACGGCTAAAGAATGTCCAAGGTGTTCAGCCATAGTCCAATCGATACATAGATACTGTACTCGATGCGGTCATGAAAATGACGACTTTTTCAACCCGACACAGACAACGACCTTAGTATCGTTTATCTTCGCAATTCTGGCAATTACACTGATCACGGTTATGAGGTCCTGCCTTCAATAGTTCCATGCTGCGCTCACATCTAATCCAGATTTCAGCGGGCAGCAACTTGGGGCAGGTTAAAAAGTCATAATAGAACTGACTATCCAACCAATCAAACATTTTCAAGGGTTTGATGGTGCTGTTAATCCTCCCTCAATGGCCAGTTGAGGTGCCGGTGAAGAAATTCAAAAGTGCCAATTCCGTTAATTGTATGCGGGCCATTAAAGACTTCCATCTCGGTCCGGTTACCAATTCCAAGTAGATCGTATTGCCGTTTGACCTTAGCATATTCATAGGCAACGGTTTCATCTGGAGCAACGCCGTCAAAATGACCCCGTTCAACCATAAATGGTCGTGGACATATTAGCCAACTCATCTCAGCATAATTGAAGGTACTCCCCAAATCAAACTCGAAAATTTCATATTCACCTGAATTCACATAGCTGTAGCTACTTCGTGTTGAGGCGTTTTTCCAGACCCACTCGTTGAAATCGGCAGAACAAATTGAAAGGCAGTAATCCGTGACAAGCGGTGGGACACGCATAGCCGTTTTACCACCATAGCTTAATCCGTAAAACGCAATTCGGTCTGGATCAACATAAGGCAAGGATTGAAGCCAATTTACTATCTGCTGATGCTGTGGAACCATGATTGAAAAGAGCGTTTTCTGGATCGGGTTGGCTTTGCGTTGGAGTGTACGGAATTGATCTGTAAAGATGTACAGATTCTGCGGTGCAAAAGTGATAAAACCGCGTTCAGCCAGTTTAGCGGCAAAGTCGTGGTAGGCATCATGATCGCCCTGAATAACGTCCTGTGGGCGGCCTTCCAACCCGTGTTGGCAAACGACAACTGGTCTTCTTTCTCCCTCCTCAATGTCGTTTGGCAATAATAAAATCCCATAAGCTATAACATCAGGCCAGACATCTAGAACAACCTCGTATCCTTGCCAATTTTGGCCTTGATAGGACAGCCGCGACCGTGCATTGAAAGGGCGTAGATCTAGATCAAATTGACCAATTACTTCACGCGAAAAGAAGTCGCGATACCACTCGATTGTCTGCTGATAACTTCCAAGTGAACTGATGTCCAATTTCGAGAAAAACTCTTGTCGAGTGTAAGGACTCTCACCAAGCAACCATTGGTTATACTGATCTATCTCTGCAAGTTGGAGATCCTCTCGCTTATCAGGTCGAAATTTTCCATCAAGATGCTCGGGTCGGTTTTCGGAAAGGGACACTGTCGCCTGTGCTGACAACAGATCCAACAACGATTGTAGCGACTCAACAGTTCCGTAAACGTTGTTCTCTGTCTGAATAAGTTTGATCTGGGGTTTTGGATTGAGCTTGTTGACAATTGACTTGGCGCGTTCAACCTCTGTTTCAATTTGATCTAACGGAGGCGTCACCAGATCTGCTGGAGCCGCCCCTCCTGTCCCTGATGGCACATGCACTTCAGGAAAGTTGGCAGCTTCAATAACTAAATGCCGCGGCGCAATCATTGAGGCCAATTCGGCATCACCAAACTGAGTGAGTAAGCCAAAGACGTTGCGCTCAAGGGGTTCTTTCCAAATCTTTTGGCGGGAATTGAAATAACCACTCACGCAGATAGCATCAATACGCGTATCGATTGCACCGGCGTACAATGCTAACATACCACCTTCACCCCATCCAATGATCCCGATCTTCGAATCATCCTGGGATTGTGCAGAGAACCAATCGACGACAGCAAAGATTTTCTGTAATTCGTAGCCAATTAGATGTCGGCCCAGTTCGAACGCAGAACGGTACAACCATTCTCGCTTCGAAATATGATTTTCGTTTGGTTGTCGCGAAATAAGCGTTGGTATGACAACCCGACAACCGCTTTCTACAAGATGTCTAGCAAATTGTGAATGGCTTGGAACTCCATCGATTAACCCGGTAATATGTTCCGGTAATACATCTGCGTCGGGGATGGCGATTATGTCGGCTATTGGTTTGCTTGAAGGTACCAATAGCAGCCCTTCACCATGAATTGTGTGGATTACTGGCCAACGTACGGCAAAAATATTGTAGCCGTTCCCACATCCCACCAGAGCGGGCTGATCTGTGGTCGCAACCAGTTCTAACCCTTTAAATCGAATGCGGTTATCGCGTATTCCGAGAATATGCGATAACCGCATTCGATTTGGTTCAACTGACGCAGTATAGTTTGTGGGAGACGAAAAATCCCGTTTCCAATATTCCTCTCGTTTCGCAACCGACTGGTCGAGTTGATCTAATAGGAACCGATCAACACCCGATACCAAATAGGAGGCGATATCCTCCTCAAGTGTTAGTTGGGATGTGCCTTGTAACGGCTGGCTGGATTCTGTGCCTGATCGGATAGCGCAAAGTGTGGCGGATAACCAGTATAGCAAAGACAAACTCATACATGTCTCCCGAATGTAGATCTAGAAATTGTATAGATAGGCAGTTAAGTTAACAGGAAAGTTAATTTTGATCTATAAAAACCTAATTGTAAATAAAGGAAAACTTTGACAGAAGTGACTTATTGTATTTCAACAACCGGCTGGACTGACATCACAACTGGCAAAATTATGGGAGTTTGGGCTGTTTGGCTTCGAAAAAACCGCTTGAGTTCTGATCGAATCTCTTCCCGGATTAGATCTATCTCTTCTTCCAAGTCAAAGTTAACTCTTTCAACTGCTTTAGCCACAACTTCTTTGGCTTCGGCGATTAGACCCTCTGACACATCAATATGGACAAAACCACGTGAGACAATCTCAGGTGTACCAAGGATCTTACCTGTTTCTTGATTGATTACAACAACTGGAATCACCATTCCATTCGTGGCCAACTGACAACGATCACGCACAACGATGTCCTCAGTTGTCATCAATTTCCCATCGACAAAAACAACTCCGGACTGCACTTTACCATCAATGTAACAATCGTCATCACCAAGCAGAATTAAGTCACCAGTTTCAGCGACAGTGACATTTTGATTTGGAATACCCAGAGATTCAGCCAGTTCAGCATGTTGAATCAGGTTGCTGTACTCACCATGAATTGGAATGAAGAACTTTGGCTTGGTCAGAGTTAACATTAATTTCAGGTCTTCGCGTGCTCCATGTCCGGAGACGTGCACATGGTCATTTTGTTCGTGTATCACATGTGCTCCGCGTCGCAAGATATGACCGATCATCTTTCGAATCTCCCTTTCATTTCCTGGGATTTGTCGCGCAGATATTAGCACGGTATCACCTGAATCAATGTGTAGCAATGTGTGATCTCCTCTTGAGATGAGAGACATTGCCGATCTTGGTTCACCTTGGCTACCAGTACAGAGTGTCATCGTTTCATTTGGTTCGAATCTTTTAGCATCCTTTAGATCAATCAATAAATCATGCGGCAGATCTAAGTAACCAAGTTCAGTAGCCGTGTTAATGTTACCGATCATTGATCGTCCGGAAATCGCAATCAAACGGCGGTGTTTAACTGCTAGATCAATAAATTGCTGAATCCTATGTAGGCTAGAGGCAAACGTGCAGATGAACAGTCGCTGTTCCGCGTTTTGAAAGATATTGTCCAGATTAGAGTAGATACTGCGTTCGGACGGTGTTACGCCAGGGCGGTCCGCATTGGTGCTATCTGATAGAAGGAGCGATACTCCTTTTTCACCCAGTGCAGCGAGTTTGTGAATTTCGCTTGGTTTATCATCGACGGGAGTCGGATCGAATTTAAAATCGCTGGTGTGAATAATCACACCTACTGGAGTACGAACCACCACTGCTAGGGTAGATGGTATACTATGTGTCATATGAATGAATTCAAGTTTGAAACAACCTAATTCCAAACTGTCATCTGGTGTAATTGCATTCAGATTCGACTTGGACAGCACTTTATTTTCCCGCAGGCGTTCTTTAGCAAATGCAAGCGTGAGTTCTGTCCCGTAAACTGGAACATTAACCTGATCGAGAAAAAAAGAGAGACCACCCATGTGATCCTCATGCGCGTGGGTGATAATAATAGCTCTAATCTTATGTTCATTTTGTACTAAGTAACTGATGTCAGGAATAATGAAATCCACTCCAGGAGCGGAGTCATCAGAGAACATAATTCCACAATCAATGACAATGATATCGTCGCCACATTCATAGGCCATAATGTTCATACCAAATTCGCCTAGCCCGCCAAGAGGGACGATTGATACATGATCAGCTTGGTTTTCAGTCATAAATCCCTTCAATATTTTATTATACTGGTTTAGTTCGGTAGTGAAACTAAATGATAAAGTTGATCAAACGTTGAGGGACAATGATTACACGACGGATTTCGTTTCCCTCCAAACGTTTAGCGATTTTCGGATCTGATTTGGCTGCCATTTTCATCTCCTCATCCGTTGCTGAGGCTGGAACCTGGATTGTACCACGCATTTTTCCTTGGATTTGTACTGCTATCGTAATTTCGTCGTCCTTGGCTTTCTCTGGATCACCGGTTGGAAACCTTTCATCTGAAAGTTCATGCTCGGAGAATTGGCAAATTTCCCAAATCTCTTCAGCAATATGTGGCGCGAACGGTGCGAGAAGTAACAGGAAAACACGCCCAACTTCCTTCGGAACACTCTCCATCTGCACAAGTTCATTGTTGAACTCAATCAGTGCGGCGATGGCTGTATTAAAGCGCAGGTTTTCCAGATCGTCGGTAACTTTGAGAATTGTTTTGTGTTGCAACTTTTCAAGTTCCGGTGTTAAACCATCAACCAAATTGGGTGTTCGATCTTCAGTTACGAAATTTCTCCATACTCTCTGTAGGAATCTCTGCATGCCACGTATTCCTTCCATACTCCATGGTGCACTTGTCTCCAGAGGTCCCATATACATTTCATATAGACGTAGTGTATCAACACCATATTCCTTGCCTACTTCCTCTGGTGGAAGTCCGTTCTTGTAACGCTTCCCCATTTTTCCACTAAACCGTGTTAGTTTTTCTCCAGTTTTGGTATGGTATGGTTCACCATCATGCAGTTCAACTTCACGGATGTCGATGTAAACACCTTGGCTATTAGCAAATGCATCGGCCGTGATCATCCCTTGGTTGAATAGTTTCTTAAATGGTTCAGGAGCAGAAACATGACCAAGATCATACAGCACTTTATGCCAGAAACGCGAATAGAGCAGGTGTAGGACTGCGTGTTCAGCACCACCGACATAAAGATCAACTGGCATGAAAAACCGTTCTTTTTGGTCATCACAAAATGCTTGATCGTTTTTGGGATCAATGAACCGCAGGAAATACCAACATGATCCCGCCCATTGCGGCATCACGTTAAGTTCACGTTTGTACTTCTTCCCATCTGTTTCTATCTCCTTCCACGATTTGTCAGCGCGAGAAAGAGGTGGTCTAACAGGTGAATTTGGGTCATCAGATGTCTCTGGACGGAAATTTTCCATCTCTGGCAGGATAACCGGAGGATCCACTGATATCGTGTCCCCATCAGGACCAATTGCTATTGGAAAGGGTTCTCCCCAATAGCGCTGGCGAGAAAAAATCCAATCTCGCAATTTATAATTGACTGTGGTTTTCCCTTGACCATGCTCTTCCAGCGTCTTGGTGATTTTTTCCTTGGCTTCTGGCGTGCTTAAGCTTGTAATTGCAAATGGGGTTTCACTGACATCACCCGAATTAATCGAGATTCCTTCACCTGTAAAACATCCTTCGGCGTTATCTTTTATAGCCTGAACGACTTTGGTAATTGGCAGATCATATTTCTGGGCAAATTCAAAATCGCGTTCATCGTGTGCGGGTACTGCCATAATCGCCCCTGAACCGTAGTCCATGCTAACGTAATCAGCAACAAATATTGGTAATTTCTCACCGTTGACCGGGTTCCGTGCATAAATCCCGCTTATAATGCCGGTTTTTTCTTTTGTATCGTGATTAATTGGTACCTCTTTTTTCGCTTTAGCAATGTAGGTTTCCACCTGATTGGCGTAGGATGGTGGCACTAAGTATTCGGATGATCCTTTCGTGACAATCAGATGTTGGGGTGCGACAACCATAAAGGTAGCTCCAAAAAGAGTGTCGGGTCGGGTCGTATAAACTGTCAGCACGTTTGCAATTTGATTTGTTTCTGGATATAAAACATCGAATTTAACATCTGATCCTTGACTGCGACCGATCCAGTTTCTCTGCATTAACTTAATTGATTCTGGCCAATTAAGCTGAAAGGTCCCGCCTTTACCATCAGGTAGTTCTGCTACATCGAGGTCATTAAGTAATCTTTCACTGTAAGCGGTAATGCGCATCATCCACTGTCGTAATGGTCGTTGATAAACTAGGAAATTCCCACGTTCACTTTTGCCGTCACTGGTTACTTCTTCGTTTGCTAACACTGTCCCAAGCTTCGGACACCAGTTGACTATTACTTCTTTATGATAAGCGATTCTGTAGTTATTCAACACTGAGGATCTTTGCGAATTAGTGAGGTTTCCCCACATTTGGTTGGGGCCTGCAACTTCTCTGTCTGCATCAGATAGCTGTCGAGTTCCGTTGTCAAGCTCCTCTATTAATTCAGAAATTGGTCGTCCTTTCTGCAGACTGGAATCAAACCAGCTTTCAAAAAATTTTTTGAACATCCACTGAGTCCAACGATAATAATCTTCACGCGATGTTGCGATCTCGCGATCCCAATCGTAGCCTAGACCTAAAAACTGGAGTTGCTCACGAATCGTGTCAATGTTCTGTTCAGTCACCACTGCCGGATGGACACCATGTTCGATCGCATACTGTTCGGCAGGCAGACCAAAACTGTCAAAGCCCATCGGATGCAGGACATTAAAACCTCGCATTTTTTTGTAACGACTATAGATATCAGTTGCAATATAGCCTTTGGGATGACCTACATGTAGGCCTGACCCACTTGGATAAGGAAACATATCCAAAACATAACATTTAGGTTTATCAGAGGATTCGGTAGCGACTGGTTCATCTGTACGGAAAGTTCTTTGTTCCAACCAATGACGACGCCACCGCTCTTCAATTTCGCAGAAATTATATAATCCCTTCTTCATTCCTATATCTCTCTATCCTTCATCAGTATTGGTGCCAACATCGCGATAGCACAAAAACTGGCTTGGCATAATTCAATGTTTTGCCACAGAGATGAGGACATATTATATTATTATATATCTTTGAATTTTCCAACAGTTTTAATATGGGGTGCCAATTAAGATTATGGGCAAAGAACCAACTCTCTATTTTATTACGGAAATTTACTGTTAACGTTATTCACAAAATAATATAGAAAGGGCAATTCTCCGCAGGTTTCAGTAACCATTTTCTGCTAGAATTGCCCTTTGCGATACTGTTTCATTTCATACCGACATTTTAGTTACGATAGTATGCCGGTTTATTAATAAGAATTAGAGTAATTGCGTTAGTTAGGAAATTGAGTTCCCTTACTAGATATCACCTTCCTTACAGTCTGACGACATTTCTGGCTTGGAGACCTTTTTCAGTTTCCGAAACCTCAAATTCAACTTCCTGTCCTTCCATAAGTGTTTTGTGTCCAAATCCTTGGATCTCAGAATAATGGACAAAAACGTCTTGTCCTTCATCAGTGACTATAAAACCATAACCCTTGGCATCGTTAAACCACTTGACTTGACCTTTTTTCATCAGTTGACACCTCCTTCCATAAAAAAGCTCGTAAATGCTCCAATAGAGTTTCGGAAGTAGAAGTTACAAAACTAAATACTTACTAAACAGAAGTAACTGGATTTTGAACTGCCGGCAACTTAAAACATCCTGTGATTCATTCACACTATGAACAATGTTCATGAAACCTTACCTTGACAAAATCTTGAACACCGCCAGAATTATACTTAATTTTGTATTACAATTCAAGCCAGATTCATGTTGGGGATGTTGTATTAAATCTACATTCATAGAATTAAATTTCTGGAGAAGACAGTAATTACTGTGATGATAGAAATGTTGGAAAACTCAAATCCGGTTTATTTCCGAAGTCGGGAAGTTTCGGAGGATTTTCTTCCAACTGCACGAGAATCTCCTCGATCGCTTTGTTGAGTTGAGGATCTTCGTTTCGCATGTAATCTTGTGGTGTGATATCAACTTCAATATCAGGGTCTGTACCATAATTCTCCACTCCCCAGTCTACGTCCTGAAACCAGAACGAATATTCCGGTTGTGTTGTTTTGCTGCCATCAACAAGAGTGTGGCGTGGTGAGATACCAATTACTCCACCCCAAGTTCTTTTTCCAATAAGCGTTCCAAGTTTCATTAGCTTAAAGCAATGGCTAAAGATGTCACCGTCCGATCCCGCCAGTTCATCAGTAACTGCAACAATTGGTCCCAACAAGGAGCCTTCGGGATATGGCGTTGCCCTCCCCCAGCGTTGCAAATTATAACCAATCCGTTTTCTGGCTAATTTCTCAAGAATCAATTGTGACACATGGCCACCACCGTTACACCGAACATCAACGATTAAAGCATCACAATTAATCTCTAAAAGATAAGATCTATGAAACTCAGCATAACCGTTTACCCCCATATCAGGGATATGTACATAGCCAACTTTACCTCCAGTCTTTGTATAAACAGTTTTTCTGTTTTGGGTTACCCATTGTCGATAATAGATAGAACGTTCATCACCAATGGCCTTAATGCTAACAGTTCGTGTTGGATTCTCTGAATCATCAGTTTTTACCGTCAACGTGACCTCTGAACCAGCTTGGTTAACTAGAAGTTGCTGTGGTGAGGTTTCCTGATCCAATTTTTGACCATTAACGGCCATGAGCTTATCTCCAACCTTAATGTTAATGCCAGGACCGTTCAATGGTGAGTCTTTTCCCTCTGACCATGAATCTCCTCGAACAATATGCAGAATCTTGTAAGCTTGATCACTCACATCATACTCAAGTTCGGCCCCAAGAAAGCCTTGACCATAGTTGTGTGGATTTAGGCGGTAATCACCACCGCTCTCGTAAGCATGTGATGTACCTAATTCCCCTTGCATTTCCCACATCAAGTCAGAGAATTCGGATCTGGTTGTAATCCGGTCAAGTAACGGTAGATACCGGTCATGAACGCAATTCCAATCGACCCCTGACATATCTTCAACCCAGAAGTGCTCTCGCTGCAATCGCCATGCCTCACGATACATCTGTCTCCTTTCAGTATCAGGATCAACTGAGACCTTGATCCTGCCGAGATTAATCCAGCCGCCGACACGTGTCTGCTCGTCCTTATCCGGTGCTTTCTCACAGGCTTTGATTATCCGAAGTTTGTCAGCTGACTGATAGGCTAAAATTTTGTAATCGCTACTGACTTTGAAACTGGATACATCACTCGCAATTGTTTCTTTTTCATGTTTTTCAACGTCGTACATTTCAAGGCGACTTTTTTCCTCACTTCCTGGTATAGGAAAAGACGTAAAGTACACTTTATTTTTTATACCTGCAATCTGGCCATAACGTCCTTCTGATAAAGGGAATGCAACAACTCGGTCCGTAATTCCTTCTAAATCGATCTGGACTAGTTTCTCGTCCTCCTTTTCCTTCTGCCCTTGATCGTTATGCTGTTCGACTATCGTATCTATATTTTCGTCCTCTCTGCAACTATCCTCTTTTTTATTTCCTTCGGGTTCAACCAGTGGCTTTGGCTCGGCAACAAAAGGCGATTTCTGATCAGCCTGCAGAGTTATCAAAAACGGTCGCATACCACGTGGAAAACCAAGGTCGAAATGAAGGTTATCATAGACTGGACTAAAATCACGGTAGGAGAGGAAGTACAGAAATTTGCCTTCGGGATCAAACGATGGATTGATATCACGAAGTATCGGCTCGGTCACTTGGTGAGTTTCACCACTTTCCGTTTGACAAATCTTAATTGACGAAGTCTGCTGTGTGCAGGCCAAACCGTAAGCAATCCACTTGCCGTCAGGCGACCATGAGACTCCGTTGACTCGCTCATAATTACTTCGATCCAACAAAGTCATTTTTTTAGACTCAAGATCGATGAGTACTAGTTCAAACCGATGATTGGTCAGAACAACAAGATCATCTTTTGGTGAGACATCAAGTGACACTGGTCTACCAATATCAAGCCCTTCAAGTTTTTCAGGTGGCTTTGATTCATTAGCATAGCGAATTTCAAGAAACTCTTCTTCACCTTCATCACTGATACATACCAGTCGCTGACCATCTTTTAACCACCGTGTTAATCGGTATCGTACACCGTCCGAGTAACCGTGCTGAGTGACCGCACCTTCCCAATTCCCCATGGTGAAGGATTTACCGCGACTCGTAATTGAAACTGAGTGATTATGCGGATCTAGATCATAATCCTCAAAATATCTTGCTGTATCAACGAATTTTCGGTTTCTCTGGATTCGTGGCGTTCGAAAATCAATTGTAATAAGCTGATTCTTATTGTAATGAGGATCATAAACGTATAAGTCTGCCCCCACATGATAAACGATTCGATTACCGTCGGTAGAGGCGTATCGGGCATAGAATTCTTGGTGGTTTGTATGGTGCTGTAAATCTTCTCCATCGGGCAAACAAGAGTACAAATTACCAATACCTTGGTGATCCGACAGAAAAAAGATACGATCTTCGACCCACATGGGGCTAGCGAGGTTACCACCAAGATTGATGAGTTGCCGGAATTCACCGGTGTCATCTGGATCAATCCAGATGACACCGGCTGTCCCACCACGATAACGTTTCCAACGTGCTGGATCTGCGGTAAACCGACCCAGTACAATTCCACCGTTCTTCCCATACGAAATATTTCGTGCAGATCCATAAGGCATAGGTTGCGAAATTCCACCGTTCTGATCTATCTCAAATAGCTGGAAACTACGTGTGAATGGCAGTTTGGCATTACTGGCAAAAATAATTGTTTGGTTATCGGGCTTCCAGTTTACAACCGCATTGTGTGTGCCAAGATATGTCAAACGCTCTGATAATCCTCCAAGTGTTGGCATGACAAACACTTCAGCTGGTCCCTCTTCACGTCCTGTAAAGGCAAGATATTTACCATCCGGTGATATAAATGGATGGCTAACTTCTCCTAAATTGGAAGTAAGGCGCCGAGCAATCCCACCACTGACTTCCACTGTCCACAGATCGTCTTCTGCCACAAACACGACTTGATCCTCGTGGATAGTTGGGAAACGATAATAACCTTGTATAGACAAAATTTTTCTCCTCCAGACTTCAACAACTTTATGTATTCTTCAGGTTAACAAATATAAGGGCGACAACCGCCAAGGTAATTCCAATTATCGATTTTGTGTGTAGCTTTTCCTTGAGGATAACTACACCAACCAATGTGGTAAAAAGAACGCTACTAGCAGCCGATACAGGAAAAGCGATCAGGGCATCTACGGAATCCAATGCCAGTAGGAACGTGACACTTTGGGAAAAATTGGAAACTCCAACCAAGATACCAAAGACATATTCCCAACGTGTTGGCATGATCTTCCGATGAATGCAGACGATAGCAAAAACAAACGTTGTTACACTAAACAGGAAAAATAAATAAAATGGTTTTTGATCCATCGGACAAGTCTCATTGAAGATCTTCATCACAAGACGGCCTACACCAGCGTTCGCGAATGTAAGGGACACAACGACAGCCCCTAACCCACCTGTTGTCGTCGATACATTATTAGGGGCTACTTCTACAGGATCATTTGTGCATAGGAGAGGTAGCGCTCCGCAGGTGAGAAATATGCCTAAGATTTGCCATGTATTAGGTGTTTCGTGCCAGATCAGAATTGCAAAGGTGAGCGGTATGACCATTGAAAGGCGAAGTATGACTGTGGTAACAACACGCCGCTGACTCGAACTGCAGCCTTCCAGAGGAAGAATCCAAGTGCGTAAGTGATACCATTAGTCGTTCCAAGCCCAGTTGTCAATCCGGAGAAACTGAAACTACCCAACTGCATCATCGACCAGATAGCAATCAGCAATGCAACCAAATAATTTATGAACCCAATAGAATCTAAACGATAACCGCGGTCCTTTGCATATTTGAGCAGTATTCCAAAGGCAGAGGAAAGTATTACGTGCAGGATCAGGGCGATCAAGCATTATCCTACTTCATTAAATTTCGAATTACATAATCCAAAATACCGCCATGGCGATAATATTCTACCTCGATTGGTGTATCGATTCGGACGGTGGCTTGAATCTGACGACTTGAACCGGATTCGTCAGTGATCTGAATGGTAACTTCCTGTTGCGGTACTAAGTCGTCGGAGATACCGAGTATACTGATTACCTCTGCCCCTGTGAGTCCAAGTGATTTAATGCTGTTTTCGCCTTGAAACTGTATAGGTAAAATCCCCATGCCGATCAAGTTGCTCCGGTGGATCCGTTCATAGCTTTCCGCTACTACAGCCACAACACCAAGCAATTTCGGCCCTTTAGCTGCCCAGTCACGAGAACTTCCGCATCCATACTCTTTACCAGCAAGAACGACCATTGGCGTCCGGGTTTCAATATAGTTTCTGGATGCTTCGTAAATTGTGGCTTGTCCACCGTTTGGAAAGACCTTGGTGTAACCACCTTCAACATCGGTTAGCATCAGGTTCTTAATCCGGTTATTGGCGAAGGTTCCGCGTGTCATCACCTGGTCATTACCACGTCTTGATCCATAGGAATTAAAATCACGTTGTTCAATCCCTTTGTCAATCAAGTGTTTACCCGCAGGGCTTTGCGCAGCAATCATTCCAGCAGGAGAAATATGGTCCGTTGTTATGGAATCACCAAGAAGTGCTAAGATACGTGCATTTGTAATCTCCATAATGGGGGCTATCTGGAGGCTGAAATCCTCAAAGAACGGTGGTTTTTGAATATAAGTACTTTTACTATCCCAGGCATAGATTTCTCCAGTCGGCACCTCAAGATTAGCCCATTCTGGAGCCTGACTGTCAATTCCAGAGTAAAGTCGGCTGAAGATCTCAGAATTAACGGCCGAGGAAATAAGATCTGTTATCTCGCGTTGAGTCGGCCAGATGTCGGATAGATATACGGCGGTTCCATTGTCATCAGTACCAAGTGGCTCTGTAGTTAGGTCAATATCAACCTGACCAGCGATTGCATAGGCAACCACTAAGGGTGGAGACATGAGGAAACTTGCCTTTACGTCCTGATGGACGCGCGCCTCGAAGTTTCTGTTTCCAGACAGGACGCTAGCCGTGACCAAACCCGATTGCTGAATAGCCTGCTGGATTTCCTCCTCCAATGGACCGCTATTGCCAATGCAGGTTGTACATCCGTATCCAACCACATTAAATCCTAGCTTTTCAAGATAAGGCAGCAACCCGGTAGCCTTCAGGTATTCTGTAACAACGCGAGAACCGGGAGCAAGGCTAGTCTTGACATAATCTGGCACACGCAATCCGATTTCAACAGCTTTCTTGGCTAAAAGTCCGGAGGCAATCATTACAGATGGATTACTTGTATTTGTACAACTCGTAATTGCTGAGATGACAACGGAACCATGCGTAATCCCGTTTTTTCGATCTGGTATTTGGTTGACTGCTTCGTCAGCCAAGCCGAAGCCTCCATCCGAAACAGGTTGGCTTAGCAGTTTACTAAATGTGTTTTTGACTTGTGAAAGTATAATTCGGTCTTGAGGTCGTTTGGGGCCAGCAACCGATGGATCAATACTATCTAGATCAATCTCAAGTTTTTGGCTATAATCAATTTCACCATCTTTGGGAATACCAAACAGTCCCTGATGCTTGAGATAATCTTCAATCAGTCGGATTTGCGTGTCTTTGCGATTCGTCAATTCAAGATATCGGATTGACTCACTATCTGCCGGGAAAAAACCGATGGTCGCGCCATATTCAGGGCACATATTTGATATCGTGGCACGGTCAGGAAGCGAAAGAGTTTCGACTCCTTCACCAAAGAATTCAACAAACTTCCCAACAACTTGAGTCTCTCGCAGTTTCTGGGTGACAGTTAATACTAAATCTGTTGCTGTGATACCTTCTTTGAGTGATCCTGTCAGGTTAACACCCACTACTTCGGGAGTGAGAATGTAAACTGGTTGTCCCAGTATCGCCGCTTCGGCTTCAATACCACCAACACCCCATCCAACAATACCTAAACCGTTAATCATTGTAGTATGAGAATCAGTTCCAACAAGGGTATCAGGGTAAGCAATCGAGCCGCCACCGCTTTCGTCAGTTACCACAACTTCGGCAAGGTACTCCAGGTTTATTTGATGAATAATTCCAGTTGATGGTGGGATAACTGTAAATTTCTCAAATGCTCGTTGCCCCCACTTCAGAAATTCGTATCGTTCCTTGTTTCGCTCAAATTCGATTCGCGTATTAATGTCTAATGCGTCATTTGATCCATAAGCGTCAACCTGAATTGAATGATCAATAACAAGGTTAACTGGAATAAGGGGTTCAATGATCTTGGGATCGCCACCAAGTTTCTTAACAGTTGACCGCATCGCTGCTAGGTCGACTAACAATGGCACACCCGTAAAATCTTGGGCAACCACTCTTGCAGGTTTAAATGGAATTTCCGTTGCTTTTGGTTTGGTAGCATCCCAAACTGCGATATCTATAATATCCTGTTCAACAATAACTTCGTTATCGTAATTTCGCAGTAGTGCTTCAAGTAAAATTCGAATACTAATTGGTAATCTCGAAATCTTACCAATTCCCCGATTTTCAAGTTCTGGCAATGAATAGTATTGAATTTGCTTATCATCGCTCTCAAATGATTGAAGCGTGTTGAACAAATTATGCATTGTTTGACTCCGAACACTTTGTATGTTTCATCAAAAGCACTAATAATAGCATAAGCATACTGGAATCTCAATGGATTCCAGTATGCTTATACAGCGGTTAAATCAATAAATAGACTTTCCAAATTATCCGGTATGCTACCCAAAAACGCGAATTTTGATTGGTTAAGAATAGCTACAGATTCACAGTTTTTTTCCACCTCTGTTATGTGATTTGTTGCCATCACAATGACCTTACCCATTAGACTCAGTTCAGTAATCAAATTGGTAAACTCAATCTGGCCACATGGATCTAGTACTGAAATTGGATTATCAAGCAACCAAATATCTGGATTGTACAGAAAAGTCTTTGCCAATAGCAATCGATGCTTCTGTCCTAATGAAAGCCCAGCTATTTTTTTCTGATCAAACTCAGATAGATCCATTAAATCCAGCACATCCTTAATGGTTGAAGATATTTGTCTCTTCTCAAATTTATATGCGGAAGCGAAAAAATCGAGGTACTGTCGTACTGTAAGGTAGGGATATCCTTCAAAAATGTTAGGAACGTAACCGATTAACGGCCGAATTTGATCGAGGTTAGAGTACACATCGACACCGTTAATTTCAACTTTTCCTGATGTTGGGCGCACTAGTGTTGCGAGTATCTCAATTAGAAGGGTTTTTCCCGATCCGTTTCTGCCCAGTATGCCGAGCCGATTACCCGCATCTAAACGGAAGGTTAGATCCGTCAGCAACGATTTCTTTCCGCCGACTTTGGAAAGATTTTGAACGTCAAGCATTTAAGATCCGAAGAAGAATAATTCGTTCATTGTTTATTTGTTGGTTAAATGATATCATGCTAGATGATGATTTAGCTCAAATCAACTTTCACGGGCTGGTTTTTTTTCGCTGACTCCCACGCAGCCTCAGTCAGCTGAATAACCCGAAGTCCATTTTTGGCGTCAATCGGATTTTCGGTACGTTGCCCACGAATTAGTTTGATGAAAGCTTGGTCTTTATTCTCTGACTGCGGTAGATCCTCTCGGTTGACTTCTACTCGACCTATCTCCTGTTCTTCACGGTAGACCTTACCCTCTCGAACGAAAAGTGTGCCGTTTTCAAGCCAAATGGTAAAATCCTCGTGCATGCCACCGACGGCATGCCCAATCACACTAATGTTGCACAACGCTCCGGTATCAAACTTGATAGACATAGCTGTCAGAATATCAACCTCACAATTCTTATAATCCATCATTGCATATACTTCACTCGGACTGGCTTCCAGAATCCATAATAGAATATCTATGAGATGGCTTCCGGAATCATTCAGTTGTCCTCCACCACTCAGCGATAATGTCTGACGCCATTTTCCTTGCTGGTTACGGTACCAATTTTGACATTGGTGCGCAGTGACAAAATTTGCTTTCCCCAGTTCTCCATTTTGCACAATATCACGGCAATATACATAAGCCGACTGCAAATGGCGTTGATAACCTATCATCAGATGTTTTCCAGTTTCCTCAATTTTATCAATCACCTGCTTGGCATGGTCAACGGTACATACCATCGGTTTTTCTGTGTGAACATGACAGCTAGCATCAAGCGAATCCATAATCTGTTCAAAATGTAGTGTATGAGGTGTACTAATGACGACAGCATCAGGCTGAACAGCAGACAACATCTCCTGATGGTCCCCGAACGTTGGCACATCATCTTCAAGTCCAACACTTTCTTTAAATGCCTTCAAGGCCTCTCGACTCACATCGGTTAGTCCAACAATTTCCGTACCTTCAACACCGGTAATGCTTCGTCCATGTCCACGTGAATTCCCACCACATCCGATAAAACCGACTCTGACTGTTTTAACCATAATTGATTTCCTATCTTGATTGTAATTACTCAGTTTGATTACTGTTAAGTGCCGTCATGTTGCGCAGATTTAACAGAGGTGTCATTACACCACCTGCACACGGAATCGTCACGCCAGTATCGTAAATCTTAATTCCTGCCATTACGGCATTTGCCACGTCTTCTGGTTCCCCCGGACGAAACATAGTGATATAACCTTTTTCTGAGGCCTCGATGTAATCGGGAATTCTTCCACGAGCAAGATCCGTGTTGGTTACACCAACTTCAACGCCGTTTACCTTAATACCCTTTTCAACAAGACGGCCGGCATAAACTTTCATTCCCATCTCTAATGCGGCCTTTGACATGCAATAAGCAGCCCGATTATCAGAAGCTAACGTGTCAGATATCGAAAGCGTATAGATGATACAGCCTTTAATTTTCTTCTCGATCATGTAGTTTGCAACACGCTGTGTTAAAAAATGGGGGCCTTTGAGGTTAACGTTCATTACGGCATCATAATCTTGTTCTGATTCTGCTAGGACATCAGAAATGATTGTAATACCCGCGTTATTGACAAGCAGATCAATTTTTCCGAACGCATCAATTGCTGCTTCAACCAGAGGTTGATGATGGCTTAAGTTACCGACATCCGCTTGCACGATTATAGATTTTCTTCCCAGTTGAATGATTTCCTCTTGTACCTCAGTTGCGGCTGATTGGTTTCTACTATAGTTAACCAGTACATTACAACCTTGGCGTGCCAACTCGATTGCAATTGCACGACCGATACCACGACTAGATCCGGTAACAATTGCGCTTTTACCTTCAAGCAATATGTTTTTGGCAAAAAAACCCTGATCTTGTACCATTACATCTCCTAATTATTTTATGATTGCTTATGTCACCTTACACTATTTTGGGATTGCTGGAATGGCAGTTAAAAGTAGTAATTCTCTATAATTAAGGCTCAAGTACAGAAAACCATTTAGAAAAAATTTGCTTTACCCCTTCGATAAATGCCAATCAGATAGAGATTGTAGATAAGTTTAATGATTTTGTCAAATTACCCTTGTGCCGGCAATCTTTTGGGAGTTTAACCTGCTGTGATAGAGTGTTTCTAGCTGTACCATTTCTATCTTTATTATTTAGCTAAAACGCCTGTAAATCAGAATAATGGAGGTGGTTTTATGGAGCAAATAAATCAAGTCTCATGTGTCGGATTTAGTCGACGTGATTTAAGGAAGAATGGGAGTCGATTTTGGTGCTGTGATAATTATGGACATGGTTTTATCTATTGATTGTCAGCGGCAATTGTAAACTGTATTCCAAAAACTGTAGGTGTTGATCATTATGTGTAATTATATAACGGATATTAAATTTAGCGAGAACCAAAGTTGCCAAAGTTCGGGCTTGCTCTAGGGGGGCAGGTTTTCCGCGCATCAGTGTTGCAAACGATCGGCGTTCGGTCTAAGAAACTAAGTGCTTTCAGAGAAGGCCTGGACACATAATCTCCACCAACGATTTCTGATGTATTGTCGCCATATAGAGTGTAACCGGCTGTGAGGGAATGTCAATTACGCCGTAGTTTTTAGGATCTGTTGCCATCTGACGATAAAAACTGGAAACCTCAATTTTGGTGGTAACATATGGTATTGCTGAGTATTCAAAACAGATCAGCACAGCTAATATTCCAGTGAACACAATCTTGATTGTTGCGGTCCCCCACCTCACTGTTGTGGTTGATTTAGACCTTATCTTATTCTTAAAAATAGACAGAATTATTTCATTCAGATTTGTGATGCCATAACCTGCCAAGACTGACATACACAGTTTAAGCATAATATCAAATCTTTCAGGGACTCCGGTAAAAGAGAAAAAAGGTATATATCGGTGAAATAGAAAGTATGGTAAAGGAATAGAGAACTGTTTGCCACCGATGTGCGGGTAAGGTCCAAGAGCCATAACAAAGAAAATAAGACCTGCTACAGCCCAAAAATGGCAGCGTCGATCTTTTACGACTGCGTAGATCGACAACATAAAAACGATGTAGCCAAGATAATTTGAGTTCTCCGCGGTATTACCTGTCCAATCTTTCCAGATTCTACTAAACCATTTTCTCCCTCATGTAGAGATACCACTTGGTATAAAGAAACTCTCTAAATCTGCCGACCAAATCTCAGGGTTATGCTCGCCGGTAAAATCCTGTGTCACCTTTACATATAGCATTGGTATCAGAATTGGCGACATCACGACATTAAAAATGAAGATAGCCATGCTTAATCTTTTGAGAAAACCATTGTCAATGATCTCCTTTTTGTGTTTGACTGTTTGAAAGATTACAAAAATTATGGTCAATACGAAACAATAAATCATGTAGTACCATGAGCAGAGACTATTCAAGACCAAAAATAGAGCGGTTAAAACAATATTTCGTTTGCTGTCTTCTTGACGAGTTTTTAGCAGATACAATCCATATAATGGGATCCACTCCATGGCAATTAATTGTAAGTGACCAAGCCCATGTGCGAAATGAAATGGGCAAAAGGTGAAAATAATTCCAGCTACAAATGCCGACGATTTCCGGCCCAACAGATAATCTGCCAAGTAATACATTGATACGCCCGACATCACAAACGAGAATAAAACCACCAGGTTATAGACCACCTCCATTTTGAAGAAGAATTGGAGGGGGATTGATATCAGTCCGTTAAATGGATTCAAGGTCTGAAACAACAAGGTTATTCCATCCAGATAATGTAGAAAGTTAGTGTAGTGCGAATGTGTTCCTTTCGTCAGTGATGTCTTCATCCACCACATATTCCAGACGTTTTGAAAACCGTCACCACTGTCATACATGAAATGACTCGATAAACGAAAGACAGCCGGATAAGTCATAATTATTGTCAGGATTGCATAACCGAAAAACAGAATTGAGAATAGCTTGAGCTTTTTCATGAAGTTGTCATTAAATTTAGAATGTCTCGTTTTTTATGGTTTTAACTGTTGGTGTAACCATTGCAAATACTTTCATAATTAGTGCTTTGAGAAATGGGAGAATATTCTTAAATTAAGGATAAGCTTGACTGATATAAAACCAGAATATCGATTTTCGTCCTAGTAACCGAAAACTTACATGAAAAGTGAAACGATACTACTCGCCATGCGTTCCCTTAGCAATGAACTTTAGTATTTCACACAAAATCGATTAGGAAATGTTGAAATGAATTCAGATGCTGAGTCGCTATCAACAGCCCCCAAACCAGATGATTCTATCCACATTGTTCACGAGGCTTTAAAGTACCGAAAAGAAGAGGTTTCACTTCCTTATCTAATGGGAGTTTCAGGTGAAGCTTTTCGCTTTTTTTATAACCGCCAACAGGTGGAAAAAGGAATACGTACGACTTTTTATAATCCATTGCGTACTGCTTCCAAAGCGCTGGGTTTTGAGCATGAACTTGTATACGATGATACTTTTCAGGTTGCGTGGGATCGGCTGCAGAAAAATGTTCAACTTGGTAAAATAGCATTAATCCCGCTTTTAGATGGTTGTTCTTTTTTAATTGAAAATGATAATCCGAATACCGTCGTTTGCCAAAATGGTCATCGGCATGAGTTCAGTTTTGATCAATTACGGAAAAAGTGGCAAAGGGTCGATGGATTTCTGGAGATGGGTCTCAACGGATATTATCAATTTATTCTTGGTGCTAGACCGCATTACCCTAAAGAACGCGAAATGGCATTAGGAGCCTTCCGAGGTGCCAGTAAGTTGATGAGATCCCGCCGAAAAATCAGCGGTTGCACGATGGGGATCTCTGCCTACGAAGAGTTGATCTCACACTTGCAAAGAATCATGGATCAGAAACAGGATACAGTAAAAAGGTATGAAATTGCCAAATGGAATAAGGAACTGCTTCGACAATGTCTTGAAGGTCGACGAGCTGCAGTTTCGTATCTTGAAATAGTTTGGAAAGACTTTGAAGGAGAAGAGCTTAAACACCTGGAAAAGGCTACGGTTGCCTACCGAAACGCCGTTGCACTCTTAGAATCACTGCAGACTACTTTTCCTTCACTGCAGTTCTTTTCAGAAGAAACTTATTCGAATTCAAAAGGGAATTATTCAGAAGATTCACAGTTGATGCGACAACGATTTGCTCTCAAGATACCTGCTTTTAGCAAGATCTGGCAAACACAATCAAAGCATTTTAAGTTCAGTTGTCAAGCATCCATTAAACTCCTTAAGAAGCTTGTCAAGTTTGAGACTGATGGAATTAGTGCACTTGAAGATGTCATCCGAGTTGGCGAAAAATTAAAAATGTGATTTAAATTTTTTGCCTCTTTAATCCGAAATTTAGATTGTCATAGAAAAATTGGACGGGTCATCTGATGAAAGAATTTCTAAGAATTCTGAAATATGCACGTCCCTACCTACCCAGATTACTTTTCGGTTTCTTCTTAATCCTCATTATTGCACAATCCCAGCTATTCATGCCACTGGTGCAGCGGTTTGTTATCGATGACATTTTATCTGATGTAAAAGCGACAGAACTTACCCATTCTGTATTCGGTTATCATCTAACTTATTCACCAACGCATTGGCTGATTGTAATCTTATCTACAATCATTACTTTTTATGCCTTAGTTGGTCTCATCTCTTATGTACGTACTATCGTTATGGAGTGGGTTAGTCAACGTATCCTGTTCGACATGCGAAACCAGGTGTTCTCGCATCTGCAAAAACTCTCTATGCGCTTTTACGATGTACAGGGAACAGGACAAATTCTCTCGCGAGTGAAAGAGGATGTTAGTTCTTTGCGTTCACTGGTGACTGATACGTCAATTGACATTCTAACTGATATGATGATGTTTGTAACTGTGGTGTTCATCATGTTCAGATGGAGTTGGAAACTAACTCTTATTTCTTTGCTGATACTGCCGTTGGTTGCCGGCAACTATTTTTTCTTTATTGGCAGATTGCGTGTGCTTTGGCGTCATTTGAGGCACCGATGGGCCGACATTTCAACCGAATTGTATGAGTCTGTTGCTGGAGCAAAAGTTGTCAAAGCCTTCCATCGAGAAAATCATCAAAAACGTCGTGTTTTCCGCGGAATGCGCCAGACCCTGAAATGGCAGATTGCCATTGCCAAGTACCGGGCAGCCATGGGACGTATTTCAGGTTTTTTTCAGTCGTTTGGTACGGCAATCGTTCTTTGTTACGGTGGATACTTGGTGATTCAAGGTGAATTCACCATTGGCACCTTGGTCGCTTATTATCAATTTTTAGGTCGTCTATACGGTCCTATGATGAAGTTGATCAACATTAACGCTACTATTCAAGAAGCGATGGTATCGTCTGAGCGAGTCTTTGGATTGCTCGACTCACAACCAACAGTCGACGAAGTTCCTGATGCTGTTGATCTACCGGAGATTCGCGGACACGTTAAATTTGAAAATGTCACCTTTTATTACGAACCGGAAAATCCTGTGCTCCACCATATCTCTTTTGATGCCAAACCGGATATGATGGTTGCACTTGTTGGTCCATCAGGTTGCGGAAAAAGTACCATTTCCAACCTGATTGCCAGATTTTACGATCCAACAGAGGGAACAATTTACATTGATGACCACGACCTTTGCCAAGTAACACTGAAGTCGCTTCGTAACCAGATTGGCATTGTTCTACAGGACAATTTCCTGTTTCAAGGTTCGGTCGCAGAGAATATACAGTTTGGTCGGTTGGACGCCACAGAAATTGAAGTAGTAGAAGCCTCTTTAGCAGCCAACGCCCATCAATTTGTGGTTGAAGAACTTCCAGGTGGATATGAAGCGGAAGTAGGAGAACGCGGCATGCGGCTGTCTGGCGGACAGAAGCAACGAATTGCCATTGCCAGGACTATCTTGAGAAATCCACGGATTCTGATTTTGGATGAGGCCACTTCTTCCCTGGATTCCGAATCCGAATCCCTGATTCAAGAGGCATTAGATACGTTAATGAAGGGGAGAACCACTTTTGTCATTGCCCATCGTCTATCGACAATTTTGAAAGCTGACATGATTTTGGTGATGAAAGACGGCGGGATTACAGAAAAAGGTACCCATGAGCAGTTATTGGAATTGAATGGGTTATACGCAAATATGTATCAAAAGCAGTTTAAAACTAAACCGCAAAATATAGATTGGCTAAACTAAGATCGAAATTTCACGGTTTTGCTATTCCATTTTTTTCCTGAAACGCTAGCTGTCGAAGCAGAAAAGCAGCTCATCAAATAAGCTTTCTGTTGTATTTGCGTTGGCATCCGTCCAATCCTTACTCCAGTGGCTTTTTAGACTTTTCCTAGTCACCCATTCTTCCAGCGCTGTCGCCTCGACTGGCAACTTTCTGTCCTCTGCTCTCTCAAATAGGTTCCAAAAGAAATTTTTTGTCTAATTTGGGCAATTAAATTATAATAAAGGCTATCTTAGAAGATGAATACTTGGATAACCTTGATTTCGAAGATAACGAAGTTGGGCGAATGATTTCAATGATTTGTGCTGTTGCCAATGATGGTGTTATTGGCAATAAGAATCAATTACCTTGGCCGCATCTGCCTTCGGACATGAAGTGGTTTTCAAAACAGACCAGAGGAAACGTCGTTGTAATGGGCAGAAGGACTTGGCATTCACTCGGTTTGATGAAGCCGCTACCAAACCGGATAAATATCGTGGTGTCTCGTCAGGCTGAGATAGCAGGTGCAAACACTGTGATCACAGATAATGTGAATCAGCGTGTTATTGATTTGCAACAGGAGTATCCTGCTAGAGATGTTTTCATTATTGGCGGAGCGCAACTCTACCGGTCTACCATGCCAATTACCAAGAAATTCTATATCACACGGATTTACAGCGATTATCCCGGCGACACCTATCTAGACATTGAGGTTTTGCTGGAAAATACGAAGATATTGCAGGAAAAAGTTATCGATGCCTCAGAGGAATACCCAAAACACGCATTTCAAATTTTTCAGAGAGTCACATGAAACAGTATCTTTCTGCACTACAACAGATTCTTGACGCAGGCATCGACCGACCTGACCGAACCCAAACAGGTACACGTAGCCTGTTTGGAATGCAACATCGATATCGACTGAGCGATGGGTTTCCGGTTGTAACAACTAAAAAATTCGCTTGGAAAGCCTGCCTGAGTGAGCTGCTGTGGTTTATAGAAGGAAGCCGTGATAATAACAGACTTAAAGAGATTCTAAACAGCCGGAAAACTATCTGGGAAGCAAATGCAGAAGCGGAGTCCTGGAAACCTCGTGCCCAGTTTTTCGGTGATGTAGGACGAATCTATGGTGTCCAATGGCGAAGTTGGCAACACTGGTCTGAGACTGACCAGCAATATGTTGCTGTCGATCAACTGAAAACTGTCATTGAGGATGTCAAGACAAAACCATATAGCCGAAGGCATGTAGTCACTGCCTGGAATCCGGGAGAATTGGACCAGATGGCATTGCCACCCTGTCACATGTTTTTTCAATTCTACGTTGATAATGGAAAGCTTTCAATGCAAATGTATCAACGGTCGTGTGACATGTTTTTAGGTGTACCGTTCAATATTTCGAGCTATGCTTTATTGTTACATATGGTTGCTCAAGTTACTGGACACAAACCAGGTGATTTTATCCATACCCTTGGTGATGCTCATATCTATCATAATCATTTTGAACAAGTCAAAATACAATTATCAAGGGAACCATACTCATTACCTGAGTTATGGATTAATCCGAAGATCAAGGATATAGATGCATTCACGATGAACGATTTCAGGCTTATCAATTACCAGTTTCATGAAGCCCTGAAAGCGGAAATGTCGGTGTGAACTTGAAAGACAGTCATCAAAAAATTTCTGAAGAGGAGAAGATAATACATGGAAAGCGATCTTACCTATCTGGTCGAACAGTTAAAACATGAGGACAACGAAGTTAGGATCCAAGCCTGTCAATCATTGAAAGATAGCGGCTATTCAGAAGCAATTGAGCCATTAAAATTAATGCTGGAGGATAAAAATAAATGGGTTCGTCGCCACGCGACCGAGACCCTGTTAACCCTGACTTCAGTTGAAGACATAATTGATCAACTGATTCATTTATTGGATGATACAGATCCTTGGGTTCGTCGCTATGCTTGTGAATCACTTGCTAAATCAGCAGATCCAAAATCAATTCAACCCTTAATTTCTCGATTAACGGATCAAGATTATCATGTGCGATTAACAGCGTGCCGGGCGCTGACAAAGTTTGGAACTCAGGATGATGTCGATTCAGTGATTGATCTATTGCAAGATGAAAATCAATGGATACGGCGGCAAGCCTGTAGTACACTCGGTCATTGGAAATCGGAGATGGCTGGTGAGCGATTAATACAAATACTCAGTGATGAAAGTGCTCATGTCCGTTCGGCTGCCTGCCAAGCACTGGCAGCAATCCAAGACACACAAGCAGTTTCAACGCTGATCATGCTTTTAAATGATGAAGATATATCTGTTCGTACCTGTGCCATTGAAGTATTAACCAAAATCGGTGACGCTTCGGCAGTCGAGCCAGTGATTGAGAAGCTTGATGACGAAAGTTCATCTGTACGTTTAGCTGCATGCAGAGCAATGACTGTCTTCAGCGATACACGCGCTTGTGATGCCCTTCTAAATTGTCTAAACGACGACAGCTACCTTACACGTCAATATGCTTGTCGGGCACTAGTGGAATCTGGCAATGACCAAGTAGCTGAAGCGCTAGTGGAGAAGCTTGATGACGAAATGGCCGAAGTCCGCTCTGTGGCTTGCCAGTCGTTGCTGAAGTTACAGTATCATCAAGCTATCAATCCGATTTCGGCGTTGTTACAAGACGAAGATGTTTTCGTCCGACGGAGTGCCTGTAAATCAATATTGAATTTGGGTGAGAAAGAATCTCTGCTCCCTTTAGGCCGATTGGCTGATGAAGAGGATTGGTGGATCCGCCAATATGTGTTTGAAGCAATGGCGAAATTGAGAAACCCTCAGGCTGTCGAACCGCTTATTACTATGCTATCAATGGAAGAAGATCATCTCCATCAAAAGATTGAAGATGCGCTGATTGACATCCAAAATCGTGTGGATGATGAAGAAACGAAGAACAAGATCAAAGAAACATTGAACCCTTCTGAAACCTCCGGCATAGTTACAGGGGGTGATCCTAATACAAGCCAATAGAAAATCTCGGAGGAATATGTGAAAGCAATTATTGTAGGTTTGGGTGGCCGTGCGCGAAGTTGGATCGAAGTCTGCCACAGAAACGCAGAGGTGGAGATCGTTGGATATATTGAACCTGTGCCGGAACAACGTCAACGTGTTGCCGACCAGTATAATATCCAATCTGATTAGCTTTTTGATTCCATTTCTGCCGCTTTGGATAGCGTCAGCCCAGATTTCGCCATTGACGTTACGCCACCCAAAGTACACGAGCCGACAGCTATAGAAATCTTTGCTGCGGGGGTCTTCACTTGATGGGTGAAAAACCGTTGAGTGACGATTTTGAAGCGGCTAAACGAATTGTAGATGCCTCGATTCAGGCCAAGAAAACCCATATGGTGCCGCAAAATTATCGATTCGGCACGCAACCGCGTACCACACATCGGTTACTCAAAGAAGGGATTATCGGTGCACCAAATCAAGTAACGGTCGGATTTTATCGGGCATGGGCGACACAGCCCGGCACTCACTATACGACTATGTCCTATCCACTAATCACTGATATGGGGATTCATCATTTTGATCTGTTGCGGTATGTCATGGACTGCGAGCCAGTTGCTGTGCATGCCAGAACGTGGAATCCTCCTTGGGGATTTCATGCTGGTGATGCCGGCCACACTGCCATCATTGATTTTGAGGGAGGGCTTGTTGCTACTCATCACGCTCTTGGCAGCTCGACTGGAAAATCATCGCCTTGGAATGGAGAATGGCGGATTGAAGGTCCTGAAGGAAGCCTTACCTGGGAAGAAGATCAGATTTTCCATACACGTGATTATCCTGCTAACCAACGTCGCCGTCAGGAAATACCGCATGACAATTTACCTCTGATTGGTCAAGACGCAATCCTAATGGAGCTTTTGTCTGCTGTCAACGAGAATCGGGAGCCAGAATGCAGTGGACAAGACAACTTGAAATCCTTGGCAATTGTGTTTGCTGCCATCCGAAGTTCGAAAGAGAACCGCACGGTAAAAATTAGCGAACTGCTAAGCGATTCGTAGCTTTTGTGTCAACATTGCCACCAATTCAACTTTAGTCTTTATGTACGTTAGCTGGAAAGAAAATGACAATTGAAACCGCATTTATCATGGACACCTCCCAAATAAAGTTCGGCTTTGGAGCAACGCACGAAGTCGGGCACGATATGCAGGCACTGGGTAGCAAAAGGGTGATGGTACTGACCGATCCCAATCTATCCGATAGCGAGCCTGTTTCAATTACCTTGACGGCGTTGGATCACGTTGGCGTTGATGCTGTCCTATTCGATCAAGTTCGTGTCGAACCGACAGATGTTTCTTTCAAACAGGCGATTGACTTTGCCGTTGACGGTAATTTCGATGGGTACGTGGCAGTTGGCGGCGGATCCTGTATGGATACGGCCAAAGCTGCTAACCTTTACGCTACCTATCCAGCAGATTTTCTGACTTATGTGAACCAGCCAATCGGGAAGGGCGAACCGGTGCCAGGACAACTCCAACCGTCAATTGCTATTCCCACAACTGCTGGCACCGGTAGTGAGACAACTGGGGTGGCTATTTTTGATTTGCTGGAAATGCGTGCCAAGACAGGTATAGCCCATCGGGCACTACGACCGTCCATGGGAATCGTAGATCCAAATAACACTCGGACACTTCCAAAAATCGTATCTGCTTGTTGTGGACTGGACGTGTTGAGTCACGCGCTGGAATCTTTGACCGCTTTGTCTTTTGATAAACGTCTTGCACCCAAAAGTCCCAAATATCGACCTACCTACCAGGGCGCGAATCCAATTAGCAACCTGTGGGCTTCTCGTGCAATTGAAATGGTTTCTAAAAACCTTGTTCGCGCAGTTGAAGATCCATCTGATGACGAAGCCAGAGGACAAATGCTTTTGGCTTCGACGTTTGCCGGCATTGGTTTCGGAAATGCTGGTGTTCATTTGCCGCATGGTATGTCCTACCCAGTTGCAGGAATGGTTCGAGACTTTATCCCTGAAGGATTCCCGAGTCCACATCCAATTGTGCCTCATGGAATGTCGGTTATTCTGAATGCACCGGCAGTCTTTCGTTTTACCGTGTCTACTAATCCCGAGCTACACCTTTACGTAGCTGAATTGATGGGAGCTGACATTTCTGGTGCCGATCCCAGTGACGCAGGTAAGATACTGACCAGTATGATTGTTGAACTGATGCAGAAAACGGGAATTCCTAACGGCTTATCTGCGGTCGGTTATGGCAAAGCGGATATTGACCAACTTGTGGCTGGTACGCTGCCGCAACATCGGGTAACCAAGCTTTCTCCACGACCAGCAAGTGCCGCTGATTTGGCAGAACTATTCCTCGATTCATTGACATGTTGGTAGAAGAAATGTCAAGGGCGTAAATTCATGCTTGAAAGTGGTAGAGGATGTGCGGGGTATCCATGTTTCGATACTCTGCCATCCGCTTTCAATCTCAAATTCAGGTTTCACTTTTCTTCAACTCAGCCTAACGAAATCCGTGGATTATCTGGTCTATCCACATCTTTATTGCAGGAGCTAGTTTGTATGTTCCTACTTCGACTGTCTGGGTCAATCAGTCTCTACAGTTTGACGGAAATAATGACTACGTCAAAATTGAAGCATCTGACTTGGCACAATCTTGGGTAGCCGAGATGTGGGTTAAGCGACAAAACACCATCAACAGTGCTGGGATTTTGATGAGTTCTAACCAATTTCTGCTTCGGTTAAAACGATGGTATAACACTGAGAAAGCTGGCTTCACAAAGTATAGCACTAAGATAGAGCTTATAATTATGAGGCACCAGTTGACTAGTGGAGGCGTTTAACTTACGTGGCTTCCTGCAACCAGATTCATTTCCATGTCGACGGAGCTTTTCAGGCAACGAAGGCTAGCAGTTTCTTTCGACTTCCTCGTGGGACATGTAGGTAAAAACGAAAATTCTATTAAAGGATAGTTGTATGAAGTTTGGCTTTGGAACCTAGGCTGTATCAGCTGATCAAATTTACTACTACTGTCTATAGGATATCCATATTCATGGTGTGCAAAAGGAATCAAAAAGATAGCTGTTTGGTTTAATCAAGGGACAGGTCAAATCAATGGTTGCCTATAAATACCATTAGACCACCAGATCAATTTCAATTTCTGCTCAATTTTCCCAATCCTTCCAACCCGGAGACATGATTACCCAATGTTCTTACCAACCAGCAAAGGTACACAGCTCAATTTTAGATTCACACGGTCAATTGATACAAGTGATGAACCTCGGTTTCAAAGTTACTGGATATTACATGGATAGGAATTAAACTACATAATGGGATGGTCGAAACTAAGAAAGAGCCTTCAATAAGGAGATTGACTATGACTGAAAGTGCTGAGCATTTTTCGCGTCGTAACTTTTTAAAAACTGTTGGATCTGCAGCTGCCAGTCTGGTAACAACATCCATTGATAAAACAGCGTCGTCACAATCCTGGAACTATCCCAATGTGTTGGTCATTTTTCCTGATCAGTGGCGTCGTCAAGCCTTTGGGTGAGCTACGGTGATCCCGTTGTCAGAACACCTCATCTTGATCGGCTAGCGGAGCAGGGGGTTAGGTTTAAGCGGTGCTACGCTTCCAATCCCGTCTGTTCACCATCTCGCGCTATATTCCAGACCGGTCGTTACGCGCACCAGACAGGGCTTATTCAAAACAACCTGTACTTGAAGGAGGAAGAACGTTGTTTTGCCGAAATTTTCAGTGAAAATGGATATGCCACCGGCTATATTGGGAAATGGCATCTGGATGGTTCACAAAAGCCGGGTTTCGTTACACCCGGTCGGCGTCAAGGCTGGCAATATTTTGAAGGTTTTAATCGGGGGTACTATTATCCGAAAGGTGCCAAGTACTTTAAGTAATTATGGACAACTGATTTCCTCGCAAAAGTTCGAATCATACTATCAAACCGATCTCGCGCTGAAGTATATGGAATCACAAAAAGACAATCATTTTCTGTTATTTGTCTCTTATGGCCCGCCGCACACGCCATATAAACCACCACCAGAATTCAATCATTACTGTCAAGTGGATATTGAATGGCATCCAAATGTGCCGGAAGAGCTTAGAGGAACTCCACGTCTAATCCGAGAAATATGCGGGTATTATGGGTTGTGTGAAACTGTAGATCAACAGGTTGAACGGTTACTGGCTTATCTAGATAAATCTGGACTGGTGGACAATATAATTGTCTTCTTTACTGCTGATCATGGCGATTGTCACGGTTCTCATGGACTTTATCGAAAGGGGCATCCAGAAGAAGAATTTCTTGGAATTCCACTCATTATTAGACACCCACCATCAATTTCGAAGGGTGTTACAAGCGAGACGCTGGTTTCGACCGTCGATTTCCCTTGTATACTTTTGTCTATGTGTGGTCTCAAGATTCCTGAAATGATGGTGGGCAGGGATTTTTCATGGTCTACAGATGGAAAGTCGGATCAAACTAGCTCCATCTACACGGAAGGACGTATGTCACAACTGAAACCGCTCAAGAACCAAAAATCCCTCTTTAGGGCAAAGTATGGCGCTTGGCGATCAGTTATAAACTCAGAGTACAAATTGGTGGTTGATTACACTGGAAAAGTTCAGCGGCTATCAGACTTGAAGAACGATCCATTTGAACTTAGGGTCTGTTAACATTCATTCATCGTTAGTGTCTTCTACGGTCATTGGAGGAAAGACCATATGAACAGAAAACTATTACGAAACGACCAGTGGGAAGGCATCAAGGATCTTCTGCCAGGCAAGGAGGGTGACCCTGGCAAGACCGGCGGGGACAAGCGATTGTTCATTGAGGCTGTGCGGTGGATTGCACGGACTGGGTCACCTTGGCGCGA
>DTUY01000211.1 GCA_012963885.1 Candidatus Poribacteria bacterium | reverse complement strand
GACCTTAATCATTGATCCAATTTCTAGTTGCTCAATAAACTCGACAAAGTCATCTACCAGTTTACCGTCTTCTCTCATGGGGATAGAAAGGTTGACCTCCTTTCTACCGTCTCTGGTTTCGATAGTGATATGCCGATCTCGCTTTTCCAGCAATTTGCCGAAAAAGACGTCCTCCCGTTTCTCCATAGCTTCGTCGTGTTCACCATGACTGCCATGCTCATCTTGATGTTCATCCGAGTGATGGTCTCCATGCCTGCTGGCCTTTGGAATGTCCAGTGCTTTGATAATTGCCACCGCTGTTTCAATGCCTTTCTCTGTATCCCTGACAACCACTGAGTCGGTATCCATATCTGCGGCAACAACACCATCTTCAGACAAAAACGACTCGATTATTTCCGCTAAGTTGCCGGCATGACCGTATTTGAGGTGAACGATTTTCAACTGCTGTCTGGACTTTTTAGATTTTTCTCTGTCCCGGTTATGCTGACGGCGAATTTCAGCTAGCTGCTTACGATTCTGTTTCAAATCCTGAAGCCAACTCTCTCGCTTTTCCGACTCTGGATGATGCTCCAGTGCATGCTCCAGTTCTTTAATGGCAACTTCCAGTTGTCGCACTTGTTCTTCCGGTTTCACCTGATTCTTCCTGTTCAGTTCTGCCAGTCGTTTTTCCAGCATCTGCTGGTACTTGACTAATTGATTCTCTTTTTTATGCATCCGCTGAGTAATCTCATGCAATTGTTCACCCTGACTCTCTTCGGCTTGGGCACGAAGTTCCTGCAACGCTTCTTGTGTTTGTTGAATGGCTTGATGAATCTCAGGGAATCTCCTGTTGATCAGTTGCTGCAAGCGGGCACGATACTCTTTTAACGATGCTCTCCATTGATTTGCCTTTTCGGTCTCAGGACGACGTTCCAGTGCCGTGGAAAGTTCTTGGATATTACCTCTGGTATTGCGAATGGCTTGATCAAGTTCCTCATTGGCAACACCGATTGAAGTCAGGACAATCGTTAAATTAACAAAGAGTGAAAGAAATAAGACTCTGCGTAACATGATAATTGATCTCCTAGCGATGCGTGATTTTAGTGATCTAAAGGCGAGTTCCGAGTCCATAATGGTTGGATTAAACCACACCAGATTATAGCGAATCCAAATCCGATCCGCAACAAAAAGTTCGCCGGATTCAGGAGGTGGCACTTAGCAGACTTCGCCACCCAACTCGTTTGAAGTATCTTGAAGAAATCAGCGATGACAAAGTCCTGAAGTAGCTAGCCTGTACTTTAAGTTAAAAACTTCAGTACAATCCAGCTTATAAGTGGTAGCTAAAACCGCTTTAGAATCAACACAAGCGCATAGATTTAGGTTGTATACTGATAATCAATATCAGACGCCAATGTGCGAAAGGTGGGTGTGATGGTTAAGAAATCAGCTATCTCGTTGCTGGTTATGATGGTTGTCTTTGTCGGGTGTGGTGGAGATGAACCTGAGAAGATCAAGCCGAAAGAGGTTGTTGATGAAGGGCCTGCTCAAGAAATAATCTGGGAGACAGATAGCGCTGAGATGGTGTTGGTTCCGGCTGGATCCTTTGAGATGGGGATCATTTTAATGAAGGCTTTGAAAATGAACGCCCTGTGCATATGGTGGAACTGGATGCTTTCTACATGGATATTCACGAGGTGATGGTAGATCAGTTCAAGCAGTTTGTGCAAGAGAGTGGAATTATACAGGTCACGGCATCATACGAGGTAAATGGAACAATGTGGCTATTTACTCACCGACCGATGAGCACCCAATGATCTGGGTCACATGGGATGATGCGACAGCCTATGCCGAGTGGGCGG
>DTUY01000210.1 GCA_012963885.1 Candidatus Poribacteria bacterium | reverse complement strand
ACTCCATCCCCATCTAGAAGTGTGTAGTCTGAGATAGACGGATTGGTCACTAGTCGACTCGTCAACCCCAATTATCGACAGCGTCCTAACCTCTTTACTCTAATGTGGCAATTGTGTTAGAATGCCAAGGCCAATATAGCAAGCAACTTGAGACTTAGCAGATCCTTGATTCCTACATTCCTTAACCAGTCTTCTCAATACCAAGCTAAATGTGCGTATAATTGTGGGTTTTCTGCTTGGTATATGTAATATAATATTAATAGAATGTAGACGGGTTACTTTCGCCTTCATACCAACAAAAGGCTCGGTTACAAAAATGATCGGGCCCTTTTTCCGTAAAACCTTTGAGAGACTTCTCGTAGCAGGTAAAAAATGACAAGATGTTTAGTAACAGGGCTATGTTTCATGATTGCCCTCAATATTTTGATGGCCAAGGAACTGACTCTGGATGATGTTTTTCCTGTCGATCGTGTGTTGGATGTGCAAATCACTGTCGATAGAAAAGATTGGAACACTATCCGATTTCAGTCCCGTAATTTTGAAACTGAATTTCAGGAGAAGCGAATGTCTCAGCCCATCGATTCTCCCTATACCTATGTTAAAGCTAGTGTCTCCATCGACGGGGTCGAATTCCCTCAGGTTGGAATTCGCAAAAAAGGGTTCTTTGGTTCGCAAAGTTCCAGTCGCCCATCTCTTAAAATCAAACTCAATTACTTCGACAAAAAAGGTGAAATTGATGGCTTGACCAATCTGACTTTCAATAACAACCAGCAGGACTCCAGCTTGATGAGTCAATTCATGAGTTATGCCTTATTCAATCAAGCCGGTTCGCCTGCTCCTCGTTGTGCCTATGCCAAGGTAACAGTAAATGGCAACAACCTAGGCATTTATTCCCATGTAGAAACAATCCGTCAGCCACTACTGAAACGTGCGTTTGGCAACGATGGAGGTACCCTGTACGAAGGAACAGTGGTTGACTTTTCTGAGGGATGGGCAGGGAGTTTCGAGAAAAAGATGGGAGAGGATAACCCCGGCCGCGAGAAAATCAAGCAACTGATCCAAGCACTGCAAGGAGAAGAGGGTGAAATTCTTCTCAGCTCCAAGGCATCAGGGCGAGGTTGGGTGTCTACTAACAGTCAGTACGATGAGGATTGGGTACGGCCAAATTTTGATGATTCTAACTGGAAGCGGGGTTGGAATGGAGCAGGTTATGAAAAGAGAGGAGGATATCAATCCTTGATCAGTGATGAATTTGATTTTAGTGCTGAGATGTACAATCAAACCAATTCACTTTACCTCCGATTTTCATTTGAAATTGAGAACTTGGAGCAGATGGTTTCAAGTGGTGAGCTGATCTTGGGCATGAAATATGATGATGGTTTCGTGGCCTATCTAAACGGCCATCGGGTGGCGGCGTTAAATGCGCCAGAGAAGCTAGACTGGGATTCCAAGGCTACCGCTAGCCATGAAGCATCAGGTTTTGATTTGATCAATATCTCGAAGCACAAGGACAAACTACAGTTAGGAACAAATGTGCTGGCTGTCCAAGGACTCAACGTTGGCTTGGACAGTTCAGACATGCTAATTGTGGCCAAAATTCAGTTGAGTGACTACGATTATGAACAGGGTATTGGGGAACTGGTTGATCTGGATGCCTTTTACCGATTCTGGGCACTAGAGGGCTTACTAGGTTTTTGGGATGGGTACTCAGCCAACCGCAACAACTACTTCTTTTATCTCAATCCGGAGACGGACAAATTCCACTTCCTGCCCTGGGGAGCGGATAGCCTTTTCGAGAAATTTAGCCGGCTAGGAGTCGATCCCCGAGCGCCAGTTTCGGTTAAAACAAAGGGCTTGATTGCGCAAAGGTTATACCAGATTAAGTCATGTCGGGAGCGTTATGCTAGAGCTATGAAGGAAATCCTAGACAAACATTGGCAGGAGGAGGCGCTCCTAGCTGAGACAGAAAGGCTGGAAACCTTGCTGGAGCCGTACCTGATTTCCTCTCAGGAGCGGGAGATGCGAGGCCAACGGGGGCTTATCAGCCAGATATTGGAAGAATGGAACGATGGGAAGAATAAACAGCCAACCAGTCTCAATAGTATTCGTGAATTTATCCGTAATCGGCGATCTGAAATCATGAATGAAATCACTAATGGTATGCCTGTCAGGTAATCAATCCTTGCTGCACTACTGATTAGCTTATTCTTGATATTGGTCCTTTTAGCTATCAACTTGACTACTAGAGTTACCAATACCCTCGCAATGGAAGACTTGGGTGCGAGATTAAAGCATTTTCCTCCTACAATTGAATATGATAAATTGAAGCGAAATTTGAAGGGATGTTAGCTGCCTTAGTTGGTACCTTTATTTGCTTCCCATTATACAAGGTCAACACCCCTTAATAAAAACTTCCTCTTCTTTTCGTAGAATGTTCAAGCGGCCCCAAATTGTGCTAGCAATGTTCTTTGCCATGCCGCTAGGCGGTGACAAGATCTATGTGTAGGCTAGACCATAGGAAACACGGGGAGATTATGTGAGGCTTAATGGTGTAGCTTAGAAGTTGGAAACATAATACATCCGCCACGGCGGTACATACAAAGCGTCGGATAATTTTCCAGCGGAGAAGATCCGATGCCAAAATAGCGTAACCTCGCATTACATCCCTCTATGCAGAAGGGTGTAGCCTGAGATAGGAGGGGGCCGGTCACCAGCTGATTCGTCTGTCGTCATTGTGTGTCCACAACGTTCGTCAGGGCCGATTACTATCATCGAACTCACCACTTTACCTCAATACAGTAATCGTGTTAGGATGCTTTGTCTGGTTGTTAACCCTATTACCAGATTGAAGTTAAAAAAACATAAAACCAAACATGTACTGATTATTAACAAATAATGGCTCATTGGAATGTTTACACATTAAAATCATTAACAGATGAGGTGCCAAGCTGGGAAGGTCGCCGATGGTAAACCAGCCGAGCATTGGGACCTTCTGACACATGTAGGTTCTGCTTTTACGAACTATGTAAAACTATGTAAAACAAATATCAAGAAAAAGTAGAAAGGATTGAATTATGTTAACACAATACCGTGCCTGTTTGGTCGGTTGTGGCAGGATGGGGGCAACAATTGATGATGAAGTTAATGACAATTTGCCGTTTTCTCACGCCGCTGGGTACACGGCTGTCGAGAATATTGATCTGGTTGCTGTATCAGACCCTATAGTCGAGAAAGTAGAAACCATTCAGAAACGGTATCATGTGCTAAACGGTTACACGGACTACCGTGAGATGGTTGAAAGGGAACAACCGGATATTGTCAGCGTTGCTACCCGCCCAGGATCCCATGCGGAGATTACTATCTTTGCGGCTGAAAACGGCGTCAAGGGCATCTATTGTGAGAAACCGCTCTGTTGCTCGATGGCCGAAGCAGATGCCATGGTCAAAGCCTGTGCAGCCTACAACGTCAAATTCAATTACGGAACCAACCGCCGTTATCAGGCCATATACTGGAAGATGCGTGAGCTAATTGAAGAAGGGGAAATCGGTAATCTGCAATGCGTCATCTGCCATTGCGGGGTCAGTGCGGCCCAGTGGATGCACACGCATACTTCAGATATGATGATGTATCTGGCTGGAGATCCGGAAATTGAATTTGTGCAGGGACATATTACGGCCAATGATTCAGATTGGGAAGGAGACCGCCTTAACATTGATCCCGGTATTCCCATGGGATACGTGCAATTCAAAAACGGGGTATTTGGTTATCAGCTTGCCGCTGGCGGCTACGAGTTTGAAGCTAGCGGATCAAAAGGCAAACTTCGCATGCTGACCAACGGATCAGGGTTGCAATGCCAAATTGGAGGTGGGCAACCCCGTCTGATCGAAGGAATTCCACGTCAGCGCGGCACGGTGACCTGTATTCAGGACTTAATACAGGCTATTACAACAGACAGTCAGACGCTGGGCAATATCCAATTGGCACATCGAAGCCAAGAGATGATTATGGGTTTTATTGAATCCCATAAGGATGAAGGGAAACGGGTAACACTTCCACTGGAGAATCGAAACCTGTATGTGGGAAGGAGGGATTGGTAATCTTTCTGTCTATGGATGGATGTAGCTACTAGTACGTACATATGGGCTAATATTATTTTAAAATCAAAATTAGCAGAGAAGAACTGGAATGGGCAATCGTGGATACGGAACCTGTCTCTGGAAGTTTTATCCACTTGTTGGAAGGAATCAGCCGAGAAAACATTAAGATTACGGATGTAAAAATTACACCGCTTACATACAAACCGCTAGATAGTTCATATGTTCATGAATGAGGGACAGTGGTGCTGGCGAAATGTGACGACAGTTGTGCAGATCTTTACCAATTAGAGACTAGTTGGGATTGGACTGGGCGGATTCGGATGCGAAGATCCTTCTCCATTGATCGGCCCTTTTCGATGTCGAGTGGTGGTGCTATCGCCAAGTTTCGATGTTGCCTGTTGGGATCCGATCGGTAAATTCATGGAACAAAAAATTATGATGCATACAGACCAACTGTCACCATCTCAGCATCACTAGAACTGGTATATTGCCAAAGTAGCTGATTACTATGATGTCCAGATGGTGATGCACAACTGAAGTAGTGGTCTTGGCACTATGTACAATACACACTTTTCGGTAGGTGCGACAGCCGGGCACATGTGTGAATTCTTCATGTACCCCAACGACTTCAGATATGGTCTGTTCAAAGAACCACAGTATCCTGAAAACGGCTACATCCAGTTTGTCAATAACCAAGGTTTGTGGTGGCACTAGCAGAGGATTTGGAGGAAAAGTTTCCACACGTTCCGAGACCAAACACATTTGCCAATCTCCATTACTCTCAAGCTTAGGACCGTGTTAGGGCTCGAGAGGATGGGATTCAAACTAGATATCTAAATTAGAGGTTATCAATACCAATATACAATGACCAAGCAAAGGCAATTAGGATAGATATTCTCCTCAATTCGCATCTGCTTGCTCTTGATGTTCGCACAGACTTAGTGGTAAAGACCAGTTTTTGGGAAAGGAGTGAAAGTGACGAAAATACGAATGGCTCAGTATGGTACCCAGCATGGTCACGCGGCAGGTAAATTACTGGCTATGAACGCCAATCAGAATGTTGAAGTGACAGGTATATTTGAACCCAACGTGGAAAGGCGTAATCAACTTCAAAATTCGGATGGGGCTTTCGCTAACCTGCATTGGTATGAAAGCAAACACGAGATGTTGGATGATCCCAGAATTCTGGCTATCGCTTCGGAGGGATGGAACGCAGAAAGTCTTGATCAAACTGAAGAAATTGTTAATGCAGGTAAACATGTTTGGTACGATAAACCAGCTGGAGAAAATTGGGAACAGTGGCAAACAATTGTCTCTGCAGCCGAGAGCCAGGGGATACAAATTCAGATGGGTTATATGCTACGTTACCATTCTGCTTTTAAGCGGATCGTCGACTGGGCTAAGTCCGGTTTTCTAGGACAGGTCTTTTCAGTTCGCGCGCATATGTCAACTTATCTATCGCCAGAAGCCCAATTTGTTATCAAGCAACATATGGGTGGCATTTTTTATGATCTAGGTGGCCATATGCTGGATCAAGTGGTTTGGCTCTTAGGACGACCGGACAGAGTAACCTCTTTTTTACGTAGTGATAGTGATTTGGTCACTGGTTTTTCGGATAACACCTTGGCTGTCTTTGAGTTTCCCGGTGCTATGGCTTTTATTGATATTGCCGCTATGGAAACCCGGCCGATGGCTCGCCGGTTTGAAATATATGGTGATCAGGGAAGTGCTATCATTGCTGAACCATTTGAACCTGGGGAACGTATTCGGCTTTGCCTGCAAGAAGCCAAGGAAGGATACACGGTAGGTGAGCAGTTAGTAACCACCACAGGTGAAAGCAGGGATCAGCTTTACCGGTTAGAACTGGAAGCCTTTCTTGCAACAATTATGGGTAAACAGGAACCGGACAGGCCTTTATCTCACGAATTACTGGTGCAGGAAACTCTGTTACGAGCCACAGGAGTCATTTCAGATTGATGTCTACCAGTTTTCTGTTTTGATTTTGTTCACCTTGACTTTATAGTAAATTTATTTGATTTAAAAGATAGATATAATAAAAAACATTTTATGCATGTGGTGGTTATGGGATGGATATGTTCGGTTGCGCTGAGACTTCACGGATGCTCAAATGCTGATGGGCTTGGGCATAATTGAAGTTATGATAGTGCGTTCATGCCAGTCTCTTGGAGCCCAGATGGCCATCGAATTGTAACGGCTGGTAAGGAAGCAACCAGTTCAATGCTCGTGCGCTTAGAGAATATAGATGGGAATTAATATGAGCAGATCCAGATATTCCAGTTCGATACTTTTTCATGAGATTTTCCTGTTCAATTTCATTGATTTGGTCTTGGCTCGACAATCAACTTATACTCATCCGATATTGAAATCTTCTGGGAATGGTTCTTAACAGAACAAGTAGCCCCATTTTGGGCGAAGGTCACTGGTTATACTATTGATCTTTTCGGTAGTAATTTGGGTGATTGGAGCGTTGGACGACCTATTTTCTTGGAAGGGGTAAGTAAATTTTTGTGTTATCCTGCGATTGGGAAACCAATGCGCCTAACATGATTTCCAGCGTGTTTCGGGCACGCCGCGCCGGTGAACTACTGGGCGTACTATTCCAAATCATAATGGCAAGTTCCTGAACTGCCGGAATCAAAGTATCACCGAAATGATCCGCATAGCCACTGGCTTGCGGTGACGCTACCTCTTTCGGTGAGTCTTCAGGCTGATCTGTCTTCCAAACGGTACAATGTTTATCGGTTACCCAATAGCGACCATTTGGACCTAAGAGATCGAACTCAAAAATTGCTGGCGTCATTTTTGCACTGTTGACTATGCCGCGGATGCCGTTTTCGAATTCGATAATCAGCGTCGATGCCGGATCGAGCCTCGGATCTTTGCCACCTTCTCCTTTATACTCGATTCCATAGTCTTCAAATCCACGTTCATGCGCAGCAATTACCCAAACAGGATCAGCTTCAGCGAAGTAGCAGACGGCATCAACGAGATGGGTTCCATTGCGAAAGAGCATTGATCATTGACCACCCATGTGAGCGACGCTCCGGATTAGTTTGCCAATTTCGCCTTCTCTGACCGCTTGTCGCACGGCTTGATATATTGGCACCCAACTTCGGGTGTGGTCAACCGACATCTTGGTTCCGTTCTGCTCAATTGTTTCGATCATCCGATCGGCATCCTTGAGATTGGTTGTCAAAGGTTTCTCACAGAAAACACCCTTGACACCAGCGTTGGACGCGTCACAGACAGGGTTGACGTGATAATCGTCCGGCGTTGCAATACTGACCACGTCCAACTCTTCCTCTTCGAGCATCACATGGTAGTCAGTGTACTCCCGGACGCTGCCTCGCTCAAGTCGGGAGCGT
>DTUY01000209.1 GCA_012963885.1 Candidatus Poribacteria bacterium | reverse complement strand
TTTAGGTTATCAAGAGGTAAGAGACGATCTGTCAGAAGTTTATTCGGCTGGGTGCCGTTTAGTCACGCATTATTTCCGGCAAGAACACAGCCGTAGTGTTGAAGATAAGCCATTTTGGTTTGGCTTGGAAGATTGGCTGGAAGCAAATCCCGAAGCGGCTGAACGCTTACAAACTTGGAAGAACAATTATGGTGAATCATTAGGTTGGAAACTCTTTTTTTACAGCACTTATTTGCTAGAAGCATATCAAAAAACCGAAGGCGGCTTAAAAATATTGGTCGGAGAAATTTACGGCATGTTTCCATCAGACCAGGATGACGCCGATCTGAAAGCCTTTGTGACTGCTATCTTAGAATTTGAAGCCGCAAGTTGTCCAGATTCAATAGGTGGTTGGTATGTGGTTGAGGAACCTAACAGTTCTGAAAAGCATTATCGTCCAACACGTTATGCGTCAATTGTAGCGTTAATCCGGGCATCGGAGACGGAAATGGAGACATCCCCACGCCTAATTTATATTGATATTTCGCCTTATCGAAAGCGGAATCAGGTTGTTCCATTTCTGACAGGAGCTGATGTGATCATGATCAGCCCAGACGCATATATTTGGGCGCGAGTGCCACCGACATACGTTGAAGAAGCACAATACGAATCTATCCATCATGCTATTAGATCTATGCGCGATCACGCCAAAGCCTCCGACAATTCGGACGCTAAAATTGAGGTGGTGCTTCAGGCATATGACTGGAACCCAAAAGGCCCACTTCAACCCAGTCACATTAATATGCATCAACAGGTCAATTATATTTTACAGCCGGGATGGGTAGATCGGGGTGTTTACGGGATACGACCGCAATGGGAACCGCCACCCGATGGCATATGGTTTTGGTGGTGGCACGATTGTAAATCAAAAAAGCGAACTCCTCAAGGTGACATCATTGAAATCAATCGTTGGGACGAAGGAACTAAAGGGGGTTGGGCAGAAGCCATCCAAACCGAACTTTCGAAGCGCCAACGACCTGTGCAAATTCGTGGCACTGAACGCTGGCAGGGAATCATCCATATCATCGGTGACGTAATTGTTAACCGAGACGCAACACTAATATTAGAAGCAGGAACAACTGTAAAATTCGCTACATGGGATCACTTCCAAAGTGGCAAGGATAGCAAACGCTGTGAACTTATCGTACGCGGGAAACTGGTTGCCGAAGGAACACCTGACCGGAAGATTCTTCTAACCTCTGACGCCAAAAATCGCCGACTATCCGCCAAGCCGCGAAAGCCGCGAAAAGCGGACTGGTACGGCATCCGTACTGATGGCTCATCCGCCACAGTAACGATTGAAAATTGCCAGATTCAATATGCAATCCGGAAGTAAGAAATAACCTGACCTAAGAATTCCCTGCTCAATCAAAATAAAATACTATCCATCGAGACAATCGAGAGGTTTTGATTCAACCGATTATGGTTTCCAATCCATTGACTGCCAGCAATCAAACTAAACAAAACCGCATCAAAATCCACATACTGCTAATTGGTTTAGTCCTAGTAGGATTCAACAGTTTATGGGTACTGATGGGAACTGAGATCTGGCACTCGACACAAATGACGATTGCCTCCCTGTTTTTCAATGCTGTTTTCAGTCTGCTGGTTTTGGTTCTAATCAATCTGATTTTGGAAAAAACCATACCTTGGTTGGTCATGTCGCAGGCAGACCTACAAACCATGTATGTCATGGTCGTCATGTTGACCACTATCAGCGGACACACGATGATGGGTTATCTGTTGCCTGTTATTACCCACGCATTTTGGTTTGCTTCACCAGAAAATGAGTGGAGACAACTATTTGGCCATCATATTTTGGATTGGATTGCTATTAAAAACCCGGATATTCTGCATGGTTACTATCAAGGTGATTCAACGCTGTACACTTATGAACGACTGCACGCATGGTTGCCCGTCATTATCTCGTGGTCAGCATTTGTCATCGCGTTATGGTTAGTTTTACTGGCTCTAACTGTACTTCTGCGAAAACAGTGGACTGAGAATGAAAAACTCAGTTATCCAATAGTTCAACTCCCAATTGCCATGACAAACAACCCCAAAAAGTTCTTTACTAATCACTGGATGTGGATCGGATTTGGCGTGGCTGGATCTGCTGAACTACTGAACGGACTAAACTACCTCTTTCCCACTATTCCCTCTTTACCAATTAAAGGTTTGTCACTTGGCCAATTCAGTTCAAGACCGTGGAGCGCAATGGGATCTATTCACGTTTCTTTTTATCCATTCGCCATCGGGTTAATGTTTTTCACCCCCTTGGATCTCTCTTTTTCCTGCTGGGTATTTTACCTTTTGGGTCGTATTCAGTTGATTGTCAATGATGCAATCGGGGGACAAAACATCTATCATCTTGAGCAACAAGCAGGAGCATGGATTGCATTCGGGTTCATTCCATTATGGACAGGCCGACAGTATTATCTCCGACTTCTGTTTCAAATTTTTGGCAAACGTAATTCAACAGACAGCGACAAATCGAGTGATCAGACTGAACCAATGACCTACAGAACAGCAATTATCATGATGGCAACTGGATTGGTGTTCCTAATTTTCTTTTGTCACCAGATAGGCATGTCACTTTGGACGATCCTGTTATTCTTGATGATATATTTTCCAATGGTCATTGGTGTGACACGTATCCGTGCTGAAGTGGGGCCACCTATCCATCAAATGATTTTTGTTGATCCCGGTAGAACAATGGTTGCGGCCTTGGGAACACGCCGCCTCGGAACCAACAACCTGACCGGATTAACCTTCCTCTATCCTTTTGTCCGTTGTTTTCGCGCACATCCGATGCCAAGTGAACTGGAAGCCTTTCGTATTGCTGAAAGGACCCAGATCGGTTACCGGCAACTGCAAACCGGCATGATTATAGCTATTATATTTGGTGTTTTATTCACCTTTTGGATTTATCTTCATATTATGTACCAGATGGGTGCTGCAAGTAAAGCACGCGGCTGGTTGGTTTACATGGGATGGGAATCATTTAATCGTTTGCAGACATGGATCGTCCATCCCCGCAATTCTAATGTCACCGAGGTGGGAGTAATAACTAGTAGTTTTTTGTTTACCATCTTATTGCTAATCATGAAAAATTCTTTTTTATGGTGGCCGCTTCATCCCGGAGGTTACGTGCTGGTTACAGGAACCGGATTCTCCGGCCTATGGTTTACCGCCCTTCTAAGCTGGACAGTCAAAGCTACAGTTTTGAAAATAGGGGGAGTACGGTTATACAGGAAAGCCGTTCCCTTTTTTCTGGGGTTGATTTTGGGAGATTATACCCTCGGTTGTCTATGGAGTCTACTTGGATTAGCTCTAGAAATGCCAACATACATCGTCTGGCATTAAGAAAACGGGCAGACTAAAAATTGGCAGAATTTATAAAATCCGATTGTTATCATATACTCATAGATCAAGGAAAATCCAAGCAATGTCTTCAACCATACTTTTTATAGATGACCATGACATTCTTTACCGTTCAGGAACACAACGTGTGCTGAACTCTCCCGTTCGTCATCATACCAACCCGTTAATTAAGTCAGACCGGCCATGGGAAACGGCTATTGCTTGGACAAGTGCGTATCGAGACCAACACACAGGCAAATATCAGTTATGGTATCAGGCATTTGCGGGTGATCGAGCAATCTACTCAACCCATCGGTGCGTCGTTTGTTACGCAGAATCGGACGACGGCATCCGTTTTACCAAACCTGATCTGAATCTCTTCAACTTCAACAAAATCAAGAATACCAATATTGTCCTAATTGGAAATGGCGGTCACTCACTTCGCTACGCCAACTCGGTCATTATTGATCCAAGGGAAAAAGATCCAGATCGGCGTTATAAAATGGCCTATTTTGATTTTGCTCAGGACGGGAAAAATGAACACCCTGGGTTGTGTGTCGCTTTTTCTCCTGATGGCATCCATTGGACAAAACACCCTCGAGCCCCGTTACTAAAATCGTCCTATGGCAATTATGGCGAAACCGTCCCATTTGACAGCGGACTAGATCGACCTTGGGATGTCCCGCTTTCGATGTCCGACGCCGTTGACGCACTTTACGATCCGAGGCGGAAGGTTTTTGCTCTGTACGGTAAGATGTGGATCGATGGGCCGGATGGTGGAATGTATTGGAAACACGGTATGGGACGGACAGAAAGCAAAAACTTCGTTGATTGGACGGCACCGCAACTCCTTTGCGTTCCTGATGAGTTAGACCCTTCCCACGTTGAGTTTCACACTTCTCCAGTATTCTTTTATCAAGATGTGTATTTCTGCTTGAACCAGATTCTTAACAGGAGTGTTAGGGGTGGTGTGATTGACATTGAACTGGGGATTAGCCGCGATGGGATTAATTGGCATCGTCCATTTAAATCATCTTTTTTTCTTAGCCGATCCGATCACAACCAATTCGACAGCGGATCGATCTTTACCAACTCCACGCCTATCATCCTAAACAAGGAGATCCGTTTCTATTATGGTGGTTATTCACAAGGCGCAACGGGAGCAGACGATTACAATCATGTCAGTGGTGTAGGATTGGCAATACTGCAGAGAGATCGGTTTGCAGGTTTGACACCAGTTTCCTTGAGTGATCAATCCACTTTGAAAAAACCTCTGCAAAATACTGGACAAATTACGCTGAAGCCAATTATGCTTGCCAACTGCGATCAAATTTCCCTTAATGCAGATGCATCGCATGGAACCGTTCGGGCTGAATTACTAGATCAACGTGGCAAACGCGTGAAGGGATTTTCGAAGGATGAAACTATCCCGATTAGAGGAGATTCATTGAACCATAACATCAAATGGCGTGATTGCAAACTAACTGATCTTGACAGAAGACCTTACTTATTACGGCTGCATCTAGACGATGCAACCGTCTACGCCCTAACTCTAGTTGCTAAACCCTGATTCCATCAATCATTAAGTATTTTCCGGTTATCGTCATATTCAACTTTAATATAATAGCATGAGTGAAGCAAATTGAGATACTGACCCGACTCGCTTACAAACCAGTAGAATGAACTTAAATTCACCACAAGTCTTTCTAATCCACCAATTAATCTAAGTAAAATTGCTCTAATGAGAAGGGCTCATTATTATGATACGAAACGCTTTTGACACCGAGATCCATTCTTGTTAAACTTAATAATGGCTTCAAATTTTAATTTTCTCAATGGTATTGGTTTGAATAGACCCCGATTTTTTTTACTCGCCTCGATTATCGTATTTGCTGTACTTATTCTGCTTTTGACTTGGAATCCCAGTGAAAATAGTAGCTCCTCTGTAGAACCACCAATATTACTTTATTGTGCTGCCGGAATCAAACCTCCGGTGGCAGAGGTGGCAAAAAACTATGAAACAGAATACGGTTACAAGGTTGACATTCAATATGGTGGATCAGGAACTTTGTTGAATAATTTGAAGGTTGCCAGTACAGGGGATCTTTATATCGCGGCTGATGAGAGCTACATTGAGATTGCCCGCCAGCAAAACTTAGTGGCGGAAACAATCCCGTTGGCTGTAATGACGCCGGTGATTGCGGTACCAAAAGGAAACCCCAAAGGCATCCATTCGATTCAGAACCTGACAGACGACAATCTCAAAATAGCACTTGGGAATCCAGACGCGGCATCAATTGGTAAAGTATCAAAAAAACTGCTCATCAAGTCGGGTGATTGGCCAGCAATTAAAGAACAGGTGACAGTTTTCTATCCAACTGTTCCTGAAATTGCCAATAGTATCAAACTGGGGGCTATAGATGCAGGTATTGTCTGGGATACAACGGTAAATCAATATCCCGAACTAGATCTTGTCCGTGTCCCGGAGTTAGAATTGGGTCCTCAGAAAACGACAATTGGCGTTTTAAAGACAGCGAGAAATCCAGCAACTGCCCTCAGGTTTGCCAGATACTTAGCAGCACGCGATCGTGGTTTGATCCAATTTAACAACTATGGATATATACCGGTTAGTGGAGATGTATGGATGGAAAAACCGGAGATCCTGTTCTTTAGTGGTGGCGTTAATCGTCTGGCAATCGAACAGACAATTCAGCAATTTGAGAAACGCGAAGGGATTGAAATAACCAGAGTTTATAATGGCTGTGGAATTCTGGTTGCCCAGATTAGGACAGGAGCAAAACCTGATGCCTACTTTGCCTGTGACGTTAGTTTCATGACTCAAGTCCAAAGCCAGTTTGATAACTCAACCAATATTTCTGAAACTGATATTGTTATTCTAACGAAAAAAAACAACCCAAAACAAATTCTGAACCTAAGCGATTTAGCGCAAGCAGAACTGAGACTTGGAGTGGCAAATGCCGACCAAAGCGCACTTGGAGATCTAACTCGTAAAATGCTGCAATCTGAAGGAGTCTATGACAATATAATGAAAAACGTTCGAGTAGAAACACCAACTGCCGATCTCTTGGTCAATCAACTTTTAGTTGGACCGCTAGATGCCGTCATCGTCTACGAGGCAAATTGCGCTAATGTTCTGGATGATCTTGAGTTAATTCGTCTCAATCTATCATCTGCCAAAGCCGTCCAGCCAATTGCCATCGGCAGAAAATCAGATCACAAATACTTGATTAGCCGTTTGCTTGAAGCTATCAAGTCGCCACAATCTAAAACAACATTTGAATCAATTGGTTTTCGTTGGATTCGAAACAAAAACGAGGAAATTTGAATTTGGAAACCGAGGGAGGACTTTCATCTCGAGTATCCTCTGATTTGCCGTTTCTCGCATCATTGTGGATAATTGGAGGCGTATACATTGTATTAATTTTATCTCTTCTGATTGCGGATGCATCGTATTCAACACCCAGCCATTTTCTGCAAGCCTTACAGTCTAAAGAGATTCGTTACGCTATAAAATTGAGCCTGATTTCCTGTACCATGGCAACCATCCTGTCGTTGTGGGTCGCTATCCCGGTTGGCTACTTAATGTCCCGCTATGATTTTCATGGCAAAATCTTTGTCGACGCTATCTTGGACATACCCATTGTCTTACCGCCCTTGGTTATCGGTTTAAGTCTCCTGATTTTGTTTCAAACACCTATCGGACGAGCTATAGAAAGTAAAGTTACAATTACCTATGGAATTCCGGCAGTCATTCTGGCACAATTCATGGTCGCTTGTGCGTTTGCTGTCCGAGCCGCGCGTGTTTCCTTTGATCAACTCGACCCACGACAAGAACAGGTTGCTCTGACTTTAGGATGTAGTCGTAATCAAGCTTTCTGGCTGGTTGTTCTACCTGAAGTCAGGCATGGAGTTTTAACCGCAGCCACGCTCGCTTGGTCCAGATCCCTGGGGGAGTTCGGACCGATCCTCATCTTTGCTGGTGCTACGCGCATGCGGACGGAGGTGCTGCCGACAACTGTTTTTCTGGAATTGAGTATCGGTAACATTGAAGCCGCAGTCGCTGTTTCACTTTTGATGGTATTTGCCGCCATCACCGTTCTGATCATAGTACGAATCTATGCTTTAAAAGGGGCAATTAAATACCACTGATGATTGAGGTAGAAAACCTTTCGATCCGTGTAGGTAATTTCGCACTTGACGGTATCAATTTCTATGTTCCAAACGGCAATTATGGTATATTAATGGGTAAGACAGGAAGCGGTAAAACCTCAATCATGGAATCGATTTGTGGGCTACTCAACCCCTCAGGTGGTACGATTAAGATCATGGGTCGCGATGTAACGCACCTTAAACCTGCTTCTCGAGGGATTGGTTTCGTTCCACAAGATGGAGCGCTTTTTTCTACCATGACGGTCCGAAATCATCTTGGTTTTGGATTGTCAATTCGGAAATGGGATCGACAACGCATCAAAAAGAGGGTTATTGAACTGGCAGAAACGCTGAAAATTCCCCATCTGTTAGACCGAACCCCCCAAGGTTTATCGGGTGGAGAGCGGCAACGCGTTTCGCTTGGTCGTGCTTTGTCGTATTATCCCAATGTTCTGTGTTTAGATGAACCGTTTAGCGCTTTGGATGATGAAACTCGCGAGGATATGTATCAACTGCTAAAATTAATCATTGATCAAACAAGCATTACCATATTTCATATTACACACAGTGATTATGAATCACGACGATTAGCCGACAAAATATTTCGGATCGAAAACGGAAAGATATTGGAGAGAGGCGATTGAAGATAACCATTGAATATTCGGCACAGATTAGACATGCCATTGGACTGTCAGAAGAGACAATTAGTCTGGAAGATTCCCAGCTTCTGCATGATCTGATTTTGCATCTAGCGGAGAAGCATGGTCAACCATTCAAAGATCTTGTTCTGGATACGAAGGGGAACTTAAGTCGGATGATTCTTGCTAGTGTCAATGGCGAACAGGTTCGAGTAGGAACTTCAGCCGGCTTGAAAGATGGAGACTGGGTGAACTTAATGTCGCCCATTTCCGGTGGATAGTACAATTATTCAGAAACAGGAACAAAAAAATTGCGGAGGATAAAACAGGATAATGATTAGAATATCAGTTTGGGATGGAGGTCTTTCGGACAGCTATCTGCGGATGATAACGCAATTGGGAGCCAACTGCATCGACTTTGGAAATGACAGGAGTTTTCCTGGTGTCGCCGAACAGGGATATCCAGATATGGATCAACTGCTGAAGATAAAAAGAAAGATCCACTCCTGGGGATTGGAAATTAACCGTGTGACCCTGCCAAATATCACCGAGCGATTTATAAACAACTTGCCTGGTGCCGAGGACGAGCTAGAAAACACAGTAACAGCTTTAAGAATCTTTGCAGAAGCAGGTGTGCCAATTGCCCGTCAAAGATTTGCGGGAGATACTTTCCCTCAACTCATGACCCGTTATCAGGCAGTACACCGTGGTGGTTACGTTTCCCGCGGTGAAAGTAGGGCTTTGACTAAAGATGAACTCGAAACACCCAATTATGATGAACTACAAGAATGGTGGATCCGTTTTTGCGATATTTACTCCACTCTGGTTCCGATTGCTGAAGAATGCGGTATCAAGTTAGCGATTCATCCATCTGATGTTCCTAACCCTGACACTCCTCTGGGAGGTTTGGGATTTCATCGTGTTATCGACGCCTTTCCGAGTCGAAGTGTCGGGTATTTGTACTGTGTCGGCACACGAGCTGAGTCAGGCGGATCGCCAATTGTCATGGACGAGATTCACAATTACGGCCGAAAAGGACGAATCTTTATGATCCATTTACGTAACGTCCGCGCCAGTCTGGCGACGGCTGGAGCTTTTGAAGAAGTGCTTTTAGATGATGGTGATATGAACATGTTTAAAATCCTGCTTGAATTGCAAAAAATTGGTTTTGATGGATGCTTGAATCCAGACCATATTCCGAAAGTAGAGGGAGACACCAGTGGTTTGGCCTATTCAATCGGTTATATTAGAGCTTTATTGGCAGCGCTGGCAGCACTGCCTTAAATACTGTCAGTTGTCTGACCTATCAATGAATCAATGAGTAACAAAAAAAAAACATTAACCGAGCTAGATCAACAGATTTACGAATGGCAAATGTGGGTGCCGGAGTTTGGTGAATCCGGTCAAGAAAAGCTGAAAAACGCTTCGATACTGGTTTCACGATGTGGTGGTTTGGGCGGTGTCGTTGCCTATGAATTGGCTGCAGCCGGCGTTGGCAAGCTGGTTTTAGCTCATGCTGGAAACCTTAAACATAGCGATCTCAACCGCCAGTTATTAATGACCTATGATCATCTTGGAAAACCGCGCATCGAGTCAGTGAAACGAAGGCTTCGAGATTTGAATCCGCACATGGAAATTGAGGCTTATGGCGAAAATGTCAGCGAATCAAACGCGAAAGATCTAGTTTCTAAAGTGGATCTCATCATTGACTGCGCCCCGCTTTTCTCGGAACGCTTTGCCATGAATCGACAAGCGGTTGTTCAGCACACACCTTTAGTTGAATGTGCGATGTATGATTTAGAAGCCCAGATTACAACTATTATTCCCAAAGAAACACCTTGTTTGGCTTGCTTGTATCCGGAGCAACCACCAGTTTGGAAGCGTCAATTCCCTGTTTTCGGCGCTGTCTCAGGCATGATCGGTTGCATTGCCGTTATGGAAGCCATTAAAATCATTGCAGGTTTTGGTCACACACTGAAAAGTAAAATGCTGAACATAGATTTGCGATCGATGAAATTCCAGACCATAGATATTCATCCAGCCTCGGATTGTCATATCTGCGGGCATCTATAATTCATAAGAAAACTCATCACTCTGTCAAACTACATCAACCCCTATTCAAATTCATGTCGTTGGTTAAGAGGAAACCTGCATGGACATACCTGTTGCGGGAAATTTATGGATGCTGCTGTGAGCGGGCAGATCTACGCTGACTTAGGTTACGATTTCATGGCAATCACCGATCATAATCTCGTCCACGACTCAGATCAGTGGAGAACATGGCAGGAACAGGTCAATCTGGCAATTATTCCAGGTGAGGAGAATGGGAATACCGATCATATCCTCGAAATTGGAGTGCAGACGGTTACATCTACCTTAAGCGAGAGTTACGTCGATCGGGCTAAAGCTTTACGAGATGCCGGAGGTTTCACCATTGGTTGCCATCCACAAGAGTATCCAGACCGAGGAGAAAAGAACGTAAGTGATGCAGCCGAAATTCTTCATGGTTTTGAGCTTTTCAACGGCCTTCGGGAAGGACGTGGTTTCGACGAGATGGCTAACATCGATTTGTGGGATAAGATCCTGACCCAAGGCCATAAGATCTGGGGTGTCGCCACGGACGATTTTCACTGTGCCCATATTACACCCGGACACGGTTGGGTTTGTGTCCAAGTACCAGAGGATGCACCAGAGAAAGTACCTTGGCAAACTATCGTCCAGCAACTCAAAAAAGGCGCATTTTTCGCTAGCACTTATTCTTCATTTGAAGAATTCACACTGGAAAATGGCATTTTGAAGGTCACTACTAAACAATCACGACAGATTCAGGTTGTTGCCGACAGAGGCCAAGTGATCTACCAAGTTGAAGGAACAAACTTGGAATGGCGTGTCAAACCTAATTTGACTTACTTTCGGATCGAAGCGTTGAGCGGTGTCAAACGGGCATGGAGTCAACCGTTTTTCCGGGACGATTCATACAAATGATACCGATTGACCTAATTGACAGCAAAAGGTCTATTAGGTACAAGGATACTATTTGATGAAGCGGGTTTTACTTTTGATTAGCGGGCTGTTACCTTTTTCTTGCCTATTGGCTTTTGCCTGTCGGTTTACTGTTCGTGAAGTTGGTTTTGCTGATGTCGTACCGCAATCCTATTACCTATATTGTTACGTTGATAATCAAACTGAAGCCGAGGTTATTTCTGCCTTTAAACAAATCACCTTTGCTCATTTTATTGACACCAATATCAAGAGCGAAGTGATTAACATCAGCCAATTCAGTGGTCATCATGCGGCTAAGTATTTTAAGGAATGGGAAATTGAAAAGCTGCCAACCGTTGTTCTGACTTCACCAAATGACACTTCAATTGCCTTTCCTCTACCATCAAACAAAGATGGAATCCGAAGCCTAGTTGAACAAATAACTCGATCTAGCAAACGAGATCAGCTTCTTGAAGCTACCATCCAAACCTATGGTGCGGTTTTATTTATCGAAGGAAAAAATTCGGCAGAAAACCAGCAAGCCAATTCAGCGATTCGTTTGGCTATTGCACGAATCAAAGATAAAATGCCTGAAATGCCGAAACCCATTAATGAATTACCAAGGATGATTACACTTCCGTATCAAAAGATAGATCAAGAAAAAATTTTACTGTGGAGTCTGACAGGAAATATTGAACCGATAGAAAGACCTTATGCTATTGTGCTGTATGGTCGAGGGAGACAGATTGGTCCGCTTTTGGAAGGCAATCAGATCACAACAGTAAATTTGGTAAACACGCTGTCACTAATTGGTGCTGATTGCGAGTGCGGACTTGACAGGTCTACCATGTTGGGAACCATGATGCCACTCAAATGGGATCAATCAATGCAATCTGATCTGGTCAAACAACTCGGGTTTGATCCGGAAAGCCCCATGATTAAAAACGAAATTAGTCAAATTTTGTCCAAAACACCTGCTTTCCCAGGGCAGGATACTTCTGAGGATCCACTGTTAGGATATACTGAATTTACGGTGACATTTGATTCGGAATTAGCCATTGATTCGGTCAATATGGGTTCCAGTTCTCCCGTTGATCCTGATATCCTAGAATCGGCAGATTCAGTCACTCCACCGATTTGGTTGTCGTTAGTTGTAATCATCTTGTTGGGAATCACCATACTCAATTCCGGAATTTTAGTATTTCTACGAAAACGAAAAGATTCCTGATGCTGATTTTAATCCTAAAAGAGATTGCCCATCGTAAAGCTAATTTTCTGCTGAGCTTATTCTCCGTAATAATTGCTGTCGCTATGTTCGTATCCTTTTTCACGATAGGAGAAGCCTCTAAGCGTGAAACGAACCGTCTAATGCGTGAAATCGGGTTCAACCTGCGGATCATACCAAAAGATACGGATATGACGACCTTCTGGACTGTGGGTTTCTCTCAGAAAACTATGCCCCATGAATACATTAATCACATTAGTGATCATCCGGGCATCTCGTACGAACATTTAACAGCTGCATTACAGCGACGGGTTCGGTGGAAAGGAATCGATCTAATTCTGACCGGGTTTTCCTCATCAATCACCGGGAAAAAACAACCGATGGTATACGAAATTGAGTCAGGGAAAGTCCATGTCGGCTATGAAATTGCAAAAAAATTAAACCTCAAACGCGGTCAGGAAATCAAAATTTTAGGACATGAATTCCTGATCGAAAGATGTTTGCCCGAAAGCGGCAGTACCGATGACATCCGGGTGCAGATGCTATTGAGTGACACTCAGAAGGTTCTTGGGTTACAAGGAAAAATCAATGAAATCCGTGCTATCGATTGTCTATGCCTAGAACAGAGTGACGATGCTATTGGAATGCTCCGGTCGGAGTTGGAACGCATACTCCCTACAGCCAAAGTCACCCAAGTAAAAGCTGTTGCCAAAGCACGCAACGATCAGCGAAAAATGGCCAACAAATATTTTGTTTTTATCATACCTATCGTGGTTATCGGTTGTGTAGTATGGATGGGGATAATGATGATCATAAACGTAAGAGATCGGAGTACAGAAATCGGGGTGATGCGTGCACTTGGTTATGGTGCAGTCAAGATCTCGTCACTTTTTCTGGGGAAATCGGTTATCATTGGTTTAATCGGGGCGCTATTCGGCTTTCTGTCAGGCACAGGTTTAGCTTTGCAAATTGGGCCTGAGATATTTAAACTAACTGCTAATCAAATTCACCCAATGTTTAACCTGCTTGCCTGGTCAATACTAATCGCTCCTGTTTTTTCTGCTTTCTCCAGTTTCATTCCGACCATGATCGCAGTAGCCATTGATCCAGCTATTTCTCTACGACAAAACTAATTCCAAAATTTATGATTCTATTCCAACATAGATCTAGGAATCTTTCATCGGCAAACCGACCTTGATCTTTTCTTTTGCCGAATGGTAACTTGCCAGTACAACTTCAACAGCATGTTTTCCTGCCCTGCCATCAACTATAGGTGTTTTCCCTTCACGAATACAGTCGACAAAGTGGGTTAGTTCGCCTACCACGCCATGAGGCGCTCCACGGTCAGGTACGATTTCCTTCCATTCCGACTGGTCAACTTTCTTGAGATAAGCGATGTCTGCTTGCATATCCAACCTGAGAGACCCCTCTGTTCCGTCGATAATAGTGTCATTAGTGCCTCTGGCACCCATAAAACTACCCCATCTCAGAATGCCAACTGCTTCTGAATCGTATCGAACCAAGGTGACAGCATAATCTTCCCAATCATCATGCCCAGAATAACTGCCGACTTCGGCCGAAACGGTAATCGCTGTACCACCAAACCAATTGATAAGATCTGATTTATGTATTCCATTTTCCAAGAACCCACCGACTGATCCGTACCAACTTGATGGCCGACTACGCGGACAGGCATACGATCCGGTATAATCGGTTTCAATATAAACGACATCCCCAATTTCTCCTTGACCGATTAATTTCTTTCCAAGAACATGCACTGGATAAAAACGCAAAACCTGGCCAACCATCAATACAGTGTTTGCTTCATCTGAGGCTCGGATCATGGCTTCAGAATCAACCAAATCGACTGAAAGCGGCTTTTCGCAAAAAGCGTGGACGTTCATCTTAGCAGCATTGACCACGACATCTCGATGCGCAACCGGCGGTGTCGCCACTACGACCCCATCGACCATTTCAAGCAGTTGGCGGTAGTCTTGAAATGCCAGGATCTGGTGCTGTGAAGCAACCTCTTCTGCCGCTTCAAGTCGCAGATCTGCTACCCCAACAAACTCACAATTTTCAACCTTAGGAAGCGTGTTACAGTGAGCACCCCCCATCCCTCCAACTCCAACAACTCCTACACGGACCATAAGACGACTCCTTTACAAATTTATTGACATACATGTACCTTGATTGCTCCAGATCTTTTGTCAGCAGAGATCTGAAAAGCTTCAGCAATTTCGGCTAATGGCAACCGATGTGTTACCAGTTTGGTGGCATCCACCTTACCAGATTCGACTAAGTCGATGCTAGCTTGGAAATCCGTTTCCATGCCGCTGTAACCGTAGCAGTTAGATCCGGTAACAACAACTTCAGACCAAACGATTCGACTGAGTTCGACCTCCAGCGATTTGTAATACCCGGCCACAAGCACAACAGATCCTCGGGTGCGAACAATCGCTAAGGCATCGTTAAAATTTTGTCCCCCACCAACAGTTTCAATAGCAACGTCCATCCTGAAACCACCTGTTAGATCCATCACGTACTCTTTCAAATCGACTTTACTGATATCTACGATATGATCAGCACCAAGCTCTTGGGCTAACTGATACTGTTGATCATACTTAACAGTAATCAAGGTTTCCTTGATACCAACAGCTTTGGCTACTGCTAAACAGAGCTGCCCGATTGTACCACCGCCAATAATTGCCAGACGATCCTGATATGATGCTCCAGACTGGGCTATCGCTCGGTAAGAAACAGCTAGCGGTTCGATTAAAGCACCTTCTTCAAAGCTCATGGTATCCGGCAGTTTGAATAACCCTGAAGCGTGGGCAGTTGTATACTCGGCGAAACCACCGTGCATATTGTGAGAGATCCATTTCCGTTCGAGACAAAAATTATAAAGACCTTTCTGGCAATAGGAGCATGAACCGCAATGAGAAAAACATTCAATGACAACCTTATCACCTACTTGGAATTCTGTAATGCCTCCTCCAACCTCAGCGACAACACCGCAAGTTTCGTGGCCAGCCGCTAGTGTATCGGATTGCGGCCAGTTTCCAAAGTAACTATGCAAATCACTACCACAAATACCCGTCTGTTTGGTATCCACAACTAGGTATCCAGCAGGAGGAGTTGTCATCGCGACTTCTTGGATTTCAATTTCTTGTACTCCTGAATAAATTGCTGCTTTCATCTTATCCATCTTTTCCCTTTGATCGACCAAACGAATTAGAAATTATAAAAACATACAATTATAGCAAACATGTCCGATTTTGCAATAGCATGAATCATTCCTATTGCAAATTGTTTTGCCTCTGCTATAATTTCATAATCCGATCTGAAATTGTTAGCCTGAATTTTTAAAATAAATTGATAATACTTTATTGATCTATATACGAAGCAAATGTAACTTTCAAAGTGAAATTATTTAAATGAAGACCATAAGAATACCAATTCAAGTGGAACTGCCACGCGACATAATCTCTGATTTGCCTATCTGTTTGCCTGTTGATTTTTCTCAAATTATTGCCTTAGATCGAAGGGAGAACCAGATATTGGATCTCTTTTCCTTACGTTTGCTACAACAGGAAAAAGATGGAAGCCTAATCAAGATCCCTGTTCAGTTTACGCCACATCAACCGGGAAGTGAATCAGGAAGGCTGGATTGGTTAGTTAACTTTTCTGGAGACAGCCAACGAATGTTTTTACTCCTATTGAATTTGTATGATTCTGAAGCATCCGCTAAAGAATCCATGCAAGGTTCTATTCTGGGAAACAAGATTTTCGACGATAGTGGACACGCTGAGCCGCTCCCATACTTTCCGCGGATGCAAGCTGTACCTGTACCTGATAGTAAATTATCCATCCAGCGTGATGGAGTAGAGGTATTTGGCTACCAATATGGTACATATAGTGATCACTCAGCACGTCCTTTTTTTTTTCCTGTGGTTGGTCCCTCAGGTAGATGTCTAACACGGATTGGGCATCCTCACGATCCGGTTGGTCACCACCATCACTATTCAGTTTGGTTAGCGTATCATTTTATTAATGACGTCAATTTTTGGTCGGACGACAAAACATCTGGTAAACAGGTTCATCAGAGATTTTCTAGACTATTTGATGGACCTGTCTTGGCCGGTTTTGAAGCAGTCGTTGATTGGCAAACGCCAGATAGCCAACCAATAATGAGAGAAATTAAACAAGCAAGAGTCTATCCTCAACCCAATGACGAATTGTTGATAGATTTACAATTCTCCTTTTCGGCTATAAATGAGATGATACAACTTAAGAAGACATCGTTCGGTTTCCTCGGCGTTCGGGTGGCAAAAAGCATGGGTGTTTTTGACGGTAGCGGACTAATTCAAAACTCGGAAGGTGCTGTCAATGAGCAAGAGATCTTTCATCAACCAGCGTTATGGTGCGACTATTCCGGGCCCATCACTGATACAGTAAGAAACGGAATAGCCATCTTTGACCATCCCGATAACCCACACCATCCATCGCATTGGCATGTGCGTAGTGATGGATGGATGTTACCGTGCCATTTTCTTCATCATCACCATCAGATTTGTCCGGATGAAATGCTACAATTGAATTATCGTCTTTTGGTGCACAATGGTAACGTTGATGATGCCGACGTACAAAAAAGGTATGACCAATATGCGCAACCTCCCAAAATCAAAGTTGATCCACCCGATTGATATGACAATGGTAATGAAAAAAAATAGATTTATCCTTAGTCCCATCCTTTTGTTGCTCTGTTACACCCAGGGTGAAATGCACGCTCAGACGCAAGGAGGAACTCAAGCTCAGTTTCAGGTTGGCAGCATGTTTGTTGAATTCCAAACAGCTAATAGTTTTAAAGAGGGTTATGCAAGTGTATCGATTAAACGTGCTAACGAGCCTATCAGCAAATTTGGATACATTAACAAAGAAGGAAAAAAAGCTATTGATTTTCAATTCGATGAAGTTAAGGATTTTTCTGAAAGGTTAGCAGCTGTTAGAATCGGTGTCCATTGGGGGTACATCGACATGTCAGGAATATACATCATTCCATCCCAGTTTGATGAGGTGTATTCTTTCTCTGAGGGGGTTGCCTGTGTTGGAATTGGACCAGCGAAATCTCGCAAATATGGTTATATCGATAAAAATGGCAAATATATTATTAATCCTCAGTTTGATGAACCAGATCGTTTTGCAAACGGGTTTTTAATTTTTCAGCACAGAAGTCAGGAAAAAAGTAAGACCGTCGTAAAATATGGATACAGATACATCGGCGGCAATAAAGAGAAAAAGGATTTTCCTGCCATTTATTATGATGAAGCATATCTATTCACTGAGGACGGGCTTGCTCGAGTAAAAAAAGGCACAACATACAATTATATCAATAACAACTTAACTGAGGTTACCAAGCCTATATCTGAAACAGAGCGGATCCCAGATGACTCAGAGAATCAAGCGATTAAATTCGCCGAAGCCTCCGATTTTTCTGAAGGGTTAGCCTACGTAAAATACGATAAATCGTCTTGGGGATCCGAGACAGCAGGAATCTCAGGCAACTCAGAGAATCAAACAATTGAATTTGATAAATATAGTTATATAGACACTGAAGGTAATCGCGTTAAAGACGATAATTCAGTTGAACCCCAATTTGATTTCGCAGATAATTTTTTGCATGGTCTTGCCAGAATTGGTAAGAAGGAAGCAGGCAATAGCACAATCAAGTATGGTTACATAGACACCAAAGGCAATATCGTTGTTGAACCCCAATTTGATTTCGCAGATGATTTTTCAGCGTCAGGACTAGCACGGATTAATATTGGCGGGGTGCAGCAAAGAGTTTATGGAACAGTCAAAGGGGGAAGGTACGGGTACATCAACAAAGAAGGCAAGATTGTGATTAATCCGCAATTTATCCTTGCCAAGGATTTTTCGGAAGAGTTAGCATATGTTATGATGGTTGGTACTCCCCTGAAACGCGGATATATTTCTGCTGATTATTCAGGAGAATTTGCTATTGAGCTTGAGCTAAGTCTTGTCTATGAATTTTCGACTGAAAATCCGAGTTCGACTGGAGATCTGGCGTTGATAGAACTCAACCAGAATGGCAAAAAAAAATATGGGTATATTGACCGATCGGGCAAGATCATTATATCTCCTACGTTTGATTTCGCAGATGATTTTTCGTATGGCCTTGCCAGAATTGGCAATGGAGACAAGGGGAATCGGAAATACGGATATATTGATAAAACTGGTAATTCTGTCATTGAACCGCAATTCAATAATGCAGGAGATTTCTTCCAGTTGCTACAGGGCATTAACACACATCGTCTCGATAACTTTCCACCGCTTGCCCGGGTCGAGATTGATGGTCAAGTGTCTTACATTAACAAAAAAGGTGACATAATTAATCCGGATAATACTCAATCGTCCAGCAAACGCAAGTAGGTTGTCGCTTCATTTCGAGTTGTAGCTGAATTTGGTGTTGTGTGCCAGATGTCAGCAACTTAAGAATCTTCGTATGTAATAATTGACGTAATTTCTGATCATAAAATAGTATGAGGCCGTATATGAATATTTCAGTTCTTTCTTACTCGTTTCGCGGATTATTAAGCCTGGGTAAAATGGACGTTTTTGGGTATTTGGAAACGTGCAAATATCGCTATAACCTGGATGCTGTCGATATTTGGAGTGGTTTTCTACTGGGTTTAGATGAAGATTATCTAAAAAAAGTCCGCATGGCTATCGATGAACGCAACTTGATTTTGGCTGATCTATGCGTTGATGGGGCGCATATTTGGGAAAATGATGCCGACAAGCGGGAACAGAACTATCAGAATGCCATCGCCTACTTAAAATCTGCTGATATTTTGGGCGCAAAGTTTGTTCGAATTGATGCTGGTGGAAGGGACCAGTCCTGGTCGGAAGAGCAACTTGATTTTATTGTTCAACGATATCGTGAGTACGCCCAACAAGCACAAGACCGAGGTTTCAAGGTCGGAATTGAAAACCATTGGGGACCTGAAACCAAATGGGAGGATCTCAAGAAGGTATATGAAGCTGTTGACCATCCGGGATTTGGCATATCCTGTCATATCGGAGGATGGCATGGTACACCGGACGAAATCGCAGAAGCAGATAAGAATGTCGCGCCTTGGGTCTGTCATACGCATATCGATTGGAATATTTGTCAAAATCAATTGACAGAAAAACTGACAAATCTCTGGGACGCTGACTACCAGGGTTACTATAGTATCGAGCACCATTCAGCTGTCAACGAATACGCTGAGGTTGCCATCCAACTAGCACAAGTGCGTGATGTGTTAAGTAGGTTAAGATTGGAGAAACCAGATTAGAACTTATTCTGAGAAGTGCAATTAAGGTTCGATATAGAATGGGATGTAAAGTACTAACCAAGGAGCAGACACAGCACTTCATCGATAAAGGGCACATTGTCATCAGTCAGGCATTCCCCAAAGACCTGGCTGCAGAATGGCGGGAGTTTGCCTTCAAAAGGTTAGGATATAATCCAGATGATTCGTCGACTTGGCAAGAGGAACGCATCCACATGCCATCCATAAATAGCGTTCCTATTCAATCTGTCTCTCCATATACCTATGATGTTATCTGTGATTTGCTGGGTGGTCAGAATCGATTGGCCAACCCTAACCTGCACTGGAGAGATGGATTTATCATCAATTTCTCTGCCGGTGCTGATCGAGAATGGCAGCCTCCGTCATCAAGCGTTGGCGGCTGGCACAAGGATGGCGATTTTTTCCGTCATTTTTTGGACAGTCCAGAACAAGGTTTGCTGACTATCGTGATCTGGTCAGATATCCAACCACAGAGCGGTGGAACTTTTGTGGCTTGCGATTCGGTGAAGCATATTGCCAAACATCTCCTTGGAAACCCGCAAGGTCTTTTGCCACATGAAGCAGGATTTGGCCAATTTGTTCATAACTGCCAAGACTTCATAGAAATTACCGGTCAGGCTGGTGATGTAGTTCTAGTCCACCCGTTTGTGCTGCACGCGGGATCACAAAATCCTTCAGGTAGAGCTCGTTTCATCGCCAATCCTCCTGTGGCATTAAAGGAACCAATGAACTTTAATCGAAAAGTAGCAGACGAGTTTTCTCCAGTTGAATTAGCCATCTTGGAGGGGCTAGAAGTGGATCGGCTTGATTTTCAACCAACAGCACCACGTCAACGGATTGTCCCTGACCGTGTAAAGCATGAGCAAAAAATATTAGAAGAGCAGAAAGCCAGGCTCGCTCGTTCGCAATAGGAATAGGGTTGGGATCTGTGTAAATGCATGTAGATGATAAGCTGGATTAAAACTTTTGCTAAAACCACTTTTGCCAAACCAGAGGTAAAGTTAACACTTTCATTTTTTTTTGTAACAAGAACTATTTTAACCATTATCGGAGTGACGTCACGGATCGTACTGGAATCCCATCGAGGCAGTGGTAGAAACGATGTCTTAAAAATTATTTGGTTGGACATCTGGGGCGTGTGGGATACTGGTTGGTATCTGAATATCGCGCAAAATTGGTATACAACTGATATTAATTCTCATGGTGGAGCCAACTACGGGTTTTTTCCTTTATATCCGTTTTTAATGCGGATTATAGGGTGGGTTATTCAAAATAACTATATCGGCGGCATTATTGTATCTAATATTGCCCTTTTAGTCTCGTGCATCTTCCTTTACAAGCTGGTCAAACGTGAAGTGAATTCGGAGATTGCGCTGGATTCGATCAAGTTTCTTTTCCTGTTTCCAACAGCCTTCATCTTTTCAGCCGTCTTTTCGGAATCCTTATTTGTAGCTTGTATGTTGGGTTCTTTCTATTATGCCAGGGGCAACAAGTGGTTTAGGGCGGGATTTTTCGGAGGATTGACCGCTTTGACCAGATCAATTGGGGTATTTGTCTCTCTACCTTTGTTTTTCGAATATATCCATTCAAAGGATTTTAAGGTAGCCAACGTTCGCGCAGACATTCTATTTCTGTCACTTGTGCCAATAGGTCTCTCGCTTTTTGCCGCGTTGAACTATCGTTTGACAGGTGATTTTCTGGCATTCTCGCATATCCAGCAAACTGGTTGGAAACACGAATGGACAAATCCATTCAGTGTACTATTGGGGAGTTTGGCAGATGGAGATTCACTCCATCTTTTCAATGGACTTTTTTCAATTACAGCTATTGTTGTTCTTTCGATCGGCATCAGAAAAATCGGTTTTTCGTTTTGGCTAATGGGCATGATTCTACTACTTTTTCCTCCATTGGCTGGTAAGGTATGTATGAACAGTATGCTAAGATATGTGCTGGTAGTCTTTCCATTTTACCTGATGTTTGCCAAGATATCAGAAAATCCCATTTGGAATTGGGTATTGGGTACCACCTTGGCAATCCTACAAGGAATTCTGATGGTTTTTTGGACCAACGGCTATCACTTGATTATCTAAACAGTAGAGAGGAATTGTATGCGTTTCGTATTTTTCACAGATATCCACCTCCTTGAAAACAAAGACTCTATTATCGGCTTTGAGAAATGCTTGGACAGAATGTTAGCCTTCGACCCTCAACTGCTCATTAACGGCGGTGATTTAGGGGTTACCACTGAAGCCGTTAACACCTATTATGAAATGATTAAAGAATTGCCAGTACCAGTTTATCAGGTAAACGGCAACCATGAGATTTGCAACGGATCCCTAATCCCAGAAGAAGCAGGGCAATTTTCGCACAGTTTTGATGACCATGATATCCATTTTGTGATATTCGATACAGTCAGGTATTTCGAGCCAACAGATGAACATCCACACAATTGGTATTTCGTTGCTGACCAACAAAATTTGGAATGGTTGGCAACGGATCTGGCAGGAATTCCTAAACAGATGCCAGTTATCTTGGCCAGCCATTGTGCACTATCGACTTCTGCACCTTTTCGTTTCGGTCAAAAGATAGGCATGGAATTTCCGGTCAATGAAGTAACAGATGCTGACAAGGTACTGAATCTACTTAAGCCCTTCGAAAACGTGGCCACACTTCATGGTCATGATCACGAGAATTGTCGACACCATGTTGAGGGGATTCATATACTGACGACGGCTGCTGTGGCTGGGGGATGGTGGCGAAACGGCCTGAAGAGTCCAAACGTTTCCGGTGAACCGCAGGGGTTTCGAGTTATTGATATTAATTCGGGACAAATTGAAAGTCAATACGTAACTCTTCAGGAAGGTCAATCACAACTAGCTTCATGGTATACTCAAGAAGAGACTGATCGTCATTTTATCAACGTCTTCGACGCTTCACCGGAAACACAAGTCCATATTGAAGATATCGGCAAATTGCAACCGCTGAATCCATTTTCGGATTCAACAAAACGGCTCTCCCCACATTTGTACGAGTTATCTGCTAACGATATTGAACAAATCGCATCTTCAGAAACACTCAGTCTCACAATTATATTCGAAAATGGTCAAACAAATCAGTTGGAAATTGGCTGTCCCTCTTTCAAACAAAACAATGAGTAGAGAAAGTTAGGATCAATCATGATATCAAACGCTGAGACTGTGATGCTTGGTCGTTTCTTCCATGGAAAGAATCACCAGCTATGGCAGATTACCGATGTGTCATTCCCATTAATGGAGTAGATCCATATGCTGCATGGAGGGGCGCGGAAGAATTAAACGCCGAAAATATTCATCTGCGTTGGTGCAAAGCGGCTGAATCTGATTGACATCGTTGCCACATAAATGGAGTTAAGCGAATGCCCAACCAATTTCCATTAATTGAAGTATCTGGTTCTCCCTACGAAATGGGGTATCAGCATGGCGCGCAAGCAAGTGACCTTGTCAAAAAGTACCTGGTCTGGATTGAGAAACTGACAAAAATATCGCGAGACATACTTTGCAGAAATGCCATGGCGTTTTTACCATCGATCAAAGCTTTGAGCTCTGACTTGGTAGAAGAAATTAAAGGATTAGCTGAAGGAGCTGATATCAGTTTTGAGGAAGCAGTATTGTGTCAGGCTCGCGCTGAAGCGGCGCGACAACCAGACGGCGGATGTACGGCATTTGCCCTGACGAGGGCGGCAACAAATAACGGAAAAACACTGGCCGGGCAGAACCAAGATCTTGAACCGGAATACGCAGACATTGCTATCCTACTTCGAGTCAAACCGAATGGAGGTAAGCCACGTGCCTTAATGTTTACTTTCGCTGGCCAACTTGGTTACTCTGGCATGAACCAGCATGGTGTGGCGCATTTCGCTAATGCGCTATACGATTTCCAGTGGCAATTTGGACTGCCTCACTATCCTCTGAAGCGAATCCTGCTTGAACTGCCAGATGTTGAGGCCTGCGTAGATCTACTTGCTCAACACAGGACATGTTCGGCAGCTAATAAGGTTATCTGTGATGGTCACGGCCAGATTCGCGATGTAGAGATCCATCCCACGGGCATCGCCCTATTTCATGATGATTCGCCCGACCATTTGCTACACGCTAACCATTATATGACACCTGAATTTATCAATCATGAAACCCATTCGTTAAAAGATTCCGCCTCTAGATTGAGTCGGATGCGTAGCCTGATCAAACAGAACTGGGGACAAATTTCCGTTGAGACGATGAAAGAGATTCTGGCTGATCATCTTGGTGACCCTGCAGGGATTTGCCGTCACGGTGCAGTAGGGATGCATTCAATTTCCGGCTATATTGCTGAGCCATCTGTAGGCCTTCTCCACGTTCGATGTGGCCATGGGTGTACTGGCACTTGGCAAACCTATGAAGTATAGCCTCTAGTAAATAGGACGTATAAGTTACAATTGATGAAAAATTGAGACAAACATAAACAGGAGTATTTCATCACGAAATACTCCTGTTTATTTGTATAATATTCCTTCTGCTATTTCAAAATCACCATTTTCTTGGTTTGGGTGTAGTCATTAGTGTGAATGGTATAGAAGTAAGTTCCACTAGCCACTTTTTCCCCATTGTCATTTTTTCCATCCCAATAGATTGCTTTATCACGACTGGCATACTTTCCCAGTTGGGTATATCCTAGATCAATCCTTCTGACTTGATTCCCTATCAAGTTAAAAATGGTGAGTGAGATATTGGTATTTTGATGGAGCTCAAATGGAATCCATGTTTCAGGATTGAATGGATTTGGATAGTTAGGTAAGAGCTGAGTTTTTGCAGGTAATTGTTTTGCAAGGACAACTCTTAAGAGATTCAATACGGTTTCTTCAGGAGACGATAGATTATACTTAGACTCTAGTTGATCAACTAGAGATTCGATACTGCGTTTCTGGTCTATCGTAAGTACAAGTTCTCTAATCATGGTTGGCGCGGCGACAACTTTACCCTTCCCGAAGTTTCCTGCGACCATGACTAAATCGAAGATATTAACATCCTCGTCGCCATTGATATCACCCCTACTGTTACCTTTTTTCCCAAATTTTCCGGCTACCATCACTAAGTCGAAGATATCGACTACTTCATCTCCATTCACATCACCAATTAATTCAGGTTCCTCTTCTATGCCCTCGTAAGTAAGAAATTCACCTGCTTTGTCAATGAATCCCCACTTACCTTCTAATTCAACTGGTGCTAATCCTTCAGTGAAATC
>DTUY01000208.1 GCA_012963885.1 Candidatus Poribacteria bacterium | reverse complement strand
TCGCCTTCGGTGGCTCTCAAAAACTGATCGCCTTTGACATTTTTGAATTGTTCCAACAACCCACTGGGCCATTGGACCATGACTTCGTCTACCACCTCAACATTGCCCAATCCAAAATGTAACCGCATATCGCTTTGACAAAGATAACTGGAACCACTCTTGACCTCACGGGTCTGCTGGCCTCCTGAGGTTATGATTGTCACACGGGTACCAATTCCATCCCGGTTGCTGGTTGTACCGACGGTTTCAAGAATCAACCAGTGATTCTGACTTACGCTATCATTCTGTAACAGATCCGGTGCCTGATTAGAATTGGAAATAGCAATATCAATGTCACCATCATTGTCATAATCCGCAAAGGCCGCTCCACGACTTACCTTTTTCAATTGTAATCCAGGACCACACTGGTTAGAAATTTCCCTAAAACTATTGTTACCTAGATTCAGAAAAACCTGATTCTGCTGTCCATAGGTTGCGCTTGGAGTATATACTTTGACATTGTCATCGATGTGTCCATTAGCAAAAAACATATCCAGGTATCCCGAATTATCCAAATCAAGAAACCCTACACCCCATGCCAGATAGGGAAGGCTATTCTTACCAACACCAGATGAATAAGTCTCATCGGTAAAAGTACCATCTCCGTTATTACGATAGAGACAATTTGGATCATCCTCAAAATTGGTCACCACTAAGTCCAGCTTTCCATCGTTGTTATAATCTCCGAAACTGGTTCCCATACCGCTCAAGGGAATTCCATTTTTACCAACAGCAACCACTCCGGCATGAAGCGCTATATTCACAAAAGTACCATCATTATTGTTTTGATACAACATATTTGGCGTGGTATCGTTAGCAACAAATAAGTCGGCATCGCCATCATTATCGTAATCGCTCCAAACAGCCCCTAATCCTTTTCCAACTAGATTTCCCAATCCCGATTCATGCGTGACATCGGTAAAAGTACCATCTCCGTTATTACGATAGAAAACATCTGATGCCCCTTCAAAATTTTTCGGCAAACAATAAATGCGGTGGCGAACCAACAACGGTGAATAGAACGCGCCCTTTTTTCTTGGCTTCCATGCATCCGATTTATTATCAAACCGAGAACTTACCCAGTAGCAAATTGGATCATCTTCCAACCGATATTCCACATAATTAGCCACAAATAAATCTAAATCACCATCCCTGTCATAATCAGCGAAAGCCGCACCAGTCGACCATTGTTCATCTACAACCCCCGCCTCCTTAGTTACATCAGTAAACGTTCCATTACCATTGTTGTGATATAGAACATTGACACCAAAATTGGTGATATAGATGTCTTTAAATCCATCGTTATCATAATCTCCGACGCAACAGCCAAAACCGTATCCTTCATGATTGACCCCAGCATCAATAGTTACGTCAGTAAACGACCCATTACCATTGTTTCGGTACAACGCATTAGTAGATGGAAGAACAGAGTCTCTACCGGATACATCTGTACTATTAACAAAATAGAGATCCGAATCTCCGTCGTTGTCGTAATCAAGCCATGCTAATCCGGAGCCAGGCGTTTCCAAATAGTACTTTTCCCCATGGCGACCATCGGTATGTCGAAAGCGGATTCCGCTAGAAATACCGACTTCATTAAAGCACAACAACCCATCGGTTGTTTCCGAATCATTTTCCGCCTGTGCAGAGATAAAACTGAAACTGTCCCAGACGAGGAAGAAAAGGATGAGATAACCACAACGAACCATGAAAAATTGCTCATTTTCGTACACGGAGATTCATATGACAAACTAAGGTGAGATTTTGATAGTCCCCCAAGTCGCTGCCAATTTGCTACGGGGAGATACAGGTCGAAGTCTGTCAATGTCA
>DTUY01000207.1 GCA_012963885.1 Candidatus Poribacteria bacterium | reverse complement strand
GATTAACTTTCTAATTAAGAACATATAATATTATACTGAACCTACACAATACTAAAAACCTAAATAGAATAAAAAAAACAGGCATTCCAGCAACTACAACTCTTAGATCTAATCAGAAACGGCATATTGTTCTAACGTACCAGTCGGTGCTTATAATTCGTCCTGATAGCGTTTTAACGTTTGAAGTTCACGAGGCAAGTAGTTTCTATATGGATCATTCCAACCAATCCATTCACCGCTAAGATAACCGTCAAATGAAATTGTTGACAACCGCTCAATTGCACTCTTGTGGTCAATGTCCCCTTCGCCAATTGGGAGTAGACTTGTCTGTGCGGAACCGTCATGTATGTGAAGATGCTGGATCCAAGGCTTTAAGACCTCAAAAGATTCTTCGATGGTCGCATAGCTCCGTCGCACCGGATGCATGATATCCCAATTTACGGCTATTGCCGGATGATTGGCCTTCTTCATAACCGCCGCCACATCCGTCGGATTACACCAATCATCATGGGTTTCCATACAGATGGTCACCCCACGTTCACTGGCATGATCGGCAATAGACAGAAGTGACTTGGCTACCAGATCGACGGCAGCATTTCTATCCAGACCATCTCCAATTTTACCCCCAAAAACCCGAATCCGCGAAGATCCGATATCTGCTGTTAAATCAATAGCCTTCATGGTGTCATTTACCATATCCTGATTGGTTTTAAGATCCGCATAACGGCACGAAGTTGCGACGCAGCCAATGGCAATACCAGTGTCAATGGCTGTCTGCCTAATCTCTTTTCGCTGGATCTGGTTGGCGTCAAACTCAACACCATGTCGGTGATTCGAGCTGATTCGCGGCTCAATGCCGTCATAACCAAATTCTTTGGCCATGGATAACATCTCGTTCAGAGTCAGTTCTGGACACGAAAAGCTCATAAATGAATACTTCATTCGGATTCCTCTCTATTTAATGTTATGTACCGAACGGCTTGTTATGTGTTTCTATCTACCCGATCTGCCAAGCAGGACTGTTAACCATCTCGAGTTTTCCGCTTGATGTTGAACGGACACCTGCATCTAGGATAGCCATAACCTCTAAGTTAAACGTCATTTCTAGAGTCTGGTGCAACGGATCACCTGTTTCCAAATGATGGATAAATTCCTCCGAGATTCGCTGCCTTCCTTCCGGTAATGGATCATGTTGATGAATGTTTGTCTGACCCTGCCCCCGTTCTATCCGTACTCCTTGGCTGTCCAAAACTAATGTTCCCGTAACACCATAAACAATAGGGCCGGTTGGTACTCCATGATCCAGTGTTGTCCACGATCCTTCAAAGAGTCCAAGCGCATTTGGGAACCGAACAATCATAGCTGCGTTGTCATCAGCCTCTCCCCACTGGCTGTTCAGGTTAGCGCGCATACCGGTAGCAGATGACGCTTGTTGACCGATGTACCACCTTGCTAGCATTGATCCATAACAACAATAGTCTAACATAGCACCACCTCCCGTTTCGGACTGATGCCACCAGGTTGCACCGAGTTCGGCACCAGTCATTTGATCCGCGGATTCCTGCACTCCGGCATGGGTGGCACCAGGACCGAGCGGTCCAGTATGACCACCTCTCCATTTAACTTGTATAACTTGGCCAATGACTCCCTGATCAATCAGTTCTTTTGCTTTTCTTATTCCTGGTGACCAAGCCGCAGGCCAGTTGATAACCATCTTGGTACCGGCCGAATGGCAAGCCCGAACCATTCTTAAGGCGTGACTCAACGATGAGGCCATTGGTTTTTCAACACAGACATTAACACCAGCCGCGGCACAGGCCTCCACCACATCCGCGTGTTTCGCATTCTCAGAACAGCAAATAATAATGTCGAATGTTTCTACCTCTAGCATTTCTTGGTAATCTTCGTAAACTTTAGGAACCCCAATATCACTGAGTGCGTTTTCAACATTCCACCCGCGAGTATAAGGCGCATCACGCAACTCTGGGTTAGCCGGCACAGTGTCCGCACAGGCAACCATTTCAACTTGTGGGTGATCTCCAAACTGTGCGGCAACATTGTTAATATGCATATGGGCAAAACCGATGATACCAACACGGTATTTCTGACTCATATAAATTTCTCCCTTCCCATTTTAAATTATTTGTTTGTTCAATTAACACGATTTATTATTCTACCTTGCTTGATGAGGGACTGCAAGCTCTCCCGATAATCGGGAGCATGTTATTATATTCTCCTCACATGGAGATGAAATGGCTGGTCGATTTGAAGGTTTAAGCGAGATTGAATGGAAATTGTTTAGTAATTTGTTTCCTGTTCTAGGGAAACGGGAGAAAGGAAAACCTGCAACCGATCCCAGACGCGTTCTCAACATGCTGTTGTATCTTCTATTCACCGGTTGCCGCTGGTATGATGTCCCAAGGGGCCCTTATGGTTCTCCAGAAGTGCCCCTTGGCTGGCTTCAGCGCTGGTACGAGGATGGAACCATGGCTCTACTCCAGGCTAGGATTCTAGGGCTGAGCCAAAATCATGGGATTATCAAATGGAGCAGCGGCGCAGTGGATGCGTCTTTTTCCCCCGGGCAAAGGTGGTGGAGCCAAAGTGGACCACGGCGACAAAGGAAAGGGGATTCTAATACACTTACTGGTGGATCGCGAAGGCATGCCCTTATCAGCCACAATGACAGCGGCAAATGGAAGTGAGCGAGAACAGGTGCCGGTTTTAATCGAGAGTGTTGATGTACGGACCGGAAAACGAGGCCGACCGCCCAAAGGGGGTGAAGCGCATCGCCACCGACAAAGGCTATGTCTGGCATGAGCTGGAAGCATATCTTCGTAAGAAAGGAATTCAACCACAGATGCCAAGAAAGAAGAATGCACGGCCAAAATTAGGGACCTCCAGTACAGAAGATGTCGCCTCGATTTCAGCTGGAACAGACATTCTCATGGATGCAAAGAAAGTTTGGCAGAATTACGGTTCGATGGGAGCGAATACCACAATGTTTTGAGGCATTTTTGTCTTTAGCCATCACGGTTTTGTGGTTACAAAGATTATTGGGATAGGCTAATATGAAATTATTGTGTATTGCAAGTTTAAATAACAGATAGTATTGCTTACTGCCTAAGCCCAGTTTATGATGTGAGTTGGTAGGTTGACCGATTCGCAACCCTAAAACACTTAAGTGTGGGAGCGGTGATAATTGGTTTAACCGTGAGTTAATGCCCATTGTTTCAGAAATTTCAAGAGGGATTTCACTTTAAATCAGAATATTGTAGATTTCATTAATCCAGTTTATCTCTGTGTTCTTGGACATGTCTTGCAAATACTATAGCAGATTCATATTGCGTAAGTTCTGTATTTAGGCTAGAATTAGGCGATTATTTAGAACTGTTGTCAATAGCGTTATATGCCTGAGGCTAGCTAGAGGGGACGTAGCTAAGGGAACCAAGAGTTTTAGAAACCAGCAACCTTAAGGATTAGATAGAGCGAAAGTAGGATTTTAAATTTGAGTTGGTCCCGTGATCAGCTGTCGATGCATAATTCCTTAGTATGGAATTTATAATTGTGGATTTCGAAATGGATTGGTTTCCTAACGTTTCCCGTTTGGGTTGAAGGGTTTACATTAATTCATTTTATTCAGTTAGAAGTGGAGGATTGAAATTTGGACGTAATTGTTCCTGCAGAAAAAAATGAAAAGTTGGAGAGGGAAAGAAAATCCGAGGTAATTAAAGAAATAGAACCTACAGTTGAAAAATTGTATGATCAACACCAAGCAAAACAGAACTTATGGTTTCCAAACGATTTCCTACCTTCAGATGAAAAAATGGATGACGATAGAAAAAGTGTATTAGAGAAACTCCGTGAACGCGCCCGGAGTCTCTCAGATGCAGTTAAAGTTGCCTTAACACTAAACACATTAACTGAAGAAGGTCTTCCTCACTTCCATCGATTAATTGCGACCTACCTTGGACCGTCAAGTATTTGGCAAAAATGGAATTTCCTATGGACAGCTGAAGAAGACCGGCATGGCAATATACTCCGTGATTACATGCGGGATACGCGTATACTTAATTTCGGCCTAGTTGAAATCATGCAGTACGGTTATATCAATTCAGGATTTACACCGGATTGGGAAATGGATGTTTATCAAATTCTTGTCTATACATCTCTTCAGGAACGAGCAACACAGGTTTCTCACCGGAATACAGGTAAAGTTGTTAGTGAGCCTCTACTGAAAGGCATACTTCAGAATATTGCAGCTGATGAAGCCAAACATTTTAATTTTTATCGTTATGCCTTTAAGGCAATTATCGAAGTGGACCCGAATGAAGCTTTGAAATCGGCCCTTAAATTGCTGCCTTCTATTGATATGCCTGGTATTTCTATGCCAAACTTTAGAGAGATGGCGGATGTTGTCAGGCGAGTCGGCATTTATGGTCCTTGGGAATATAAGGCCATTGTGGATGAAATCATAAAATTCTGGAATATTGGTTCTTTAATGCACCTTAACAAAATTGGAAGTCAGGCACAGGAAAAGATTATGGGTCTTTCCTCCCGATTAGAAAAAGTAGCAAAGTACATTGAACGCAAGGCGAAAAAAAAGTCATTTTCCTTTGATTTCCTTTATAATCAAACCTGGGCTATGGATTGAGAGCTTCAAATTCACTTTTTCCTACTTTACCATATAACAAAATTATTAAAGAGTATTTCTTGATGAAGTGACGACTAACATTTTCAACAATCCTAGTTGTAATAATGACCTTCGCCGTCAACCTATTTTATCCTGTCACCGCCGCCGATTTGGTTGATAAAAACACCATGGCTTACTGGTCTTTTGACGAGGACAGTGGCAAGACAATCAAGGACTCCACGGCTAACAGCATCGTTGGCCAGATTGAGAAGGCCGAATGGACCAAGGGGTTCTCTGGTTCAGCACTTAAATTTAATGGTAAAACCTCACGGGCACTGGTGATTCAACCATTCAGGCGTGGGTGAATGTAACATCTAATCCTAGCAAATGGACAGGTGCAGGTGGTGGTGTCTTCAAGCAAGATGCTTACCAATGGTGTGTCAAAAAAGAGGGAGTGCTTTGGTTTGGAATCTGGGGAGCACGTCTAGAGTCGACGGGTAAATTTGATTTTTTAGATCACTTAAATGAGTGGCATCACACAGTTGTGACCTTCAAAGGAAAAAGCAAGGAAACCAAGATTTACGTCGATGAAAATGGTGATTAAGGGCAATGTCAATGAATCAGTGGATGAGACAGCTGCGCCACTCTACATTGGTTTCAAAGGTGACGGTGGCCACTATTTGGGGGGGATAATTGACGAAGTTCACGTCTCTAATGTGGTTAGAACGCAGGCTGAAATTAAACAGATGATGGAGGCGGCGTCAGCTGTAGAAGCCGAAGAAAAGCTGTCGCAGGTGTAGGCTGATCTAAAAGTGAACAATCGATAATACTACCAAAATACAATTGCCATAATGATATGTTATTGGCTTGAGGATATTGTTACTGCTTATAGCAACAAATGTTATACCTAATCAGCTGCAAAGTATAGAATTTAGCGTGGCCAGTTATTGTCACATCTAAGCGCAGGCAAAAAGAACTCCTTTGGAGATGGCCAGCCGCTTCGAGACGAAGACCTATTCCATCACCTAGTGGGTCGGTTGGTTCTTATCAATTTGATTCGCTTTAAGAACTCATCACCTCTAAAATTCCAAGAATGATCAAACTCCCCACCACTACATAATCATTCATGTGAATCAGCAGAAGTCCATATAATTAATAGTACTTGATAGCCTTTCCCCCAGACGAAATCTCATTACCTTGCCCTAAGGGGTGGTGGTTGCTTCTAAGACGTCAACAGAACTCAAATTACTGCAGCTAGTAGAAAAGACAACCCATCTCAATGCCATACCATGACCGGAGAAGTAGAAAACAAAGGTATGTTCCTATTTAATCATCTGCTTATCCGTTATTAGGCAGTCCTTGTAAGCGTCAAATCGTCAAATCTATTAATACTGGGGTTTAGCTAGCAGAGGATGAAAGGTTGCTACGTCAGATATGCAAAAACAGAAGTAACAACACCAAAAATAATCTGCTCGACAAATATGTTTATGAGGAGGTCCTATCGACTCTTTTGAAATAGAGATGACTTTAGCTTTTTCCTTTGAGTTTTATCTGTGACCTGCATTTTATCATGTATGTAGCACATACTTTTCACCAGATAATAGGTTAGCGAGAGAACGAGAGGATTACGGGAATGAAATTCGTTTGTGTTCCCATTTAAGAAATGGCATAATGAACATCAAATCCATACTTTATACCTGAATAGACTATAGAATATAAAGTTATGGCGAGGCGAGGATAGCACTAGATACATCTAAATTGTATCAATGAATTAGGGAATAGAGTGAAATGCAATTGCAAAAGGAGTTTCTCCTTAGTGATAAGGAGATGAAAAAATTTATTATCAATGGTTATCACATTGTCAGAACGTCACTTCCACTTAGTTTTCATCAACAGGTTTTCCGCCAAACCTTAGATCTAATACAGGACGAAGGCCCTCCGGGAAATAACCTTCTTCCCAAGATTCCAATCTTAGCGGATGTATTCACTGATCCAGCGGTAACAGGGGCATTAACCAGTATCCTCGGACAAAATTATGTCATGCACCCACACCGTGCTTGCCATTACCATCCTCCCCAAAGTCAAAAGCAAACCTGGCACAAGGATTATCCAGTTGGGGGGAATCTGAGATGCCATCGTAGCAGAATAGCCATGGCTTTCTACTATCCTCAGGACGTTACGGAAAACATGGGGCCAACGGCAATTCAACCTGGCACGCAATACTATCAACATCACAATCAGGCAGTAGAGGGGTTATCTCTTTGTGGAGACGCAGGTACAGTTACCATTGTTCATTACGATCTCTGGCACCGAGCAACCGAAAACCAAAGCAAGAAGATTAGATTGATGTTGAAATTTCTCTTTTGTCGGACGGAAGAACCACAGCAACCGTCATGGAACACCAACAACTCTGATTGGGATATCAATTCATCTTTTTCTCACCAACATCAGCTGATGTGGCGGCATATCTGGCGATGGTATCTTGGACAGGGTAATGGAAAGAAAAAAACTGCACCTTCGATCAACACCAGTGAGAAAGAGTCGAATGGATCGCTATCTTACTCTAAGGCTACAACTGAAGAGACGATCGAGGCCCTAGGCCAAGCTATTCATGATCAGGATGAAGGTACTCGTCTTGAGGTTTTATACGCCTTAGGGGAAATTGGCGCGTCGGCTGTTCCCAAGTTAATGGCCAAGTTTCGAGAAGAATCGAAAACCGGATCTATCCAGAATCTAGATCGGGCTGACTTTACAAATCCAAGTCAGATTGATGCTGTTTATGGATTAGCGGCTGTTGGCAAACCTGCCGTGCCCGCTTTAGTGGAGACTTTGGACGCCCCAGATTGGTGGGTTCGCGCTGCAGCTTGCAGTTCACTGGGTTGCATCGGTCAAGCCGCCAACTCAGCCGTACCTCATTTGCTCAAGGCATTGAACGATGAATCGGAATGGGTACGTAGGAATGCCGCTGACGCTTTAGGAAATATGGGTGATACTTCTCAAGTAACGGAGGAGACCCTGATTAAAGCATTGGATGATAAAAGGGAAACATCGCCTTGGTCTCTTTCTGACTCCCCTCTACGTGAGAATGTGATAACCGCGTTAGCCAAGATGCAGCCTTCCCCAGCAGCCATTCCCAAGCTAAAAAAGGCTTCGGAAGATGGCAATGAGTACATTCGTGCTTGGGCGGATATTGGACTAGCTAGAATAAGAGAACCCTGACAAAATGCGAAAACGTGTTGCCATTGGATCTATCCTTACAGAATGCAATCAGTTCGGTGGATCCCCTATTGACATTCAATGTTTTGAACGTTACGAGTTGCGAAGAGGCACTGATGTCTTGAAGGCCGATACTGGTGTTGTTGGTGGAATGTTGCAGGTGTTGCGAGAAAATCAGGTGGAGATCGCACCTCTGCTTTATGCTAGTAGCTGTCCCGGCGGGCCGGTAATCGCTGAATGTTACGCCCAACTGAAAACCGAACTAATTGATCGATTGAGCAAAGCTATGCCTGTTGACGGTGTCTTGCTGCCACTACATGGTGCTAGCGTTGTTGAGGGCATTGGAGACCCTGAAGGCAATCTCATCAAAGCTGTCCGCCATATTACTGGCAGTGAGGTTCCAATTGTGGCTACACTTGACTTACATGCGCATGTGACGGATGAAATGATACGTTTTGCAGACGCACTGATTGCTTGGGAAACTTATCCGCATCGTGACGCATTTACTACTGGTATTCGAGGCGCGAAGGTACTTTTGTCTATAATTAAAAACAGCGTTCAGCCGACAATGGCCATGGCAAAGGTTCCAGTAATTACCAGTGGCATTCATGGATCTACTGAAGGTAATTCCCCATTTGCTCAAGTCATGAAAACAGCCAAAGAATATGAAGCTGAAGATGATGTCATTTCAACCAGCGTGTTCTTAGTTCATCCATACATAGATCAACCTGGCATGGGTAGCGGTGGATTAGTCATTACCAATAACAATTTGGAAAAAGCTATCAATCTGGCAGAGAAGTTGGCGGAACAGTACTGGGATAAACGGTTTCAACTGGAACCGGAGATTTATACACCACAGGAAGCCATTGAGAGTGGACTGAAAACCCTTGGAGGCCCAGTCCTTTTAGTGGAAACAGCAGATTGTTGTGGCGGCGGCGCGGCCGGCGACAGTGTTGCCACGCTGGCTGCGCTCCTCGAGGCGAAAGTAACTTTGCCCTCACTGGTACCCGTTGTTGATCCGCGGGTTGCCAAGATATGTCATCAAGCTGGTGTTGGTCAAGAAATAAGGACACATATTGGTCATCAACTTGATCCTAATTGGGGAAATCCAATATCCGTTACCGGCAAAGTTACACAATTAAGCCAAGGGCGTTTTCAATATACTGGCGGAATATGGGACGGGATCACCGGCAATATGGGACCTAGTGCGGTTCTGACGTTAGGGGCAATCCAGATATTAGTGACGACTCATGGCACCTACGATTGGGCAGATGAACAGTTTCGCACGGCTGGACTGGATCCATCGACTGCCAAGTTTATCGTAGTTAAGAATCCAATGAACTATCAGTTTGCTTATGGTGATATTGCCAAATCCGTTTTTATCCTTGACACACCGGGGCCAACGCCAGCCACCTGTCGCCATCTAAATTATAGGAATCTTCAACGACCATATTTCCCGGTTGATAAACACATTCCCAATCTAAGACCAACGATGCTGAGATGTTAATTCATAATCTATGCGATGTATCATCAATACGAGCATGATTGCCGATATTCCGTGGGATCTTGAAAGACTAAAAAAAACGCCGCAGGTTGAATGGCTGAATCGAAAAGGAACGGTTCATTCACTTTTGTATGAGGGTGAACCTTTTAAGGGGGATTGTGCAACTCAGGTCTTTGCTTATTATGCATCGCCTGGTACGTTGAATGCCAATCCGGAACTTGATCGGGATCTGCCAGCTATAGTGTTGGTGCATGGTGGTGGTGGTACAGCTTTCGACCAATGGGCACGAAAATGGGCTGCTGACGGCTACGCAGCAATAGCAATGGATCTCAACGGCGGTAGGCCGAAAGGGGGAACGTTTTCAAACAGCGGTCCAGCTATGGACCATCCAAATATATTCCATGCCATGGATTCCTCCAGAGACCAACACTGGTGTTATCACGGGGTGGCTAATGTGATTCGAGCCCATTCGCTAATCCGTAGTTTTCCTGAAGTTGATGACGGCCGAACTGCCATTACTGGTATCAGTTGGGGAGGTTTCCTAACCTGTATCGTTTCGGGATTAGATGATCGGTTCAAGGCAGCGATACCGGTTTACGGATGTGGATATATCCATGAAAATGGTCCTTGGCTGCCTGAGTTTGAAGTTATGACAGATGAACATAGGAATCAATGGATTAAGATGTATGATCCCTCTCAATATCTCGGCTATTGCAACACTCCCATATTTTTCGTTAATGGCACCAATGATTTTGCCTATTTACCAGATATTTACGATCAATCTTATTGCTTGGTTAAAGGCAAACGTAACTTTCAAATCACTCTTGAGATGGGGCATGGACACCAACAGGGATGGGCACCTAAGGAAATTGAGATGTTTGTCTCGCAATACTTGACAGATGGCACACCGCTACCAGTGATTCACTCTCCCACGGCCTATCCTGACCACCGACTTGTTGCATCCGTCTCAACGAAAACGGAACTGCTTTCAGCTAATTTACACTATACTAAGGATACCGGTCCCTACCCTGAACGGATGTGGGATACGGTTCGCGTGGAGATAGCCGATAATATAATTGTCTCTAATATAGTAACGGATCAAAAGCACATATCAATTTTGACTGTGACGGACGAAAGAAACGCTGTTGTTTCTAGTCAGTTTATGTTCAGTGTACATACATAACACAGGGTAAAATAAACTCAATTATAGCAGATTTGTTCAAAGCTAAGATTTTGATGGGCCAAAATCAAGTTCCAATAACTATGTGATATAAGGAGTAATCAAATGCACAAGAAATTTTCTTCCGGCTTTAATCGGCTGGTTGATTCACTTCAGGTGATAGTTTTCACTTTCCTGTTCCTAGATTGTTATGCCGGAATGGTCTATTCACAGTGGTTGCAATGGGGTGGACCAGAACGAAACTTTAAGGTCGATTCAACGCAACTCAAAACGGTTTGGACTGAAGAGGGACCAGAGCAGCTGTGGAAACGTCAAATGGGGGGAGGATATTCAGCAATTTGTGTTGATCAAGACACTTTATACACCATGTACCGTCGTGGAGATGAGGACGTTGTGATCGCCCTGAGTGCCGGCAACGGAGAAACGCTGTGGGAATACGCTTATACCTCACTTCCATGGCAGGAGTTTAGTAAGCAGTATGGTCCGGGACCTCATGCCACACCATTGATTGTTGAAAATTATATTTATGCCATCGGTTTCCGGACGGAACTGACCTGTTTAGATAAAAAGAATGGTCAAAAAGTCTGGTCACGCAATTTGTGGGATGAATATGGTGCCCAACCAGGTAACCGTGGCTATGCTTCCAGTCCGATGGCGTACAAAGATTTGCTGATCGTGCTTGCTAGTGGTAAAGGTCATGGTGTCATCGCTTTCAATTTGAAAGATGGGCAATCGGCTTGGAAGAGCCAGGATTTTATCAACTCGTATTCGTCTCCCATTGTTATCAATGTGGATGGGCAAGATCAACTTATTGTTTTTGTGGAGACACAGGTTGCAGGTCTGGATCCAAATACCGGTGACTTGTTGTGGCGGCATACGCATAACACCAAGCATCAGATACATGCCTCAACCCCGATTTGGGGAGAAGACAATATCCTGTTTATTTCTTCTGCCTACGATGCTGGAAGCCGTGCGCTTCACCTTTCTCGTCGGAGTGGAGAAACTGTGGTTAAGGAATTATGGTATAATAAAAAAGTTAAAGTCCAGCATGGGTCAGCCGTGCGGATTGGAGAGACTATATACGCTTCCAGCGGTCAGGGCCCTGCCTTCCTAACCGCAGTTACGGTTAAAACCGGAGAGATTACTGCTAAACAACGAGGGTTTGCTAAAGCCAATCTGATGATGGCTGGAAACCAGATGATTGTTCTTGATGAAGCTGGTCAACTGGCAATTGTCGATGCCAGCCCTAGCGGTTTTGAAGTGCAGGCGCAGGCTCAGGTACTGACCTCACGTTCCTGGACTGTACCCACCTTAGTAGGAACAAAACTCTACCTTCGCGACATGAAAGAGATCTTGGCCTTAGATCTAAGTCCCTAGACCACGATGCGGAAAAGTTTCTGGAATTAACACTAGGTAATAGGAGGTTAACCATGATGAAGGAAGTGGATTGGATCACTCGATGGCTGGAAGATGAAAGCAATATCGATCTTAAGGCCTTGGAACAGCAGCTGCAATCAGAGGGTTTCAACGTTTATCAGTGGCGTGGCAATCCTAGTCAATCTTACCTGGATTATATTCACACGCAGGACGAAGTTGTATGTGTCTTGTCTGGGACAGCTGATGTCTCGGTTTCTGGCCAAGCAGGGAAAGTTCTCCCAGGTGATCGTTTGGATGTACCAAAAAACGCGTACCACTCCATTATAGTAACCAGTGATCAACCGCTGGTCGTCTTGACAGGGATGCGTCCGTAACAAAAGTTGACCAAAGATGACAATTGCTCATAGCCAAGAGACACTGGTCCAAGATCTCAGAGGGTTGGGCATAGAGGCTGGAACTACCATCTTTATTCATTCGTCATTCAAAAGTCTGGGTCCTGTGACAGGTGGGGCAGGTACAGTTATTAGTGCCTTCAAAGATGTGGTCGGTTCGGAAGGGCTGATACTGATGCCCTCTTTTAATCTGGTTGAAAAACGCGCTGAGACCTGGGATATCGAAACCACCCCGTCGACAGTAGGGTGGCTGACCGAATTTTTCAGGCAAATGGATGGCACATTCCGTTCTGATCACTATTCTCACTCCGTAGCTTCCAGCGGCAAGAAAGCCTCCGATTTTGTGGCCGATCACCTTAGCCAGAAAGGATACCAATCCCCGTGGGATCTTCAACCGTGGGGCAGAACATATGGTTCTCAATCACCGATGTACAGAGCTTATCAGCAAGATGGCAAGTTGTTGATGCTTGGGGTTGACTACCAATCCTCAACCTACATCCACTTGGTAGAAGTTATTTATTGGAATCAAAGGCTTGGTGCGAATCCAGATGCTCCTTACGTAGCGTTGGACAGACTTTCGCTGGGCCAGTTTTGGGATGAATCAGGGAAGCTAACTCGAGGTCGGGTAGGCAACGCTAACTGTCGATTTTTCAATATTAGAAACTACGTTGATTCTTTATTGGAGGAAGTTAAGTCCAATCCGTCTCCATACGTCTGATAAATTACGTTTGAGAATACAGTTGTTAACGCTTCCTTGATTCCTGTTTTAGTTGACAGGATCCTCCAGTAATTTTTTCAATAGTGGCAATTGATTCTTATAGGCAGTAACAGTTGAATTGTCAGCAGTATTATCTTCCGGATGTGGTGTCGGATTGTTCCAACCCTGATAATGTCCACCCCACAGATGGCGTAGCCCATCGGAACTCCCACGTCTGGAGCAATGCCAGACCGCCGTGTCAAAAATCACTGCCGAGCCGGATGGGATTGATACTGTCCCTTGGCCTTCCCACTCGGCTTTAGCTTCTCCCCCACTATCGGTTAGGGCATTTAGACTTCGCGGCAAAACAATCAACGGTCCGACCTCGGGCATTGTTCCGTCTACGTAGACGTTACAGAGAACTCGTTCGGCGTTATGGCGCTGTAGACCTGTTTCAGGTATCTGCCAAGAATAATGGTTGTGCCAACCAGTCAGAACCGGAGATACCAAGGCATTGTTGAACACAGCGGCACCGCTATGCGCAAGCCGAACATCATCGTCAAACACCTCTGCCATCAGATCCACCAGAACAGGTTTAGCATAAAAAGGTGCCATCTCCGGTCCCCACTCTAAGAGCGGATGAAAGCCAATCGTCGACTGCTCGACAGAGAATCCCCCTTTTTTGTGGCATAGTCCCTTAAATATAGTCCGCATCTGTGCACATTCTTGTTCATCATAGACTGACTCGATAACACAGTAGCCCTGTTCTGATACTTGGCCTGCTTTCGATTTTAAATCCAACATAGTGGTCTCCTTCAATGTCATATTTGCGATTGACAGCTTCTTCTAGAACGAACGTCCATTACATTATCACGACGTAGAATTTCTATTGCCAGTCTGCCTATTTCGACAGAAAAATCGGCAAGTTGTTCTCCAGATTATTGACAGAACGGTATTCATCTTCCATACCGCATAACCAGTAAAACATCTCGGCAACGTCATTGATGGTTCGATGGTGTTCACGGTGAAAATAAAATCCAGGTTGTGCATGTTTGGCGTCTTGGGGTTGAAAGTTCTGTTCCCGAATCCAGTCGCGTTCAGGAGGTACTGTTCTTTTGTACCAATATTTTATCAGATTGCGGACTTCGCCAGTTGTGGATGAAGTCCGACGGTGCCAGATGCTGTAGGCAGTCAAAAAAATTGAACCGGCAGGAGCTGCCGTTAAAACTGTCCCTCGGATATTACCGTAATGTCTCATCCAAGGTTGCAAACTAAAGAGAAGGTGTGAACCAAGTAAAAACTCGGTAGGTCCCAGCTCTTTAGGCGTATCTTGTGGCAAGTAAAATACCTGCAGACAATCCAAGTTAGGCTTGTGTGTAGAACCGCCATCATTATGCCAACCATTGGTTATCTGAGTGGGGCCCTGAACGCGATGGTTTCCAACAGCCATTGGATATGTAAAGTCTCTACCCAGCAAGGACCGTATCGGCCCGATGACTCGAGGGTTTAGTGTCACATTCTCAATATACCAATCCTCTGCCGCAGGTATTGCTCCATTATGTTGATCGCAATATTGAAAGACACGTTTATTAATTTCGTCTGGAACAATCGCGTCCAACCTGAGCAAACCAGTTTTGCAAAACTCTAGGACCTGATTATCTGTTAGCGTTGGTGGACAATCATGCGTGAGATCCATTTCCATACTCCCATTGATCTTAAGTTACAGGTGGTCACTACCTATATTCCCCAAATATTATACTATATAATTTCTTACTTGAATTTTAATCAAGTTATTCTCGGTCGACTTTCAAGAGAAGTCAAAATCTGGTATCTTGCGCAACAAATGGAATTCAGTTAGAATCTGTGGCAGAGAATATTGACAGCTGTTTGCATCTTGATTGATTTGGTGATAGTTAATAAAAGTCCGAAGGATAAATTAAAACAGGGAGAATCCGGTGAAAAATGCCTTTCTGAGGTGGTGGGGATGTGGGGCCTTCGACGTTGTTTTAGGTGATGTTAATTTCGCTTTTGATCCCTATCTTTTTGGTCAGAACTTAGAGAGGATTGAGCCGTGTTATGACTATATCTTTATCAGTCATGAGCATTTCGACCACTGTCACCCAAAAACATTGCAAAAACTTTGTCGGGGAGAACGCTTTAAGAAATTGTTTGTCAACCCAGGTTGTATTACTCCAGCTCTTCCGATTGATGAGAAGTACGGTGATGCGGCTTTCGATCGCGATCTGCCCATTACCAAGCATGTTCCGCCCGAAAAGGTCGAGGTCTTGTATCCGAAGTATCTACAGGATGATGGGCAATGGAACCGTAAATTTCGCGGCCCCTTCGAATTAGATCTTGATTCCTTGCATGTAGAAGCCATTGAAAGCGGAGAGAACCAAACACCAGATATACCTACCTGTGGTTACTTGGTTACTCATAAAGAAAAGAAGATTTCATTTCTACATACAGGTGATTTACATCAACCGTACCCTGCCTTACGAGAATTGCGTGACAAAGTCGACTTTTTCATTCATATGAAACTCGGGCTAACTGAGTGGCAGGGATCAAATTTAACCGATCGATTAGTGGAGATTGTCGAACTGGTACGACCAAAATATTTTATTCCAACCCATTATCGGACCGATAGAATAGCTGATCCCATTCCAGAAGGACACTGGCCTCCGAATGTTACCGATACCTGTGCATTCATCGAATCGATCCGGGAAGCGATAGGAGAACAAACACAGATTTTACCCTTCACTGCTGGAATTGAGTATGAACTTGAAATGCCTGATAAAAAGGTCATCTGGAAATGGAATTGGCACAATTCGTGGACTGTCCCCCCATGGAGAGAAAGATAATATTTTTTGGACTGGATAACTAATAGTGAAGAAGAACATGACAAAGACCATTGAGAATAAAGGCGATGATCCAAGACTAAAGTAGGACGCTATGCTATTTAATTACAAATTGCGGTTTTTTGATTTGAAAGGAACTTATTATGATTGCCGGAAAAGTTTTAGGTGCATATGCTTCTGTTGGACAGCTTCCACCAACCGAACAGGCTGAATGGTATCGTAAGGCAACAGGCGAATGGGGAATAGATACATTTGAAATTCCGATTCTGGCGGGAGTGCCGTTAGCATCAGAAATAGTTGATGTATTAATCGAGGTTGAGGCTTCGCTGGTGGTTACTCTTGTGGCGCAATGGGCTACAGTTGGGCAAAAGTCTCCAGCATACGGTCTTTCCTCGGTGGAAGAATCGTTCCGTCAAACAGCGATACTGGATGCCTATGCAGTCGCTCAACAATGCCGATCGCTATCTGAGCGTGGTATTCATATTCGCCATATGGTTTTACACACTGGCCAGCGATGTGGCGAAACTATACCCCATGCTATTGCTTTCTACCGCAGCTTGGTTGATTTGCGTCAACTAGTTACCGACGCTCTGCCAGACTGCAGGTTGGCAGTGGAAGTGACGGACAGCCTGCCCTCAAACCATCCGATACCTTTTCCAGCGGCGAAAAAGGCTGCCCTGACGTTAACTTCTCTTATTCAGACCCTGACCACCGTAAATCAAAAAAATGTATCAAGCTATCCTATTCCTTTGATTGTCAACTGGGGACGGCTTCTAGTTAATGGTACTCCGCCATTATCTGGCATCGAGCAAATTCTGGCATCGAATGTCCATCTGGCTGGCGTAATTCTATCTGGGGCTGGGGCTTCAGAAAACGGGTTTCTGGATTCGCATAATTCGCATCTTGATCCCGAAAGTGGTTTTGGTACAATGGATGCTAGATCTTGTGCTTCTGTCTTAGAATCAAGTGATGAACCGATATTCGTTGGCATGAAATGCAGCAATGCAAAAGGACGTGAACAGCTCTCGGTTGCGGAGGTAATGGCTGCTCAAGCGGAATTGCTCGACCAAATCAATTAGGGACATTTATTAAGTATTCTATGATAATTTCACTTCAGCCTAGCAGGATTGCTATCCTCGTTTTCGTGGTGTCATCCTGTGTTTGTTGAAAATGACCATGCCTAGTGTCGACCCACATTGTTGTTAGAAAATATTACCATTAAGAGTCAATGAACAAAAATCGTATCTCATCATTTACCAGAAAAGCTCGGATTCAGCCGTGCTTGACATTCAGTCTGAAATATGTAACTTTGTAGGAGGCGCCAACTGATGGAGCTGAAACAATGAAAAAAACTAGCTTGCGATTCCTGACTATTGAACAAGTAAGGCAATTCAAACTCAACGGGTTTCTAGTGGTTGAAGACGTACTGTCCAAAGATGAGGTTGAAGTGCTAGCTGCACGTACCGATCTCATCGCGGCGAGCAAGGTCGACCAAGTTCCGGACACTAGTATTCAACTGGAAAAAATCTTCGGTAATGGTGATCGGCTGGTCACCAACCAGATTTTATCAGTGCGCAAACTTTACAACTTGGCTGTCTACGATCAAGTGATGTGGCAACACGTTACACACACCAAGATTGTAGATATCATAACTGACCTTCTAGTAACAGACGATATCAAAATGTACGGGGATCAGCTGTTTATGAAGGCTCCGGAAACTGGAACAGCGCAAGGGTGGCACCAGGATTCAGCTTCATGGCGCGACATTTTCCCCATGGACCTGGTCACAGCTTGGACATCTATTGACCACGCGACAGAAAGGAACGGATGCTTGAATTTTGTTCCCGGCACACATCGCTGGGGCATGATGCAATCAAATAGGCTGAAACCGTTTTTATCGGATCTTGGTAGTAACCAGTGGCCGATTGTACCCGTGCCTCTACGTCCAGGCAGCATCAGTTTTCACCATAGTCTAACCTTGCACATGAGCCATGCCAACCATTCCAGCTACCGTCGTCGTGGGTATGCTGTTCACTATATGCGTGCGACTTCATGGCGGGATGAGTCAGTAACCGATGCACCCAAGATGCCGCCGTTTAAACAAGTGTGTGGACGTTCATTCCCCGATCGCGTATAGAATTCTCATATCAAGGGGGCAAACGGAAAGCATAATATGCCTGAAACCTATAAAGTGGCTATCATCGGATCAACTGGTAGAGGCGGTTATGGACATGGTCTGGACACTGTATTTAAAGATCTGGATAACGTGGAACTGGTGGCTGTGGCTGATGGCAATCCCGAAGGATTGATCAAAGCTGGTGACCGGTTGGGTGTGTCCCATCTTTATGATGACTATCGAAAGATGCTAGCAACGGAAAAACCTGATCTGGTCAGCATCACACCCGGTTGGGTTTCGGAACGGGTGCAGATGATTGAAACTGCTGCTTCAGTTGGAAGTCACATCTATTGCGAAAAACCAGTGGCAGGCAGCCTCGCCGAAATTGATACCATCATAAACGCGTGCAGCAGAGGAAACATAAAGATGGCAATTGCCCACCAGTGGCGTGCCATGCCCCCGATTCAGCAAGCCATCGCAGATGTCATGTCGGGGAAGTTTGGGAAACTGCTGAGGATCTGGGCACGTCCTAAGGATGACAGCCGGGGTGGTGGTGAAGAACTGTTGTTGCATGGTACGCATCTCTTTGATTTGATGATGGCTTTCACCAATATTCCCCGCTGGGTTAGTGGTCATGTACTACAGAATGGCCGGGACTCTACTCAGGCAGATACCCACTATGGCACACAACCTGTTGGTCCCATCATCGGCGATTCAATCTCAGCCACGTTTGGCTTTGACAATGGTGTTCGGGGATTCTTTGAGTCTACAGCCAATCTGGCAATTCCGGGTCAGTCGAACTTCAATAACCTCTTCGGCATGTCAATTGAATGTGAGCAAGCGAGACTAGAACTTCGTGAACCCGGCGATTGCTACATCTATCCGGCACCGCGGGTTTTGCCTGATCAGGAGCATTTGGCTTGGGAAAAGGTCTGGATTGAGGGTTGGCACGATAAATATGACCACAATACCCTCTGGAAAAATTTCCTTCACTTGGGTAACCAGATTCTCGTCAAGGACTTGATCGAGACTATTGAAACAGAGAGAGAACCACTTTCCAGTATCTGCATGGCACGTTACGTCAATGAAATGGTCCAAGGGGTGTACCTATCGCACCTGTCCGACGGTCGCCGAATCGACATCCCCTTGGCGGATCGCACGCATCCGTTGGGACCCTCCGAATAAAGAACGACAGATACTCCCGAATTCTTCTAGTCGTTAATCCTCTTTGATAATGTTGTTCAGCTAAATTTTATTAAAAACTTAATAGCTTCGGACACCCCAATCTCCCAATCAATCCAGCCCATATCTGATCTAAACTATAGCCAATTTGTGGTTGACGTATTATACCAATCAAAGATCAGTTGTCTCTATTCGTTTCTCTATGTTATATTGCAATCGCAGTGATTTTTCTGTCATCAGATCTTTGATGTCCACCCTCTTCTGTAAACGCACCGCTATGTCCACCAACATTTAAAGGTTCAATGCGTACACGACTATACGCTGGTATATTCTTAGGATTGATCTTAATCCCTATCAATGCTCACTGGATTGCCTTAGTGAGTGGCGTTAAACATTCACTTAATCCAGCGTATGGTTCTTTATTTATTGCGCCTGTTATCAATCTGTTTTTCCTTCTATTCCTGAATCTAACTTTAAAAAAAATATCACCACGATTGGTACTAAATCGCCTAGAATGCATTGTCGTTTATGAAATGCTGGTTATGCTATGCCTTATTTCCGGACATAATCCTATGGATTTTCTGCTTGGGACACTGATCCACCCTTTCTGGTTCGCTTTACCTGAAAACGAATACGCGACACTCTTCCATAGGTACATTCCACGATGGTTTACCATAGAAAATAAAGAAGTGTTAAAAGGGCTTTTTGACGGGGAATCTTCCCTTTATACCTCGCAACACCTGATGGCATGGTCCTGGCCAGTGATTCTTTGGTCAGGTATCACCTTTTTTATCTTTTTTATGCTTCTCTGCCTTAATAGTATTCAGAGGTCACAATGGATAGCCAAAGAAAAGTTGAGTTATCCAATTGCGCAATTGCCTATCGAAATGACAAAATCTGGTTTTTTCAATCAGAAACTATTATGGATTGGGTTTTCGGTTGTAGCATTGATCCAGATTTTGAACGGGCTACATTTTCTTTTTCCGTTCGTACCAAGAATACCACTGAAAATATCCGATTTCGGGTCCAAAATTTTCACCGCTAAACCCTGGAATGCTATTGGGTGGTTGCCACTGTTTTTTTATCCGTGGGTTATCGGACTGACGTTTTTCGTCCCGTTGGACTTATCATTTTCAGTTTGGTTCTTTTTCTTATTCACCAAAATCCAACTTATTATCGGCAGTATCAGTGGATGGAGATCTCTACCTGGATTCCCATACTACAATCATCAAGGACTCGGCGCCTGGATCACTTTAGGGCTGCTGGTTCTCTGGCATAGTAAAGAACACATAAAAGAAACCCTTGCCAAGTTTTTTGCTCCTCAAACTGATAACCACGTTATGCGAACAGGTCTGTCAGGACACCGACGGGCATTATTTGGAATTGCTTGCAGTTTGATTATCCTTGTCCTTCTCTTCCACCAAGCGGGAATGTCCTTCAGCATTATACTGATCTTCTTGGCTATATATGTTGTCATGTCTGTTGCCATCACACATGCTCGGGCAACCGTTGGTATCCCATACCATGAAATCATCTATACACATCCGCAGTTGATGTTGGTTTCCGCTGTTGGCACACGCCATATCGGAGCCAACAACCTGACATTGATGTCATTTTTATATCCATATGTTCGAGATAATGTCTCGCATCCAATGCCAAATCAACTGGAAGGATTCAAAATTGCCGAGGCTACCGGAATGAGACATGGAAAAATGGTGATGGTGATGATTATCGGATTGCTCTTTTCCATCTTCGCCTCATTTTGGAGTTATCTCCATGTCATGTACAAGTATGGTGTAAGTCATGCAAGCGGTTATTTTATTGGTATTGGCCGAGAGAACTTTGGCCGGGTTTTGCTCTCCTGGTTGGTATATCCGCAGACCACAGACTACGTCGGGCTGTCGTTTATGGCTTTGGCTTCAGTATTCACAATCCTCCTGATGATAATGAGAAGGAGTTTTCTCTGGTGGTCATTTCACCCAGCAGGTTATGCGCTGGGTATGTCTTCCGGAACTGTCTGGGTCTGGAGTGCCATTTTTACCGGATGGATCATCAAAATGACCATCTTAAAACTTGGTGGATTGAAGATGTACCGCCGGACTGCCCCGTTCTTCTTGGGATTAGTTTTGGGTGACTATGTTATCGGTTTTGCCTGGAGCATCATCGGATTAATATTCAATGTATCGGTTTATCGTGTCTGGTATTAACAAATACCATTTTAACCAGAATTTAATGAAAAATACGCTTAGAATCCAACCGTGATAAAAGAACCCACGAAAAAGATCCAGCAGATGAAAAAGGTAGCCCAACACCAGATAACCCCAAGATCTGTGCTGATTGGAGTCAGCGTGGCCATTTTTGTCAATCTGGCTTCTCCCTATACCGAAAGCGTTGGTTTCAGTAACTTCTCATGGAGTTATCTCCCAGAGGGAGCGGCCATCCCAATACTACTCATTCTGGCTATTAATGTGTTGATCCTGAATGTACGAAAAAGATTAGGTTTAACCCAGAGTGAACTGCTGGTTATTTTTGTTATGGGATTAGTTTCCAACGCAACGTCGATATGGTTAATTTATTTCTTTCTTGCCGCAATTGTTTCTCCACGATACTACGCTTCACCAGAAAATGAATGGCAGCATCTCCTTCTTCCTCACCTTCCGGATTGGTTAATCATCAGCGATACTAATCATGCTGTTCGATGGTTTTATGAAGGATTGCCATCAGGTGCGAAAATGCCTTGGCAAGATTGGATCATTCCTCTAACAGTGTGGTCAACTTTCTTTATTGCCCTGATCTTAGCCTCATATACATTAATCGTCTTCTTTCGCCAACAATGGATAGAACAGGAAAAACTTGCCTACCCGTTAATGCAACCGGTGCTTCATCTAACTGAAAGAAGTCGTCATCCTGAACGGTCTGTGTGGTTGAATCCGTTGCTTTGGTTGGGAGTTGCAATCCCATTTTTCATTGTTGTCTTGGACGTATGTCATCATATTAAACCGCAAATCCCGTCCTTTCCTATCGACCACCTTGGTTCACTCAACTGGGGGAGACCTTTTTCAAGCCCTGGCCTTTCATCACTAGCATGTTGTATCAACTTCGTTGCCATCGGGGTCGGATACTTTGTACCACAGGACGTGCTACTAAGTATCTGGTTACTTTATCTTTTGATCAAAGTTGGAGAAGTCTCAGTATTGTCTTACACCGGCAAATGGTACCTTGGTTCTGGGGGCATGTTTGTCTGGGGGAACGCGGCTATCGCCTGGCAATCTTTCGGCGCGTTTATCATCTTTGTTGCATTCTTCGTTTACCGTGCCAGAAAACATCTCTGGCAATTTGCGAGTTTATCATTGAAAAATAAGCAACCTGACCAAAACAGACTCATGTCGCCAAGAACTGCGATGATAACATTTGGAATCAGTATTTGCTTTATGCTGATATGGCTGACTCAATCAGGACTTCAATTTAAAGTAAGCGTGATCTTCATACCGCTATTGATGCTGATTTACCTTGGTATTTCCCGCGTGATTTGCCAATCCGGTATCTTTTATGTCGTACCTCCAATGATTGCGCAGAATCCGTGTATCCATCTTTTGTCATCTCGGCGAATTGGTGCGCAAGGAATGGTCTCGCTGGGTTTAACCTACGCCTGGCATGGTGACGTTCAATCCATTGTATCTGGTTTAAGCGCAGAAGGTGTAAAATTACAGCCTGCGATTGGTTGCACCGGTCGGCAGTTGACAGGCTTGATCTTACTTGCCTTAGGCGTAGGTTTATTTGTCGCACCGTGGGGTGTAATTCTCTCCGGCTATTGGCAAGGTGCTATAAACTGGAATACATGGCTGTTCCGCGGATTCGGAACAAATACATACGGTCAAGTACTCAAACAGATTGAATCTTCAATGGGACAAAAACAAATATGGCAACGTCTAATCTATCTTGGAATTGGCGGATTGCTGACAGTGGGCCTAACAATCATGTACTACCAATTTCTCTGGTGGCCGATACATCCAATAGGACTCGCTATTATTTCTTCATTTACATTGTATGCCGTCTACCTCGGTTTCTTTCTCGCATGGACTATCAAACATACCATATTGAGGTGGGGTGGATTACGTCTTTATGCAAAAGGTATTCCGTTTTTCATCGGTTTGCTGATTGGTCATTATCTTGGTCGAGCAGTAGCCTTGACTATTTATACTATCTATGGATTGCGGTTTGCTTAAATCTACTGCCACAAAAGACATTACTATGTGTTATTTTATAAATTAAATACCAAATGTAGCCGAATACCACAGCTCATCTGAAATATCTGTATAGAAAAATTGTTCTGTTGACATCAACCAACAAAAAGACTGTTTTACCTATTGAAATATTATAATGTAAATACGATATCTGATTAATAAAACGGAGTTAAAAATTGCCAACCAAATTTATCGGTTTCATCGGAATCTTTGCCATGATTGGTTGCGCCTACGTAATCAGTAACAATCGGAAGGCTATCAACTGGCGACCAGTGTTTTGGGGGATTGGGCTGCAAATAATCTTCGCCATTCTTATTTTACACCTGAAGTTTGGACAGATCTTCTTCTCAAGTTGTGACCGGATTATAAATAGTTTACTCTCCTACGCTGATGCCGGAACGGATTTCATCCTGAGATCCTTTGTTACCGGCACTGTAGATCCTCCTGTACTGAATCTCGCTTTTAGAACTCTGCCTACAATTATCTTTTTTTCGTCTTTTATGGCTATTCTATATCATCTCAGGATCATGGGATTCATTATCTCAACGATTGCTATGATCATGCAGAAAACGATGAAAACCTCAGGTGCAGAGACACTCTCTACTGCTGCTAACATATTTGTTGGACAGACGGAAGCACCGCTGGTGGTAAGACCTTTTATCAAGAGTATGACTCAGAGTGAACTGATGGCTGTAATGACCGGTGGATTTGCCACGGTAGCCGGAGGAGTTATGGCCATATACGTCAGTTTATTGAGGGATCAGGTTCCGGGCATTGCGGGGCACCTTCTGGCCGCCAGCGTGATGAGCGCCCCAGCGGCACTGGCAATATCCAAGATTATCATCCCGGAAACTGAAACACCAGCCACATCGGCTGCCAATCAAATTACAATAGAGCAAATTGACCAAAATGTTTTGGAAGCCGCCAGTCGGGGTGCAACTGATGGAATGAGATTAACTCTGAATGTTGCTGCCATGTTAATTGCTTTCGTAGCCCTAGTTGCCTTAGTTAATGGCTTTTTATCCCTATTGAACCTTAGCTTGGAACAACTCCTTGGTTACTTGTTTTACCCCTTTGCCATTTTAATGGGAATTCCCTTCTCTGAAGCCACACAGGCAGGCAGATTGCTAGGTGAAAAACTGGTTCTAACAGAATTTATTGCCTACACTAATTTATCGGGTATCATGGCAAGTCCTAATCCACTAAGCCAGAAAAGTGCTGTTATTCTTTCTTACGCACTTTGCGGTTTTTCTAACTTTGCTTCAATCGGTGTTCAACTGGGTGGAATTGGAGGGATCGCGCCAGAAAGGAGAACGGACTTAGCTAAAATTGGCTTTCGAGCCATGATTGCGGGTGTACTAGCGGCCAATATGACTGCAACAATAGCTGGAATTCTATATAAATCTACCTAGGAACTACCATACATCATAACCTACCTTCGGCCTGCCCGATACTCCTAATCCCTATAGAGCCCGGAAGGCAACTGGTTCAGGAATGAAGTTGATTTTGAATTCATTTGTCGATTGTGGTTCATGCCTGATATAACATCCCCCAGTAGATTCTTCTTGGTTTTAGATTACTGTTGAAAATTGTGTGGACGTATATACAATAATCAAAGATTGAAAAAGTAGATCTGATAAAGCACTTTACCCTTGCAATTTCCCCAAGCACTTGGCAAGACATAAGATAGTGTATGATGCTTTTTATTCTAACTGGAAGCGGATCAGATGCCTTATATTTTAGTTTTTAATTAAATACAGAGCAACCAAACAGTGGTAAAGACCTTGCACAGCAAGGGCAAAGGCGAACCTACTGCTGCACAGCAGGGAATCCTGACACACACCGAAAACCACAGTTGAAGTTGGCACCCGTGGGATTGAAGTTGAAGCGGCATGCCGCACGCAGGAGGTTTGAAACGTTAGGCCAAGAACCGCCCCGCAAAACACGATCTACCCCCGAACTCGGACCTTGA
>DTUY01000206.1 GCA_012963885.1 Candidatus Poribacteria bacterium | reverse complement strand
AACTTCAGCAATCGTTCCCATGCCTGCCGATTTGCTGCTTGTTCAACCTCATTGGCGTTTGGTTCCATCCCTCTTCTCAAGAAAGCGTGGCCAACACCGGCATAAATCACTGGTTCGTAAATAATCCCTGCGGCACCAGCAGCGTTTTGGGTGTCTTTAATCGTCGAATTGATTCGTTCATCGTTCTCACCATAAAAACCGTAGACTGGACAGTTGATCCTATCAATTTCTTCTTTACTTGGTGGATGACCATAAAAAACACAGGCGGCGGCGATTGAATTTTCGTTGGTGGCAAAGCGGAACGCCTGAGCTCCTCCCCAGCAAAATCCAGTTACGGCAACTTTGTCCGTTGTTGATGGCAGGTTGCGAACATATTCTGTTACTGCTTTGAGATTTACTGTGACTTGGTCTGAAGAAAGGTCGTAAATCGCGCGGCGGGCATCATCGCTGGAAGAGAAACTCGATGTACCTCCACCCTTTGATCCTTTACCGGAAAGCAAATCAGGACAAACAGCAACAAAACCGTGCTTGGCCAGTTGATCCCCAACCAACCTGATCCAGTCTGTTAGTCCTCGGTTCTCGTGGATGACAATAACCGCTATCGCTTTTTCCTTGACTTCTGGAAAGGCAAGAAAGGCATTGACTATGTGCCCGTTTTCTGCCTTGATCTTTACCCATTGGTGATGACGTTCTGATTTTGCTAACAAATCCAGTGTTGGATTGACTTGAGACTGACCTGTTTCGTTCATTATTAAGTTTCCTATAATCATGACGCTAAGCGTAATTAGTATGACCCTAGGGTTATGTACTAGTAACCTGTTTAATGCGTTTTTCAAATATTTTGGTCTTCCCACGTGGCTTTTCCCCTCATCTAAGAAACGGTGTAAATTCTGTATTTGAGTGTTGTGTTCAGCTCAAGATCTTTTCGAATAAAGACATTATATTTTAAGTTTAAACTGAAGTACAGCAATTTGGTTGTTCTTACCTCCAACAAAAATTTTTCGATTTTTCCGAACAAAAATCAACCTTCCTTGTCTAATGAAATAGAAACATTAGGAAAAATAAAAATCCATAACATTCAAAACAAAGGAGAATTATCATGTTAGGAAAAAATCATTACAGCAAAAGCCGTAAACGGTATCCAATTCTGCGTAAAATCAACGAAAGAAAAACCATAATTTCTGTCATTGGTCAGAAATTAATATGATGCAATCACATAAAACGGATTGGGATCTTTCAAATCTCAGCCTATTTCATTTTAACTAAAAAAACTGACCAGCTTATTGGTTCAGAGTCAATCATCTTTTGAGTTCGACAGAAAAAACAGCAATTAGGAAATAAATAATGGCTACAGGGACCCAAGAAATCCCGCAATCTGTTCAAGCGGATCCTGACGATGTACTGCTTGTCAAACGGTTTCAGCGTGGAGAAGAGTCAGCTTTCAACGATTTAGTTATCCGCCACCAGACCGCGATCTATCAATTGGCCCAACGATACGTCAAAACACATGAGGACACGCTCGATATTACCCAAGATGTGTTCCTTAAAGCCTATCGAGGATTGCTCCGTTTCAACGGGCGGTGCCAGTTTTTACATGGATCTACCGTATTACCATCAACCTCTGCATCGATCATACACGCCAGCAAATCAGGTGCCGAAAGAGAGGAATTGATACTTCGAAATCCGCTGATGATCTGCTGGCCAAGGTCGAAGATTTCAATTTTTCTCCGCCAACAAAATCCATCGAAGCCGAAGAACTGTTGGCTCATTTCAGAACAGCAATGTTACAGCTATCACCCCAGCAACACCAAGTTTTTATCCTGCGTCATCAGGATAGGATGAAACTTTCGGAGATTGCACAAAAATTGAAGCGGAGCGTCGGTACTGTAAAGGCGCATCTCTTCTGCGCACGTAAATGTTTGCAGAAGGAGATTTTTCCCTATTTGCGTGGTGAGTTGTAAGCCAGAAAAATGCTCTGCATAAAAAAGAAAACAATTTTTCCGAACAAAATCAAATTCCTTTCGGCTTTTCAGGCATGATGTTACTTACGCCCGCGATCCAGATGACAGGAGAAGCGACCTTAGTTTTCGTTGTGTGAAGGACTTAGATTAATCACCACTGTTTGCACTGTCTAGCATAGCCGGTCTTTACCGCTTTACCGTTGGGGACTCTAGGACTACTGCTAGTGCATCGAAAGCGGTCCGGGTAGGTAGGAGCATAATCAATATCAAACACTGAAGAGCGAAAGGTGAATGTGATGGTTCAAAGATTAGTTGTCATATTGTTCGTGATGATGGTCTTGGTAGGTTTGGTACGTGCTGATGATGTCAAGGAAGTGATTACTGAAAATGCTGAAGAGTTGAAAGGTATCAAAGCGAAGAAGATCACTTGGAAGAAAGACGGTGCCAAGATGGTACTAGTTAAACCTGATGTCCCTGCACAATATGAAGAAAAGAAAACTTTTGACCGTCTGGGTAATCCTATGACTAAGAAAGTTAAAGTTTCGGATGCAAGTCCTGCTTTTTGGATGGATGCAACTGAAGTGACGGTCGGTCAGTTTAAGAAGTTCTTGAAGTCAACTGATTATAAGTTTGATGGCGAATTGTGGGGCAAAGTTTATCAGTATTCCCCTACTGATAAACATCCGATGATTCAAGTTACTTGGCATGATGCAGTTGCTTACGCTAAATGGGCGAGAAAAAGATTGCCAACAGAGAAGGAATGGAAATTTGCTGCTAAGGGTAGTTTAGTTGGCAAAGAGTATTCGTGGGGGGATGATGTGAGTGTTGCCAGTGACTATGCTCATTACGACAGTTGGAACGATGGAAAAGGGACAACAAAACCAGTAGGTAGTTTTAAGCCAAATGGATATGGTTTATTTGATATGTCAGGCAACGTTTGGGAATGGTGTGAAGAATCGGGTGTTTTGCGGGGCGGTTCTTGGTTCAACGGTCCCTACTATCTGCGTATGGCTCGCCGCCGCAACTTCCTTCCAACATCCTCCTTCAACTCCCGCCTTGGTTTTCGTTGTGTGTCAGGATTACCTGCTGCGCAGTAGTAGACGTACCCTTGCCCATGCGGGCATGGGCTTTACTACTGTTTATCTATTCTGTATTTAAGTTAAAAACTTAAGTACAACTGCTAGATTGTGAATATTTCCTAATTTAATATGTGGAGTCTTCCAGTTGTAATCCCGTACACGAGTTATCTATTGCATGGGTATCAGTTAGTGTTTAAAACCTAGTTGGTATAAAAAAATGAAAACAATTATTTTTCCGAACAAAATCAATTTGATTTTGTCTAAAGCTGTAGACAGGTATCAATACACTTGTTTAGCTAAGATAAAAAACGTGTCAAACGACACTATGCTAACCCAACTATAAGGAGATACAATTTATGAGAAGCAAATGGTTTTTAACCTTGGCAATTTGTGCGACAGTGATTATCGGAATTTTTGTTGCTGATCAAACAACCGAGGCCCAACGTGAACGGCGTCAGCGCCAAGGAGGTGATCAACGTCAACGTGGTGGTCAACGTCGTGGTGGTGGACGGATGGATCTGGCAACGACCTTCATCGGAGGTTCATGGGTAGAACTCACTTTCTCCATCAGAGCTGACGATCAAACTTTGACAAAGGCCCGCCCCATTTTCCAAAAGGCTTATGATGATTTGAAGAAAACCGTGGCAGAAGTCGGTCAATCCGGCGATTTTCAAGCAATTCGTGAAAAGATGCAATCAGTTAACAGTGAGTTTAAATCAGGACTTGAAAAAGTGTTAACTGGAGAGCAGTTGGCTGAGCTTGAAAAGTGGCAGCAATCTCAACAAAATCGTATGCGTGGCGGAGACAGGTTCGGCGGTGGTCGCAATCGTGGTGAAGGCGGTGAAAGACACGGCGGCGGTAATCGTGGTGAAAGGCGCGGTGGTGGTAGACCTGACCGTAGCCAGAACTAATTTTTAGATTCTTTTGCCCAAACTATTATTAATTCCCTAATCAATTGGAATTGCTCTATTACTGAATGGCCACACCTATCGTGTTGGTTATGCTATAATAGAGCAATTTCTGTTTTAATTCTTTTTAATATTAACGCAGGTGTGAATAAGCGGAAATCCACGCTAAAATTGGTAATTAAAGTTCAACAAAAAAGCTTATTCTTGACGGCAGTTAGAAAACAGAATCAACTCTAAATAGAAAAATAAAAAAGATTCGAGTATGGAGAAAATTATTTTATGAAAAGGCCCATAGCCCTATTTTTTTGCCTTTACCTTTTTTTATCTGCCTCGTTGGGGGCGCAAAACAGACCAGATTATGATAAATACTGGCCGCAATGGCGAGGGCCCTTAGCCACTGGTGTTGCACCGCATGCCAATCCACCGATTGAATGGAGTGAGAATCAAAATATTCGTTGGAAAATCAAGATCCCGGGCAAAGGAAATGCTTCACCAATCGTCTGGGAAAATAAAGTCCTCATTCTTACAGCTATTGAGATTGATAAACCAGTATCTAAAGAGGAAAAAAAAGATGAAGGGGATGAGTTGTTTTTCGGTGTTCCTCTTGATGAAGCAGTGGATATAATACGAGGCGCAGGTAATCGCTCACGTGGCGGTGGCGGTGAATCTGCGGGCGACCCGGTGAAGTTCACAGCCTTAGCCATTAACCGCTCGGATGGCAAAATAATTTGGCAATCAACTGTCCGTGAAGCTGTTCCGCACGGATATCCATCGCGAGATGATAGTACTTTAGCATCGAATTCTGCTGTTACCGATGGCACCCATATCTTTGCCTATTTTGGTTCTAATGGCCTGTATTGTCTGGACATGGATGGCAACTTGAAATGGGAAGAGGATTTTGGTGATATGCAAACCAGAAATAATTTTGGTGAAGGCAGCTCTCCTTCTTTGTACGGCGATACAATCGTCATAAATTGGGATCACGAAGGCCAGTCTTTTATCGTTGCCTTGGACAAAACCAATGGCCAGGAATTATGGCGAGTTGACCGGGATGAAAGAACATCATGGTCGACTCCTATTGTGGTTGAACAGAATAACATCGGGCAGATCATCACCAGTGCAACTAATCGTGTGCGAAGCTACGACATCTCTTCAGGTTCAATCATATGGGAAATGGATGGGCTAACCGCCAACGTTATTCCATCGCCTGTTTTTGGGAATGGCCTTCTTTATGTGATGAGTGGTTTTAGAGGAAATGCCCTGAAAGCTATTCGGCTGGAAGGATCCAAGGATGATATTACTGGATCCGACGCAATTGTCTGGAGCTATGACGGTAGGAATACGCCATATACACCGTCACCGCTGCTTTATCAAGGGAATTTGTATTTCCTAAAAAGTAATGATGGAATTCTGTCCTGCTTCAATGCCGAAACGGGTCAGACTTATTACGGACCTGAACGGTTGCCAAGTATTTCCGGTGTCTATGCCTCACCGGTTGGAGCCAATGGGAGGGTATACATCGCTGGACGCAATGGAGCAGTGCTGGTACTGAAACACGGCATAGAGTTTGGGGTATTGGCGGAAAATTCACTTGATGACGGCTTTCAAGCCTCACCAGCAATTGTTGATAACGAAATATACTTGAAAGGATATCAAAACCTATATTGTATTGCTGCTGATTAAAGACTGTGATTGAGAGTGACAGACGTTCTGCCGGTTTCAGTAACTAAATTTATATTTTTTTCAACTTGGAGGAGTGGGATAACAGGCAGAACGTCATCTAAAAGGCCTTGTCACACGTTTTTATAATAAATTCACCGTAAAACTGGCAGTTCCTACCTTATTTCGTTCTGTTGTTCCCCTTGATCTCCAACCACTGCTTGGAACGAGCAATTCCAAATTGTCTTTAGGTTGTGGTATCTTGAGTCAATCTAAGATCTTATCGTTCCACCTCAATACCATAACACAATCCATCTACGATTCAATCAGGGAGAATCCCGACATGAAGATACCGACCACTGATGACATCAAAGAAATCCTCAAGGTAGAACTGGAAAAATCCAAACGACATGCCGAACACTACTATTTGGGAACTAACCGATTCAGTCAGACTGAAAAGTTAAACAGCATACTCAAAAATGAGGAACAGGAAGAACAATTCCGACAGGACTTGAAATAGGATTATCAGAACACCCTGAAAGAGTTCAATCCTAAAGTAACAGAAGTCTTAAAAGAGCATGGATTTGACCATGTTGCAATGGACTCACTGGAGTTCAAACGGTTAAGGGAAGAACTGATCCAGTTGAGATTGGCCCGACATGAGTTGAAACGAGTCATATTAGATGAAAAAGAACAACCAGCACCAGACACTCAAGTTGAATCCCAATCTGTACCATTAGAATCGGTTACTGTTGCCCAATCTTCAGAAGAAAGTATTTCGCTCTCTGAATTATGTGACCGTTTTGTAGAAGTAAAAGTAGAACAGGGTTTGAGACAGAAGGTAATAGATGATACATAGATATGAATAATCTATTAGTTGAAGTGTTGGGTGATATTCCAGTCGACCATTTGACCCATCAACATGGTAGAAAATTCATTAGTACCTTAAAAAAAGTTACCATCTTACCGAACTAAAAAATATCCAGACAAGTCCCTCAAGGAATTATTGGAATTGAAACATGTCAAACTCATTAGTACTTCCACCATATCCAAATATACCAAAAATGTTTCTGCCCTTTTCAATTGGGCAATCAAACAAGGATACACCAGAGACAATGTTTTTCAAGGTAAGTTAGAACCTACTCGTAAGAAACAGGTTATTGAGAAATACTTCACTCAAGATGAACTGGATCTGGTACTTGGTGATAGTTTGAAGAAATATTCTTTAAATAAGAACAGACCAGAGAGGTATTGGATAACCATGATCTCTGCATATTCTGGTACTCGTCTGAATGAAATCTGTCAATTGGATCTATCTGACATTCAAGAACAGGATGGTATTTGGATATTCAATCTCACCAACGATTTGGAAGATAAAAGTATCAAAACCAAGTCAGGGAATAGGATTGTACCCATTCATCCACATCTATTGGATTTGGGATTTCTGGATTATGTAGAAGAAGTCCGTAATCAAAAACAGGTTAAACTGTTTCCCAATCTGAAAAAGGGATCTACTTCCAGTTATGGTTCAGCAATCAGTCAGTGGTTCGGAAGATATCTGAACAAGTTGGATATCAAGAAGACAGGCAAGAACTTCCATTCGTTCCGACATACGGTGGTCAACCGACTGATCTCCAAACAGGTGTATGAACCCTTCATCAAGGAATTGGTAAGACATTCACATGGTTCAATAACGATGGATGTGTATGGTGGCAGGAAACCACTGGAAGTTCTGTTGAATGAATGTGTGAAGAAGATTTAATGATTATGAGGTCATAGAAATGATGAAATCAATTAGTTGTATATTGTTAGTTTGTCTGTTGGGTTTGATGGCATATGCAGAAGAAACTCAAGAACAACAGGTTGAAAGACTAATCAAAGAATTACAGGATCCAGATTCAGATGTTCGTTCTATTGCAGCAGTGACATTAGGTGAAATAGGATCCGAGGCAAAAGATGCCGTTCCTGCTCTGATCCAACTATTGCAGGATCAGGATGCAGAGGGATTTGTTCGTGCTAATGC
>DTUY01000205.1 GCA_012963885.1 Candidatus Poribacteria bacterium | reverse complement strand
TACGGGGTAATCAGGACTCCTTACATGGTTACTCTATACCCACCTAATGCAAGATCAGCATAGGCTATGTTGGCTCAAGCGAGTGCCTTACCATAGAACATCCTGTCGCTCTTGAGATAAGCCTTCCATTAGGAATCTGATTGACACAGCGAGCCTCCACTTTGGTATCATGCACCCGATTTGATTGAACCAATTACTGTCAACTCTTTCCCCCACCGGTCATGAGACCGCCACGGCGGTACATACAAAGCGTCGGATAATTTTCCAGCGCGAAAGATCAGCTTCCAAGACAGCGTAACACCGCATTCCTTCCACTAAGAATCTGATTGACACAGCGAGCCTCCACTTTGGGTGATCTACGCCCGATCGGCACAGCAACCCCACCGCTTTACCCGAAACCACGATCGTGCTAGAATGCCTAAGCTAGTCCCTTGAGAGTCGAATTCGCGTAAGAGTACAGAGTTCGCTCAACGTCTCAATCTGTGAGGGGACCCAACCTAGAGGATCCCCCCGCTTTTTTCAGCAATGACAAACGGTAATGACACTAAAGGGAATCGGCACGCTTATAATCATTTATTGAAAGGGAAAAACAGATGACACTTAGTCAGAAACAGCTTAACTTCTACGACACCTTCGGTTATTTGCTGATTAGGCAACTCTTTTCACCGGATGAAATGGGGAAAATCATTGAAGGATTCGAATGGTCGATTCAAAATTGCGGTGGTGGCAAGAATCACAATGGTACGAGTCGCACCATGTTTTTAAAACCTATTGAACATACCCCAGAAATGAGTGCTATTCTTGATCACCCCTCCATACTTGGCCTAATTGGAGGTGTATTGGGCGAAGATTTTAATTACGGGGGAGGAGATGGTAATTATTATAGTGGAAACACTGGCTGGCATCCTGATGGAAGTTGGGGACAACTTTTTGCCGCTAAGATAGCTTTCTATTTAGATCCTCTGACTCAGGATACAGGGGCACTTCGTTTCATCCCCGGCAGCCATCGACCAGATCATTTTGTTCGTCAGGAGAAAATAGATGTCAATAACTCACTTGAACTTTTTGGTGTACCGTCCACGGAGTTTCCGGGCAGTATAGCCGTTGAGACCAGTCCCGGCGACATTGTGATTTTCAACCACGATTTATATCATGCCTCATTTGGCGGAGGGTCTCGCAGACGTATGTTTACCATGAACTGTACACGTCAGGCCAAAACCCCAGCAGATTTGGAGATGGCGCGTCAGTATCTAAGCGTTCATTCACCAGGTGGCCGCAATGTCAAAACGGGCGCAGGTGTGTTTTATCCAACGATGATAGATACTGCTGATGAGAATCGAATGATTCATCTTCGCCAACCGATAGAAATTCATGACCAGCTTTTTCCTGACTTAGCCCGAGATGTTGTTAGCCAAGAATCAGCATCAGGAGCATGAGCTTTTCGTGGACAAGTTTGGTTTAGATTCAGGGTGTTTCTTTCATCACCATAACGAGCTTAAAATCGAAGGAACCTTTTGTTTGGTTTAGTCTGTAAGGGCTGTCGAAGCGAATACGCATTTTAACTCAGGTTACAAAGCGTCGGATCATTTTCCAGCGCAAAAGAACAGATGCTAAAATGGCGTGACCTCGCATTACGCCTCATCATCTAGAAGGTGCCTGCACGGTTCGTCAACGCTAATTACTGACAGCCTACCACTTTCCCTTGAGATTGCAACTGTGTTAGAATGCCAAATCAAGCACCGTAACTTGAGTCTCAAAGGACCGCAGATATGGCCAACGTCTTCATCTCCTATTTGCGTGAAGGTATAGAGTTCGCTCAACGTCTGCACTATGAGTTGGAAGCCAGGGCTCATGAGCCTTGGGCCGACCGGTGAAGAGAGCC
>DTUY01000204.1 GCA_012963885.1 Candidatus Poribacteria bacterium | reverse complement strand
AATCGTGATAAGGCAACGCCACTCAGTCCAGTTATCACTATTGATCGGGAGCGTTGTATCGCTTGTCAACGGTGTACAAGATACAGCGATATCATTGAACAAGAGAGTGCATTAGTCATGCTTAATCGTGGTTTTAATAACGAAGTAGGCACTTTTAATAACGAACCTTATGCCACGAAGTATTCTGGTAATGTCATTGATATCTGTCCGGTAGGGGCGTTGACCAACACGCAATTTCGTTTTAAGGCACGTACCTGGGATTTGGACAATGCTGCGACACTATGTGCTCACTGTGGGTGCAATTGTAATATGACTCTTGGTTCACGTACGAACAAGTTTATGCGCATTGAAACCCGTCCTAATGACTTGGTCGATGACGGGTGGGTTTGTGATAAGGCCCGCTTCGGGTATGGCTTTATTGAAAGTGATAATCGAATAGTTGAAGCAAAGATCTTGGTTGATGGTGAACAAAAAGTAGCCAACACCCTCCAAACAGCAACGCAGACCGCTGAGTCTTTGAAAAAAATAGTTGATGAACATGGTCCTGAAAGTATTGGTTTTATCGGCTCTCCTTTTGGCACCAATGAGGAACTGTATCTTTACCATAAGTTGTTTCGTTTCACTCTTGGAACTAATAACCTCGACCATAAAAACTATTTAGACACCCCGGGATTACCAGTTGATCATTATGATTTTTTGAATATTGAAACCGCAAACCTGGTTTTGCTTATTGGGAGTGATCCAGCTGAAGAACTGCCGATTCTTGATCTTCGTATAAAAAAAGCTGTTACACGAAAGGGGGTTAAGCTTGCGATTTTGAATGACCAGAGAACTGAACTAGATAAGATTGCCGATTTATCATTAAAGTATGATGTGGGTTCGGATGGGGTTGCCTTAGCGGCTTTAGCCAATAGCCTTTCTGCAGAGTTAGACATTCCGATGGTTCAAGGAAACTCTAATGACGAATCGCCAACAGGCATTGCTGTAGATCAGATGAAGAAAATGTCGGAGCTTGTTCGTACGGCAATGAAAGTTTGTGTGGTTTACAATCCGGCTTCGCTTACAGGAAGTTCGATTTTTATGCTCAAACACTTACTTGGTGTAATAAACAAGATTCCAACTATGGAGTGTGGGGCGATACCAGCAGCACCTTTTACCAATTCAGTAGGAGCAATGGATATGGGAATTCTTCCGGATTACTATCCAGGAGGAATTTCTAGTTCTGACTCAGATAAGGTTCAGCAGATTTGGGGTGATAGTGCTTTCCTTGATACCAAGGGACTTTCAGCTCTGGAGATGATAGATAAAGCCGAGTCAGGAGAACTTAAAGCGCTTCTTATATACAGGAGTAATCCCGTCGTGGATTTCCCTGGTGGTAAACGGGTTGAAGCAGCCCTAAAAAATCTTTCCTTACTTGTGGTTCACGACATGATGGAAACTGAAACTTCCGCTCTGGCGGATATCGTCTTACCCTCTAATGGGCCAGGTTATGATGAAGGGACAACAACAAACATAGGTGGACGTGTTCAGTATAGGAAGCGTGGATTGAATACTAATAATTCGCCTGACTGGAAAATAATTTCAAAAATGATTAATAGTCTGAGCGAAAAACCAATTGAGTACCTCACTTCCTTTAGTGTGACGGAAGAGCTTTCCCAAACGGTTCCTGGTTATAATGAAATTAGTAAAAAATCAATTAAGAAAGAAGGTAAAACTCGTGAAAAAATCGAGTATACAAACGGATCGATACCAGAGATACAAAAGATAGATTCTTCCGGGAAGGGATTGAAATTACGGGTTGCGACGCAATTATTTGCTGAGGATAAGGTTCTTGATGCCTCTTCACCGCTTGCACACCACTTTTTGCCATCCACTTTATGTTTGCATGAAA
>DTUY01000203.1 GCA_012963885.1 Candidatus Poribacteria bacterium | reverse complement strand
AGTTTTAACTTTTGTACATGTTTTTTTACTCTTGACTTGTGTAAAACACGGTTCAGTTATAGCTGGATTCTTCTTTTATTTTACTTTAAATGTTTTAAACAAGGGACTTAAATACAACAACCACCCCAAAAACGACATTTAAACCTTAATCACCTCAAGCACATAGATCCAGGTAAAGCGAATATTATAGCTAAGAGATCAGTTGTTGTGTTAATGGTGATGGTTATCTAGGTAGGTTGTGTGCCAGAATCAAATAACTGCCCCTGACGCATCGAAAGTGATCAGTAGGGTAAGCTAGGTGCCAGATGGCATGGAAACTTCCCGTTTACCATTTGAAGTTGTTTTAGTATAATGGCCTTTCTTGCCTTAAAAAGGACTTTGAGATGAAAAAGATAATAGTATTGACCTTAATCGTTTTGTTTTATGGTTGTGCGAAAAACCCATCCCAAACCACGCAAAAATTGCTTGAGGCTCAACGACTTAACGTTTTAGAACAACCAATAATTTATCCAACTCAGCAACCAGCTGAAGTCACAAGTGTCATTAGAGTACTCCAACCAGGCGAAGAAACGGGTTGGCACAAACATATGGTGCCACTCCATGCTTATCTTATGGAAGGTACATCCACAATCGAGTTTGAGGTAGATAGTGGCATTACAGATACACATACTTTCTCAAAAGGAGAGGCCTGGGTAGGTGCTGCTGACGTATGGCACAATGCTTCTAACAAAACTGACCAGCCTGCCGTCGTTTTTGTAGTATTTATGGGCGCTGAGGGCTTAGAAAACACTATAAATCGCTAGAGAAACAGTGTCTGATGATTCTAATTATGGAACATTATCCCCTTCTTAATGACCTACGTGTGGCTAGCCTTAATACTGATAGACCATTCCCGATTGTAATGGGCATTTTGCTTACTATCGCAAGTAGAGAGAAGATAGGCAATACAAACGATGGTAATGGCCAGTAAATGTCTTGTTCTATCTAGTTTCATTATCAATCACTCTCCAACAAAATTATTGATCAAGAAGCAATTGAGCCATATGCTGAACCTGTTGATTTCCCAGCTGTTGAACCAAACTTAGGTTTCCTAATAGTAACATGGTGCAGAATATCCTTCAAATCCAGCGGTTTGCCTGCCCGCAGTAGAGGTTGGATATAGGTGCGAATATAGTCATGCAGCTGCTGTTTAGCGTCTTGATGAAGAGAAGACCCATCAGCCATAGCAGGATTATCAGTGACTTAAGCGATAGCCATGTTGAGGTGCTCCAGTCCCTGATGATGCTTGATGTACCAGTTTAGGCGTATCAGAAGTATCTACGTGCAGCTGTGTGTATGTCTTAAGCACATCCACAGCTTGTTCTTCTGTTGAGGCTGTAGTCGGCAACGAGAGCGGCGACGCAGCCCTTGAAATTATGAAGTCTTGATAGTGTTGTCCGTAACTACGGGCGGCAGGTATTCTGTCAGTTCCCTGATATCGTCATATGCAACATTCTGGGGATGTAGGTTAAGGATATAATTATTCGTCCATATAAATATTTAAACCAACAAAATAATAGAACCGTCTATTGGCATGGTTCTGGTGGGACTGGTACTAGTGAAAAGTTCCTATTTCTATGCCCTCGGGATTTATGTGTCCATCCAGAAAATAATTATGCACTCAGCAGATCACCAATGGTATTGTTCAGTAGGTACTAAAATTGAATGACTGGAACTTTAATATTCTTTGGCTGAAAATAATGATGATCCATGTTTAATTTAATATTTAAGTTGCTAAAGACCATAGATTGACGAAAGGTATCTTTATGAAAAAAAAAGCACAGTTTATTAAATTAATTGTTCTAGGAATATTGTTGGGTACAATGACTAATGTCGCTAGAAGTGAAGAGGTAATTACAACGAATTGGGAAATTGTTGATGGGATACCAACAGCGTGGGATTTTCTAGCTGGGGAAATACGGTGTGAGGTTGCTAATACTGGGATGCATCGCATTCTTTCCAAGAAAACTATCGAAGGGGATTGGATTATTGAGGCTGAGATAGAATGTTCTAATAATCGCAGCTGTCCTTCACAGTCTATTCATTTTAGCATTGCAGAGGACTATTCGTATGGATATATCCTTACTTTGAAGGGATCAGAACTCCTGCTCACTCGCATCGTGACGGGAGAAGGAGAAGCAAGCTGGGCAAAGAACATCGCTTCTAATGCGATAGGTGCCGACCTCCTTGGCTTTGGAACGGGTGATTATGAGATAGTGGTTGATAACTTCTCAATAGAAAGTTCCAAAAAACAATCCATCACTGATAATTTTGAGTCTGGTCTTAGCAAATGGAATCGTTATATTGGTCAAGCAACCACGCATGGCGGAAAATTGCGTTTGGGCAATGATAACATAACGGCACATAATGAAGGGATAAGAACTGTAGATCATATTCCTCCAACAGAATACCTTGAGGCGATCATAGAAGTGGCCACAGCATCAGGGGTTGGTGGATACCAGATTGATTTCAGATTAATGGTAGATGATTCGAGTTATCTTGGCATACAAAGACGATTTGGTGATTTCGGATCAATATTTCTCTTTAAGGTTGTTCCTGGTTGGGACTTGCCTCCAATCAATGTTCCCAATCAGAATAGACATTTTAAGTTGAAAATCACTTGTGATCGGTCGACCGGTGTGTCTGCTGGTTACTACGATTTTCTAGATGGAAAGGGTTGGATCAAAATAGGCGATACTGTACAGATTGAAGCCGCCAGAAGAAAGGTGAAGGTCTGGTCGCTTCCCGTGAATATGTCCATACGTAAGCTCAAAATCTTCAAACGGGGTGGAACCTATGCTTTCAGTTTGGACGACCATATCGTTGGTACTATAACGAATCCAAAGCTTCGAGGAGCTATCCAGATTAATGATTTATATAAGTCTCCCGAACCAAATAAAGGGCGGTATGGCTTTGCCTTCACTGATAGTGGAGAATATAAAGTATCGAAGTTTCAGATCCACTCGATTCAATCAGTCAGGAAATATAAAGGTAACCCGATTTTGCCTTCGCATGCGCCTCAGGGGACGTGGGATCAAAATCAGGCTTTCCCAGCCACAATAAGGAAATTTGGGGGCATTTATTATCTGTATTACACAGGTATAGACGATGCAGATTCAAGATTGGAAGGCGGAGGGATCGGACGCATCGGTGTGGCAACAAGCAATGACAGTTATCATTTCGAGAAATATGAACAGAATCCTATTTTTGACCGGGTCGTTCCAGATAGTGATTCTAGCTTGAAGGTACAAGGAATGGCCGCCGTAAAGTTACCGGATGGGAAGTATGCGTTGACATATACCGTTTGGAACGATAAAAAATGGGGAGCGTTGGAATATGCCGTTGGCTCATCCCCACTAGGACCGTTCCACTTGGGATTAAACAATCCAATGATTGTAACAAGTGATAGCCCAGATTTTGATGAGTCGCATATACATCTTCACAATGTTGTCCGACAGGAAGATGGTAGTTATATAATGCTTTACACAGGGTTTGGGCGCATGCTTGGTCATTGGGGCGACAGGGGAGGGTTTGCTACGAGTAAGGATTTTACGATGTGGACTAAATATTCAGGCAATCCTGTTTTCCCACTCGGCGAAAACGGGGCTTGGGACGACAACCATGTACGCCCCAAAGGATTTATTAAATATGGTGATTACTATTATATGTTTTATGAAGGTGCTCATTACGCAGAGCATGTAGCGCTTTGGTTTGATCAAGTTGGTATGGCACGTTCAAAAGACTTGATTCATTGGGAACGTTATCCTTACAACCCAATTATCCCTATTGATGCAGGAGGTGGTCGGGATACTCTTGTAACAGAATGGCCGATACCAATTACGACTGAGGATGGTCTTGCCGTGTTCTATTGGGGGGGGATGCCTGGAGACGTGGGGATCTCCAGAGCCCACATCTCTTGGGAACTTCTGGAGATGTGGGATCACAAGCATAAATAGCTGTTGTTGTGCTTAGTTAAATGTCATTAATCTCTATGTGGGAAGTTGGTGTAAGTGAAATTTTAAAGGGGCTAGATTGTTCATTTAGCAATGATTTATATAATCTTCATACCCATTATTAATATAAGCCTGTACGCAAAGGAGTTTTAGTTTCTCTGGCAGTTAGTTCCTATTAAGTAGGTTGCAAGATTAGGGGGGAAATATCTATGGCTCCGTTTCACGCAACACATGAATACCAACTCTGGCGGCGTTTTGGTGTTAGCGAGACAGCATGGAACACTCATTTGTTTGGATGGAAAGGAGCCTGGTTTGCAGGTTGAAATCAAGGCGATGTCTGGAATTACGTTGTTCATATTACGTCGACAACACGGATAAGCTGGTTAGGCAACTTAATCCTCGAATATAAGGGTTGGATTGGAGAAGATAGAGAACTCGAATCTAGAAAGAGTCAAGCGTTTTCTCCCACGTTCCGACAAATTAATCTTTTGCAAGCGCGACTTAAGTGTAAATTTTCTTAGAAAAATGCAACCATTTTATATACTTGTTTTGCCTGTCATAATAACTAGTTTAACATTTTCTTAGTATGCTAAAATTAACCTGGATCATTTTAAATATTATATTTAATGGAGGGTGTGTTATGGTTCAGAAGCTATTATATTTTGCTACTCTTTCTCTGCTCCTAGGCTTGATCATTAATAGCTCGGCTGTCGCTGGCCTTATAGCCAGCTATGATTTTGAAAGCAACTTCAAAGATAGTTCTGGTAACGGTCTTCATGGCAAGCAGAATGGTGATGCATCCATTATTAAGGATGCGGATAGAAAAAGTCAGGTCCTGAGTCTAGACGGCAAAGGTGACTATGTGAATATTGGAAATGACAAACGCTTCAACTGGAATGGTGCCTTCTCGGCTTGTTTCTGGATGAAAGTTACCCTGTGGCAGGCCAATTGGGATACGGTTCTTAAGAAGGACGGCGCTTGGAGTTTTGAGAGGCATATTAATCAGAACGCACTTGCTTTTTATCATTGGCCAAATTTTGTCCCGACTGTTGCGAATACCGATGATCAGTGGCACCACATTGCCGCCACATATGCTAAAAAAGAGCAGAAATTGTATAAAGATGGTGAACTGGTTGTTAACAAGCCGAATGCAGGTGACATGAACGAAAATGCTAATCCTGTCATCATTGGCGCGGCCAATGGAACATCTCGTTACTTCAACGGCCTGCTTGATGACGTTCGAATATATGATAACGCTTTATCGGAAGATGAAGTCAAAAAGGACATGGCTGCAATGGAACGCCTATCTACCAATTTGGCACACAAATTGGCGCTCACTTGGGGAAGGATAAAAATTTCGAGGTAGGTTTCTTACAGACGAAGTGTGTTATGTTTCAGAAATGCAGTCTTAGCCGTCTTGTAGAAGAATTTAAGTTAACATTTTGTGAAAGTCAGAAAATCGTTATAGCCGTTCGCCGCAAGGTTAATAAAGGACATTGTTTTCAAGCAGTTACTTTCAACTGCTTGAACCTGTTTAAACCACTACCGTTAATCCCGTAGATTCAAATAAATGAGGTCTAATGAAGAGTTTGGTTAAACCGCTATAATCCAGAATTAATCTAATCCCGGATTTCCCATTTGGAAGAGTCATCTTTAGGTCCACCGGTATCGGTTCACCCCTATAAACAAAGGGTGTCCTCAGGGCAACGTACACAGCGCCGACGATTGGCACAGTGTGCTAGAGCCAGTCGCGGCCCGTTACCGCGACGAGGATATTCGCCGGTTCTTTCGTGGGAACGCTGCTTTTGCCAATCCCGACCTTTACAGTTTTCTCGAAGAGGAAAACTATCTGTATGACATTCGTCTACCCACTAACCAAAACTTACAGCGCGCTATTGAGCATTTGCTGACGCGTCCAGTAGGCCAACCATCCCAAGCCCAAAGAGAATCTACGAGAGTTTCACCTATCAGGCCAAGAGTTGGGACCAAGCCCGTCGCGTTTTGGCGAAAGTGGAATGGCATCAGGGTGAGTTGTTTCCCCGCGTGGGTTTCATTGTCACCAACCTGAGTCGGAGCGATGAAAGGGTAGTGAAATTCTGCAACGGGCCCGGCACGACGAAACAGTGGATCAAAGAAGGCAAGAACGCCGTGAAATGGACTGGCCTCTCGTGTCACGACTTAGTGGACAACCAAGTCAGGCTGCAACTGTTCGCCTTGGCGTACAACCTGGGCAACTTCCCAGATGGCCGAGGTGGCTATCCCAAACGACTGTTCAGGACCATCATTCGCCGGATTTCACGACTCGGGCCACAGGCACCAGCGCCAACATGACGAAGACGGTATTCGCAGGAATCGAAACGACTCGAAACTCAAGAGGGAGGTCTGCCCAAATTCGCGCGAACAGGACTAACGGTCGCCTCCAATAGCTACTGGACGCAAACACCCTAATAGAGCGTCCATGATAGTAAAATCCGTCTTGAGCTCGTCAGCGTGTGTCTCTACAATGGTTGAAAAACCTGCCCGTGGTGGTCACGGGCAGGTCCATATGGGAAATGTCAGATTAAATAAATTCATTTGCCCAGTTAATTTCTATACGAATAATCTGCCATGCTGCAGCATCTAATTAGGTGGCTCTGAGCATATCTACTCGTTATCGTCAGGGAGCAGCGCGAACGATGTAGCAACGAATCGACCATTCTCGACACCACCTTGCACACGTGCTCGCCGCACTGCATTACAAAAGCCATCGTCAGCGTGAGCATCCCCATGATCATCAATTTCAATCCCATCCACGTAATAAGTTTTCCCTTCGGTACGGATTGCTAGATCACAGCCTTTTTCTGGAAGTCCGAACACGCACTGTCCACATGCTGCTTCGACGACCAACTCCCGATACTGTTGTTCCGTGGTTGCAGATTGCTGTTCTGGTTGTACTTCAGTGACTCGTTGCTGACAGCCTATCGCCAGTGTGACGAAGACAAGCAAAACAAAAAATTGAGTCATGTAATTCTGCATAAGAAATGATCCTTTCTATATTGATTTATTGAGCGCAAGACTTACTATGAAAACTTTACTGGAGTTGGCTCCAGTATACATAGCATTAACTATTATCACCTAAGATAGTATTAACCGACAATTTCCTAGGTTAGTGTATGCTATTGTCAGGAGAAAAGCTAGATGTCACTGGCTATTTTTATTTATGACTAGAACTGCCTCTTTCAGCATACCAGAAAGGATTCGGATTTACCTCAGCCTTGTACATAAGTTTTTAACTTAAATACAGGTCTTTGGAAGACATGTTGTAACGATTAGTAAAAATCTTATTGCCTTCCTTCAACCGCATTACTTACCATATATTGTTCTAACTCCGACCTAACTTGGGCAAATACCCCTGACCAATCTCCAGCTTCACTTTGTCGAAATAATCTCATACTGGGATACCATGGTGTTCCTCACGGTCTAGCATCCAGCCCCAATTTGGAATTTGATAATCGATATCAGGATTTAACAATTGTAAGTTTGGAAAATTTTGTCGAGGAAAGAATTGAATCTCAGGAAAAGAGCGTTAGAACAAGGGAACTAGCCGTAGATTACATTCGATGATAATTCTTTCTGTCATTTGACTGAGAGTTGGAAGAATACCAGCAAACATGACGTCATCACCAATACCTTGTCCAGCCCGGATCAAG
>DTUY01000202.1 GCA_012963885.1 Candidatus Poribacteria bacterium | reverse complement strand
GTAGAAGAAGAAGTAATATTAATATCTTTTTTATATCTTTTAATGGTGTCAGATGATTTGACACCCCCCTGTTCGATCCCTTGACACACAGGATTTATCTCCACCAGTTCATCATTATCCTGTGGCTGTATATCGGCCTCAATTCGCTCTTTAAGGGCTTCAACCTCTTGCTGAAGGCGCTTGACCTCGGAGGAATCCAGAGTCTCTTCAGTGTCCATTTCGTGCTGATACCGCATCTTCTTGACTTGTTCCGAAGTAACTTTGTAGGCGGTTAGTCTGTAACGATACCGGCCTGACTTGTCATCTAGTTGCTTCTCCAATAAACCAAGTTCAATAAGTTCCTCGACCAAGTTGTTGATGGTAGGACGCTTAACGCCACATCTGTCAGCCAGAACTTGTTGAGAAACTGGTATGGTCCAGCCGGAAATCAGCTGCTGGTCGAACTTACGCTGCTTCAGTTTAAGGTTACGATACCTGTCAATCACCAACAGCAGCTTAATATGGTTGCCCTTGAGTTGCGGGAAGACTTCATCATCGATTAAATGATACGGGATAGCACAAAAGAAGAACGGGATCTGGTCGGTTTGGGATAGGGAAAAAGGGGAGGATACACTTACATTTCGGGTATGGATAGGCATTAAAAAATCTCCTAATCAAAAAAAGTTGTTGATCGGAGACTCATAATCTACTATAATTGCATTTTATAATTGCATTTGGCGATGCATATAGAGATCAAAAGTCTCGACTTGCCCCTACTCATGTGGGGGCTTTTTTTATTATCCTTCCATTCTAGAGCATCCCGCCATTTAGATCAAGAACTTTCTTTTTGCCCACCCATCAGTGCCGTGATCATAACCACGGCTTCACAAACTGAACGCCTGCGTTGATTGACCGTTTCTTGTTCGCAGAAATCAGGGGGGTACCCCTAGATCGAGTTTCAGATCGACCATAATACAGTTATATACTAGGCCTGAGACATATTTTGAGGTGTTGTTGTGTCGTATTGGTCAAGATCACCTCGATATTCCAAGCCAAGAAGCTTACGGGATTGACGGACATTACAGGTTGCTTCTGCCTCGACAGTACCAACAGTGTGAAGAATATCGAAACCAATATCCCGATTTTCTGCGCTCAGTCGGCAAGCTTCAGCCAGATCATGCCGACAAACCCAGCTAATATCCCGACGAGTCCCCCCGTTTCCCAACTTTTTACGAGATTTGCCGATTCCTAACCTGCTATCAATAATCGAGCATGGCCTCAACACGATAATGGGCAGTCTGAATGCATCGTGGTACTGACGACACATCTCTTCCTGAAGACGCTTGGTGACAGCGTAGAGGCTCCCATCGGGTCTTCTTACGTCCGCGTTAAAGAATACCCCGTCAGGATGCACTACCTGACATGAACCAACGTGTACTACACGCCTAAGATTGCGCTGCCGAGACGATTCCAACACATTCCGCAGGCCTTTCAGATTGACCAAATAGGGCAAATCATCATCAACACCGTAAGCATCAGGTGCTTGAGAAGCATAGACTGCGGCATGAATGACAGCGTCTATTCCTTCAATGGCGTGATCGACAAACCCAAAATCTGATATATCGCCATATACTTTCTCTCCTTCATTCCATTCACCATCCAAGTCGTTTCCATAATCCCATGCTTCGGAGGACAGATCAAGCGCTCGAACCTCGTGTAGACCAATCAGGTTGGACAGAATTGCCCGTCCTAGCCATCCTGCGGCTCCAAATACAGCTATTTTCATGATTTCCTCACTTTCTTTTTATATCATGTTCTTGTTTATCGCCACCAACTGCCGGAACACCAAAATATTTGTCCGGCAATTCATCCCCATAGATAAAATGATTTCCTCCCACTCAATTTTTAGAGTCAAAGCATTCGTCCCACAAGTCCACC
>DTUY01000201.1 GCA_012963885.1 Candidatus Poribacteria bacterium | reverse complement strand
ACATTCTCAAACCTGGCCAGTTCCCGCCACCGAATAGTGGAACATACCTCGCCGGCGAGCTGGTGTTCGTGGATCCAATCAATCGCCGGGGCGGCTTGCGCCTGGATGGGGACCCTGGCGGCCATCATCACGTGGATTACTTCGCCATGCTACCCTACGGCATAATCTGGTATAATGGAACACCAGCGGAGCTGCGAGACATTCCCATCGGTACCCATGTGCATGGCTACTTTTATTTGCCGCCGGTGGGAGAGGAAAAAACGATTCCGCCGCTTCCGGAGAGTCAGCAGCAATACACCCTCAAGCGCAACCATGCCATTTCGCTGGAAGACGACTTCAGTTTCTACCAACGTCGGGGGCAGGCGTGGAAGGGTGAGTGATTCGCAGTTAGTGTTTATCAGCGTACGTTAGCGGTTTTTTCGCTGCTGCTGGTTCTTTGGCCGCTCGCTGTACCGTCGATGGCGCAGAAAAAAGCTACCAATATTAGAGCATTACTGGTTGTTTTAGACATGGAAATATTGCTGATAAGTCAGGATTTGTATTTAAGCCAAATTATAATATCGAATTTAATACAACCTCAAGGATATGATAAACAAGATGAACAGAATTTCTCCTGAACTGCACGGCACAACAGTTAAACGTCCGGAAGACTTTGACGATTTCTGGGATCACCTCCTCACACAATCAGTGGAGATTCCATTAAATATGACAATGGAATTAGTACCATTGCGCTGTACGCCGGAAGTAGAAGTTTATGACGTGCATTATGACAGCCTGGATGGTGTGCGCATTTCCGGCTGGTACTGCCTACCGCGTGAACGGACTGAAAAACTGCCGGCCATTGCTCATATGCCCGGCTACAAAAGCGATCCGTCCATCCCGCGCAAACTGGCACAGCAGGGATATGCTGCCTTCAGTGCAGCACCCAGAGGCAAGATTCGCAGTAATCATCAGTTCAACCCCGGTTATCCCGGTCTATTGACCTACAATATCGTTGACCGCAACACCTATGCTTATCGTGGTTTCTACATTGACGCAGTAAGGGTAATCGATTTTCTGCTGTTTCGGGATGAAGTCGATAGTAAGCGTATCGGAGTTATGGGCAGTAGTCAAGGCGGAGGGCTGACAATTGTCGTGTCAGCCTTACGACCCGAAGTCAAAGCTGCTGTAGCCGGTGCGCCTTATCTTTGCGGGTTCATGGATGCCATCAAATTAACTCATACTTACCCCTATCAAGAAATCCGTGATTATCTGCGACTCTATCCGGAACGGGAAGAAGCCGTTTGCAACACATTGTCTTATTTCGATGGCATCAACTTTGCCCCACGCATTACCTGTCCTATTATGATCTACATTGGTTTGCAGGATAATGTATGTCCACCGGAAACTGGCTTTGCTGTCTTCGATGCCATAGTAACCCAAGATAAGCAAATTCATCCTTACGATGGACATGGACACGATGCGGGTGCTGTCCACCATAGTCGATTGATAAACGATTTTTTAAAAAATCATCTTTCTCTTTCGTAAAGGAACAACCGAATGTCTAATACATCTCAATCAGGAGACTTTGAGGTCTTCTGGCAAAAAGTTTGTCACCAATTGGAGTCCGTTTCCATCGCTCCAGAGGAAGAAATCATCCCCATCCGATCCACCGAGTTCTGTGACTGCTACACTGTCAAATTTACCGGTATTGGCCCTTATCGATTGTTTGGGTACTTGAGTATCCCCCATGGCCAAGGCCCGTTCCCCACGCTGCTACTTGGGCCGGGTTACCATAGCGTTGTAGAACCCTTACCACAAGGAGACGCCAATGAAAAGCGTAAACGATTTCTCATATTCTCAGTCGCAGGCCGTGGACAGCGAAACGCAGATAAACCATTCGCCGCCATTTACCCCGGGTTGATGACTAAAGGAATCGATGATCCAGATACTTACATTTTTCGTGGTATCGTGGCAGATTGGTTAAGAGCAGTGGATTATCTGCTGACACGTCCTGAAGTCGACCTCAGCAAACTGGGAGCCATCCAGAAAGACGATCTGCCGCTGCTGATATCGGCGTTACGACCTGAAGTAACGCATCTTGTGGCTACGCCAAAATATTTCTATCCCTCCCACAACCAACAGCCCGAAGAGGTCACGGACTATCTGCGTCTCTTTCCAGAAAAGCGAACACTCGTCGAACGAACACTTTCTTTCTTCAATCTGATTTCCTTCGCTCCCAGTGTTCAGGCAAAAACATTACTATGGGGAGATTCAAAGGAACTCAAACCGTTGATTTCGGTACTAGAGGGAGAAACCGAGATCCGAATGAGCGAGCGTTCTTCTTACAAGGATGGTCTCTTTCAAGAGCGTTGGATCTCCAATCAATTTGGATTTTCAGATTCAATCATACCTTGGCACTGGCAGTAAAACGAACCAAAGCAGATAAAAGTGGCAGGAACGCGATCCACCAATCCAAATTAGCCAACATAAGTTAAATCAACTCAGAACGACCAGATTGCAATCTTGATCTATAATCTAGTGCAGAATCAATCGTATTGAAAATATCACACTGGGGTTGGTAGCCAATTCGCTCTCTGCTCTTGCTGAGGTCAAACTGATAAAAGGTTGGATTTTGCGCCAAAAGACATAGATCAACGTATTCCATCCCCAACGTTTGGGCTAAATAAGGAATTGTCGTTTCCCAAACAAATGGTGCCGGAGCAGCTAGCTGGAAAATTTCCCCTATTGATTGCGAGTTACCAATTGCGACCTGAAAGGCCTGAACGAGATCTCGGACATCAAGGATGTGTTTCTGGTAAGACCTTCCATTTTCGTCCCTGGCAATGACTAGTTTTTCCTCTTGGTGCACGAGAAGTTGTTGTTGAGTTTCGCTAGCAGCACCCGTAGTTCGTTTTTCATAGATGTGTTGCCAGTGACTAAGGTAAAACTGTCGAAAGTTCAAGATCTCGTCCGCTGCAACCACCAGCGCGAACCGAAAAATGGTGATCGGGACACATCGACTGAGGAAATAGCTCATGCACATCTCCTCACCCAAGATTTTTGACAAAGCGTACCAGCCACTCGGTGTTCTTGGCATCAGGTCTTCACGAATCGGCTCGGTCAATCCACCAGCTGGATATTTGCTGTAAATGGCATCTGTACTGGCAAAGAAAAAGTGTTGAACCTGTTGTTCTGTAGCCGCTTCTAGCATATTGAAAGTCCCCCCCACATTGATCTGAAAATAGTCGTCATGGGTGAAAGGCCCTCCCGCTTGGAATGCTGCCCCTAGATGACAGACGACCTCTATCCCTTTCATGGCCCGACGCACATCCTCAGCCTCTGTTAAACTTCCTTCCACTAAATCGACTGACAACCCATCCAACTTTGCTACACTAGGATCAGCATTCCAAACTAATCCACGCACTTGATGTCCGTCGGAGACAAGAGCTCGAGCCAAGTGCACACCAACACGTCCTGTGATTCCCGTAATCAGAACTCGCATAGTCGTATTTCCTTTAAGGATAATTTCTCGCAAACTTTTTCATTTCGAACCCTACTGTTTACGCTAACAGAGGCCAAATCAATCTTAGTCTAAAACAAACTCTGCTATTTGTAAATACGCAAGCCTGCACTTCATATTTCGACAAGGCATCCACAAGCCTCTTATCTATGACCCCTTAGTTACCATTCCCTATATCTTCAAATATTTCCATGCAGAGATGTGGGGGTGTACTCTTCCCCTAATGCGCCTTAATATGTGAAGGGACAACAACTCTAACTGCATAATTAGGTTCCATGCTGAACTTCCTGCTTTATACTACGAAAAGGCAAATTCACTAGATAGGAAGGTTTCAGCCCAAGTGTAGGTTTGAGGAATCGACGGTTCAGCTTCAGCCCTATTTTTGGGCTGTAAGCATCGAGCCCGTTTCTGAACAGTTGCTTGATTTCATCCAGCGTTAGCTCGGAAGTAAGATCTTTCTAGATAGGGAGCAGAAAATATCTTGACAGATGAAGTGTAGGTGTTGGACTAATCGTTCAGCATCTTTCGGGTGCCGTGTAGCCAGTGTAGTACTGAACTCACGTTTGCCAAAGGTGTAGCGGAACTGGGTGGGAATGAAACAGCGAAATGAGTAGTGTTATTTTCCTCTTTTCGATGTAGGTACTTAGCTGACACAGGTCAAAGTGGGGCCCTGAAGCCAAATCATCAGCTAATCTTAGCCTCATCTCATTGTTACCGTGTGCTAGCAACATCTCCATTTTCATTTCACAAAAGGCCATTTTTACTTTCTACCTACGCTGGTATCGAGGTCAGAGAAGCCAGCAGCCATTTAGTCTCCTGACAGAATTGGGTGTAGTGGATGATCCCAAGGCCCGCCAGCAGTCATCTCATCTGCGGCACCCGCCGCATCCCCTCCGCCCGTAAAACGGACATAATCAGGAATGTAGATAATAGCAAAAGCACGTCGCGGTCGATCCGAACTATTAGCACCAGCATGATGAAAAGTACAGCCGTGATGAAAAGTAACGCCTCCCGCCGGCATCTCCATTGATACCGAAGCCGATAGCTGGCACTTTTCCTTTTCCATCTTCTTGACGATACTTTCGCCCTCTTTTCCTAAAGCAATTGGCTCTAATTTACCAAATTTGTGGGACCCGGGGATGAAGTGCAGACAGCCGTTTTCCATGGTCACATCGTCAACTGCTACCCAAGCAGAAAGAGATCCGATCGGATCCATCGGCCAGTAAGGGGAATCTTGATGCCAGTTGGTTTCTTTGCTAACTTCACCAGAGGGTTTTATCATGGCATGATCATGGTAAATACGAACATGCCGACCTCCAGATAGACGTCGTGCGGATTCAGCTAAACGTTGATTGAGCGAATAAAATTTAACCGAAGGATAATCGCACCAAAGGTTCACCATCTGATTGAAGACTCTTTCGTAATCTTCTGATACACGCCCTCCATTTTTTGCCCCAAGGATGCGATCTCGGTTGCAAGCAATAGCGTCATCAACCGCATCACCAAGATCTTCAATCTCTTTCTCAGTGAAGAAATTAGGATATTGAATAAAACCATTTTCCTTATAAAACTCGATATCTTCTGCCCCAGTTGGGCAATTTGTTGTCTCCACTTTGTTTGCCTGCTTTATTATTTATTACATATATAATTATGTGGTGAATTTTAAATTAGACGCCGTAATATTAGCGCTTTCAACAAAATAATGCAATTCTAAATGCTGCTCTGATGATATCAGCTGTTTGTTAACCAAACCAATAAGAGTAAAGCTGTGTCTGACGCAGATTAAAGCGCAGGTATACTTCCTGTTCCAGGAGTTCTGCCATCGTGCCCTCTTGCCCTCTTGCCACTGCGTCTGAACAGCCGTGTGGTTGCCATGGATGTCAGTGGAGGCAGCCAATGAGGTGCCATCGACCGAAAGCACCTCAACACTTAACTCTCCTTACCTCTGCATTCAGGTTGAGGAAAAGCTCCTTCCCGTTTACCTTGAAGGATTTGGTTAGCAAAGTACCTTCCTTTTCAGCCGCATCCAGCGAGATGAACCCGTCCCGACGCAACATGGCCAGGCAAACTGCTCCAGCATCCGGCGTGTAATCTTCGTAACCTGGATCCTCGCCAGACGTGATGAACGCGTATTGCCTAACTCCCGTATAATAGAACCACAATTCGTTCCCACGCTCGAGTGGAGATGACGGACCTCTCATCGTCTGTGTATCGTACGCTCCCCCACCCAGTGGCGACGTATCAATGAACGGCTTACGATTGCCCAGACGCATCCAATTTTTCAGATCGCGACTACATACCAACTGAACGTGGTGAAAACCCGTATAGTCTCCGTATTTGCGAACGAGCCCCAAAATGTACGACGAAAGGTGCATCTTGTTAAAGCCCAGCCAGTCCATGGGTACCTTGCCGGTGTGATGAAAAACTGTGGGCATACCGATGAAGATCCCTTCGTAAAGAAACACGCCCATGTTATAGATTTGTATGCTGTAATGTTCCGGTGTGTTATATTCAGTTTGCCTGAGATTCGGGTTGGCCAGCCGAGCTTCAATGACTTGATGACCCATCTCCTGATCCTTGGCATCGGCATAAAATACCACGCCATAGTCCTTCCAGGCCTTGAAATCACGGCTCGTCGCTATAGCCACTGCCCGTCCATATGGTCCGTCACGCTTGACCGTATGAATAAACAGCCCCTCTTTCGGATTGTAGGAGAAGTTGTACTCATCAGAACTTGGAATCGCTGGCACATCGAGCTTGGTCCAGTGGATCCCATCGGGGACGCGGCGAAACCATGGTTTCCCATCGCTGCCTTGTAGCGGTACTCCGGATCCGAATCATGAGGATCACGCACCGCCATGCTCACGCCGTTAGTCTGCTTGGGCCCCGCCGTCCGTGCAGGCCGTCCGGGCTTGTGCGATAGCTGTCATCCGTGCCGATGACCCAGAACTTGAACAGCTTCTCGTCTGGATCCCAGACCGGTGTTGAAACAGTTTGGATGGTCTGCTGCGGCGTGGAACTTCGTACCACAGCACCGCGCTTCTGCGGTTGGTGAAACGTTCGGGTCAGGTTTCTAACCTCTGCGATGCCTGCATCGTCTAGGAACAACTGCCGCTGATCGATAGGCACTTCGAAAGAAGACATTATCTGTTCCTTAAGCGTTTTTGACCCGCTGCCATCTTAATACCTTTTGGGCATGCGGAGATAGAGCCTCCCACAATTCATGAGGAAGGTGAGGCTCAGTGTATTCATGCAACCAGTTATTAAAAACCCAAGGTCGGCAAAAGGCCATACACAGCTCGTCACGTGGGTGATCTGACCGATTGGGCGTCCCCCGATGATAGGCACGTCCATCCTGCACCCAGAGCGAACCTTTCTTCAAATTTAAACGGATTGGATGATATTGCGCACGTCGATTGATACCTGGGCCAAGAACATCATCCATTTCAGCTTGTAGATCCTCATCGGCAACATACTGGGTACAGGGAATGACTTCAAAACTACCATTTTCTTCACATGTATCTACCAGCGGAAACTTAACACCAACCTGAAAGGCAGGAGTCATAAGTCCTGGAAACAAAAGTTGGCAGTCGCGGTGCCAATTCTGATAGTCTGCACTGGGAACAGGAATGTTTGAGTCAAAGTGTGACCAAACATAATCTGATCCCAACACTTGCTCAAGAAATTCAACAAGTGCCGGAACCTCAAAGATCTCTTCATCAACAAACGGACTTTCAAAAGGCACGCGAACATTATAACGATATCCACCCCGATTTCCAGATTCTCCCTGTCGTTTAATGCCATCATTCCGAATTGGCACCCATGCTTGGAGGATCTGGTCAATCGTCTCCAATGGGATAAAGTCCTCAAAAACAACGAAACCATTGATTCGCCATTCTTGCATCAGCCGGTCAATGTCAAACTCCTTGCTCATCATTACCCTTTGTTTGATTGATTAGACATAGATATCCATCGTTTAATCTATACCTGGAAAAACAGGAAAAAGCGATGCATTGCTAAGAAATTGAAGACAAAACACCGATCTGTCGCAAGATGCTCTTTTTAATTTTGCAGATCATAGTGTACGCCGGATCAAAGACGTTGCCAACGTCATATTCCACGCATTGCCCCAACAGGATATGTGCTGCGCGCTTTTCTAATCCGAGTTCCACTAGCCAGTGAATCAACTCTGTTGTCGCATGTTGCAGGGCTTGATCCAACGGACGAGCGTTACCCGCCGTTAAAATATAACTATCATTTTCAGCCCGAGGCCAAGCGACATTACCGCCTTTAATTAAATTGACTGTGAATTGGACATCAAAGGAAATCTCAATTCCTGTACCGACAATCTCTCCGTCCCCCTGTACCGCGTGCCCATCACCCAAATGAAATAACGCACCGGCCACAAAAACCGGCAAATAAACAGTAGCCTCTTCAGCGAAACCACGATAATCCATATTTCCACCGTGTGTTGATGAAGTAGCGGTAGAAATGGCTTGACCTCTGGGCGGAGCAACGCCGAAACAACCTACCATTGGCTCGAGCGGAATTATAAATTTGCCTAATTGTGTGTCTGGAGAAATTAATGTTGCTGTCCATTTTTCTACGTCAATTTCCCATTCTGCTTCCCCACTCTCCGGCATCTGTGAAGCGACATACCCGGGATCAAGAACATTCGGTGCAACCACTGTCGCTGTTCGACCAATTCTTCGGTTGGGTTTCAGTTGATCAAAATAAACCGATAAAGTATCTCCCGGTTCGGCATTCTCAATATAAAACGGGCCTGTTTGTGGATTACCCCTGGGCGTAACCGATTGATCCAATTTGTCTCGGCCACCACTATCTACAGTCGTTGTAATAACGGTATCACCACTCTCAATATGCAATACAGGTTCGTGCGCTCCGATCGCTGTGTAATAAACAGTTGGTTGAAAATTATGGACTGCCATCCGTATTCTCCCTATTTATATTTTTTGATTTCAGATGATTAGTGGTTAAATAATTTTAAGATGTTCAACATTATAGCAAAAATCATCTTGAATCAGAATCAACATTTCTTCTAATTCAAGATATTCCGAATTCGTCGTATGCCGTAAAAAAAGAACCCGCGAGTCCAAATCGACTAGCTATCACACAAAGTACCAATGAAATAGCCTAAGCAATCAATTGAAGTGGATTTCGAAAGATTTGGTTGAAGACCACATTCCCCAGTTCGATAGACAAAAGCTATTCCTGACTCCCACTGCAATACTAGAAACAGCCAATCTTTCCTTATTAGATACTAGCATTTTTAGTTATCGCTAATCAGTACCGTTGACATTCCTTAATTGACCTCTAATTGCGATTAACTTATAATGACTTAGTATATCAAAAGCTGGAGTTTGATAATACACAAAATCATCTGCTTTTGTGGCAACGAGGTAGTTAAAGAAAGAGCTATCGACAATAGGTTCTGCTCGGCAAAATTGCCTTCTCCAGAGTTGAGAGAACGAATTGGAAAGCCCGGATGAGGTTTGCACGACTAACCCAGGCAATCGAATTAAACGTTTATAAAATCTGATGTACGTACCCGACAGGCCGTATTTAAGTCAGTATATATCTGAACTTGCTTGATGATGCGGACAAGAATCCCAACACAACATGCTGAGTAGAAAGGAATCTGCTATGCCTACACAAAATAATTCCTCCACCAAACCCGTTATTTTTGAACAGAGTCGCTTGGGATACGTGGACATCGATGCGATAGATCTGCCCCGCACCAACGCTGAGAGTAAACCTGTTATCGAGCTTACCCCAGAACAAAGGTACCTGTTTGATACGCAGGGCTGGCTACTAATACCGGGTTTGCTGAGTGAGGACGAAGTCGATCAGATGCGAGCCTTCTGCTATCGCATACACCAACAACCAGAGTCCCTACCCGAAGCTCAGCGCTGCACAATCGCTGGGCCTCTGGAGCAACTGACGGACCACCCTTTCATCGTTGGTTTCATGAACGAGTTCCTAGCTCATCCAGACCTTTCTAGCCAAGACTGCTATGGTTTCCGCATGGAATCCAGTTCCTTAACCATTCGGTCGACGGGCGAAGGGACTGTTGGCCCGCACAATGGTCACGGACTGATGCGGCTACCGGGTGATTCGCACAACTACCGTTGCATCCCTGGCCAAGCCCGCAGCAGCTTGACCTGTGTGGTTTGGGAATTGAATGAGGTCGAATATGGTTGTGGAGGAACTCTGCTCATCAGCGGCAGCCATAAGGCCACCTATCTTGCCCCAGAATCTGTGCAAAATCCCAACTCGCCGCTGTGGGTGACTTATGGCTGCCCGGCTGGTTCCCTGCTCATCTTCTCCGAAAGCACCACGCACTCTGCTTCACCGTGGAAAAGTGCAGAGAGAGATAGAGTCGCCATTTTTAGTCGCTACAATTATGTGAACAGCAAGTGGCACAAGTGGGAACCCCACCCGGAACTGCTAGAGTCTTTTCCTCCTAAACGTCGTACCCTTTTCCGACCTGTCCACGTTGAGGGCAACCTAGTTTCTCCAGTCTGAAACCTAAAATTGCCTTTTCTTCCATCTACGAATGCCATGGGATGAAGACTCATTGGCGTACTGAGTCCCTGATACGTGCAACCGAAAAAGCTGAGGCGATCGATTGTGGCATCGGGCCATGCAACAGTTGCTGGCTTTGGTAGAACCGGCCATCGCCGTCTTTACCCATAGCGATATGCGGAAGAAGTACAGCCTATCTGATACCGCCGTTAACCACAGTACGCCTTCCATAAGCCGAAACGGACGAATTGGCCGCACGAACCATCCTGTAGCAGAGCTGCAAGGATAAGGAAGAAGTGTCACTGATAACGGTAATGCTGTCATTGGATTTAGTGATACGAAGATCGACAGCACCACCAATTCGCTGACGGAATCTTCACTACCGTCTGTTCCTCATCCATCACCTCTTCAGACTGAAGACAGAACATCTTAATTAAAGCAAGATCTGTGACCGGCAGCTGGTTACCACCTCTGATCTGATAGTGGGCCAAGTAGCCATTTTAGTCAACTAATTCACCCTCTCTTGGCATGGAGGTTTCTCTGCTTGACAGCTTTCTGCCCAGCATCATACGTACTCCAGTATCTTATCGACTCTCCTAAGCTATCATGACACAATGATTAATGGATAAGTGTCAATGTCTGAAATACTTCATATGGTATGATAACGTTTACAAAATCCGAGTGCAGCCAATAAGGGAAGGTATGAAAATCGATCGAATTGATGTCTATTATGTTGAACTGCCATTGATCTATCCTTGGCGAACAGCTTATGGTGAGGACGCCACTATTGATTCGGTATTGATACGCATGATGTCTGGTCAACACGTTGGTTGGGGGGAGTCCACGCCCTTCAAGGCACCAGCTTATTCACCCGAAACTGCCATGTCCGTTTATCATACAATAACCGAGTTTATTGCTCCAGCTTTAGTAGGACAGGAATTCGAAACGGCTGATCAACTGATGGCCACCTACAAGTGGATCAAAGGAAACCCGTTTGCTAAAGCGGGCCCGGAAATTGCCTGGTGGATGCTTAAGGCTGAAATAGAAGATGCACCATTGTATCAGTTGCTAGGCGGCACTTTTAGAAATGTTGAGGCAGGTGCTGATTTCGGCGTACAGGATTCGATTGATATGCTGCTGGGAAAGATTGAAGGTGCTGTTAATGATGGATTTAAACGGGTTAAACTTAAAGTGCGTTCAGGTTGGGATTTAGATATGTTGCAGGCGGTACGTTCCACCTTCCCGAAACAGACTTTCCATATCGATTGTAACTCCGGATACACACTAGAAGATATCGACTTCTTCAAGAAAGTGGATGAACTAGGTTTGGCTATGATTGAACAACCACTATACCATAATGATCTACTGGATCATGCTGAATTACAGAAGCAGATTGGCACTCCTGTTTGTCTGGATGAGTCAATTGACTCAGTACGCGCTTTTGAGTGGGCCTTGAAACTAAAATCGTGTCAGATTCTTAATATTAAGACTGGTCGTGTCGGCGGATTATCAGTGGCAGTGAAACTACATAACATGGCACGTGACGCGGGTATTCCCTGCTGGGTTGGCAGCATGCTGGAAAGTGGGGTTGGCGCCGGTATCTTGATTGATCTAGCAACGCTTGATAATTTTACTTATCCTGGAGATCTGTTTCCTAGCCGGTTTTTCTACCGTCAGGATTTAACAGAGCCAGAACTAACATTGAACGATGACTGTACTTTCACACCGTCGATGGTACCTGGAACACCATATACACCTAAACACAAACGCGTCGAGCAGGCGGCACAACTCAGTCAGACTCTCCTACCTAAGTGATACTTAACTTCAGGCACAATCCAAAATCAGCATTAGATGCCATCCGTTTCGCAGTTACTGATGCTGCTAGCAAGTGCAAGAAAAACGGTGTCGCCGAAATTCCGATGCCGGCCATTCTAGTATCCACTAAAAAGCCATAGGAACATAATCCTTTCGGGGTAGCATCAGCGGTTAAACTCATCAGGTTTCTTGCTGTCAGGAGGCCAGTACCCGTTACGAGATTGTTCCCACAAATTGCCACATAGACTTGAGATTACCCGCCACTCAGATGCACCCAAGTCTGGATCAGGATGAAAAAGGAAACGCCGGAGTCCCGCTTTCTTTGAAGCTGTTAGGATACCATGCAAATCTCCGGCGGTCATAGCATCGCCAGCGTGCGGACTCCGCCCAGTAGAAACCCAAGCGATGACCTTATCGTAATTGCCTGTGGCTTCCAATGCTCGGCGTGTTTCATTAAACACAACATCTTCAAAGAATTCCGGCGGGAATCCCAGTTCCATATCCATCAATGACTGAACATCTGGTAGCTGCAGTCCAAATAAAGATTTGACTACCGCCAAACAATCTGATTCAGTCAGCGAATGATTCCACTCAGACAACTTCCGCACCCAACGCGCGATGGTTCCGTACATGCCATCAAAACCCCGATGCCAGAAATAATGTTTGGGGAATATGTAGTCAAAAAGCAGGGCCATCTGCTGGTAGTTCTGCCCGGTCAGTGAAGAGAAAGCCGCTGTCCGTGGGATGCCGCCGAGTTCTACTTTTCGACTCAATTCATCCAACTGTGCGCGGATAGATCTCATGTAGCCTATCGCCAGCTCTTGCCGCGTCCGTAACCAATAGAGCGCGTCCTCATTGATATCAAACAGAGTTAAGGCCGCTAACATTCCTCCTGGAGCGTGATACCTAACTAAATCCGGTGTCAGGTGGTGAAACCGATTCCGTAAATGCGCAATTCCCCGTTTCAGACGACTGACGTCAACTCCCAGACAAGCAAGCTGATTTTCATTCTGACGAATTTCGAACAACTCACCACCGTGATGGTAAGCTAACTCATAGTGTTGTTCCCCGGGACCATCTATGATAACACCATGGGCTTGTGGATAAGCATTAATGGTGTCCTGTACCCGAGCTGCAAATCCCACCGCACCATAAGGATCCTCCTCTAGTGGTCGATTGCCTCCACCACCAGGAACACTGAAGGTCATAATATGCCAGTCGCGGGACGCTGCGTCGTCCAGCATGGTATGTAGAAGTTTTTCCTTCTCCGGATCGCATAATGCTTCCGGAGGTGGGTCTACCCCAAAAGATTTGTAAACCTTCGGATCAGCAGCAAAGATGGGGATTGTCGTGCCGTTTTCCTGTTTAAACCTCAGATAACCGAATACAATGCCGCGTACACCACCATCCTCCCAAGCATCGAACGTTTGCTTATAGTTGGCCATCCAACGTTCTAGTGGGTCCTGCATGAAAATCCAGCCAATCATAACCGACCTCCTCTGTCGCCAGCTTGAAAGTACTTTTCTTAGAATATGGAAAACACCGTTTTCATAAATTGTAATTGAATGCTTAAGGGAGTTAATCGATCTGAGGAGGACCAGTGTAACCAATGCTTTGCCAACCGGCCACATCACCGCCTTTCAGACGATATGGATGAGGTACAACTCCCAAAGAACGGTCTTCAACCGGAAGGGGAACACGCTGATGGTTAGCTTGAGCCGACTTTTTCAAGGCCACTGCGATCTCTAAAGCCTGACGATAATCGTGACCGCTACACACGGCTTCAGATCCCATGTCGATAGCTCGCATAAGACGCTCGATAGCCGAAACAAAAACGCCTGGCTGAGGTGTATCCATGAACTCGGGTTTGACCACCGAGGCGCCATTTCCTTGAATCAGCACTGGTCCAGAAGAGGTGATTTGCACCTGACCGTTTCCCCCTCTAACGGAAACTCGACAGGAATCGTTGGTTGATGGTTCCGACACCTGACAAACAATCTCACCGGACAACCCCAATCGGCCATACGCCGGACAGTCAATCTGCTGATTGTCGATTTCGGTTGTTGGCATCCAACCAGACTCCGGTGGTAGCGTCCATCCTTCCACCCATGATACTTCCATTCCGGTTAGTAAACGAATCATCGTCAACTGCACACATCCACCACCAGAAACTTCGCGTGGTAATCCAGCTGGAATTTCCGCCCCGGTCAAACGACCGATATTGCCTGCTTGTATCCATTCAGCGATCTCTGACAAATAGGGACCATCCCAGTAACCAGTACCACAACCGAAAGCCACACCATGTTCACGACAAGTACTTACCATCTCATCAGCTTGCGACAGCGTAACAGCAATCGGCTTCTCACACGAGATCGCTTTAACGCCAGCCTCTGCGCAGGCAACCACCGCTTCTGGATTGTGAGAGACCGGCAAGATAATGGAAACAATATCCGGCAGATCGTTAGCTAATAGATCCGATATGGTATCGAAAATAACCTCGACACCATATCGGTCAGCAAAAGTTTGACGACGATCACGCGCTTGATCTACCAGTGCTACAATCTGACAATCTGGATGTTCGGCATAAGCCCGAAGATAGTGACGTCCCCAGGTTCCAGCACCACCTACCACGGCGACTCTATATTTTTGATTTGACAAAAACGACTCCTTTCAGCTTTGCCAGTTATTATGGACCATCAATTCGCTTTATTGATTTAAATTGAGTTTCCCGCGCCTAGACTTATATAGCTTGCATCAATCTGGGTAGGATTTCGCCATTGGATTTCCGTTGATCTAACCTGAGCCCAAAACGGTGAGCAATCTGGACAGCCGCCAGATACTCAGGCATGGTAACAGCACGATTAATCTCTTCATATTTTTCGCCCGTCACTTTTCCTTCCGGTCGGTACTGAGACATCACATTTACGTAGGTATCGGAATCAACTTCCTCAGCTAAAAAGCGAAAAATCTCGCTTGTTTGGTCGATCATCCCTGGCATAACAAGGTGTCGAACCAACACTCCCCGACGTGCTAAACCATTTTCGTCAAACTTCAAGGGACCAACCTGACGATTCATCTCTTGAACTACTCCGCATGCTACATCAGCATAATCTTTGGCTTTCAGATAACGTAGCGACTGTTGGGAATCCCAGAGTTTAAAATCCGGCATATAGATATCTACCACGCCATCAAGGAGGTGAAGACTAGTCATTGAATCATACGCCGAAGTATTGTAAACGATTGGCAACTTCAGTCCATCCGCCACTGCCAATACTAACGCTTCTAAAACTTGAGGCACAACATGCTCGGGCGTAACAAAGTTGATGTTGTGACAACCCATATCTTGTAGTTTAAGCATCATTCCAGCCAACTGGCCAGGCGGGATCGCCGGACCACGATGGACTTGACTGATATCAAAGTTTTGGCAGAACACGCAGCGTAAATTGCACATAGAAAAGAAAATTGTGCCGCTACCTCTCCAACCACGCAAACAATCTTCCTCCCCAAAATGGGGGAAATAACTTGATACCTGTGCGTAGCGGCCTGTTTTGCAAGCGGCTGTCTTATCAGCTAACCGGTCCACCCCGCAATCCCGCGGACAGATATAACATCGACCTAATTCTTCCAACGCCTGTTCGACCCGTTGCTGTAATTCACCTGTGCCATACAATTTCGCATAAGCTGGTTCAAAGCCCATTGACGGCAACAGGTACTCCGACGAAGTAACAGTAGCAACCATCACGCTTCACCTCCCAAAGGTCATGCCGTTATGATACCTGGATAAACCTATCAATCATACCATCTCTCATATAGGTTAACAGAAATTCAATAGAGGCGCAGATGAATTACAGCAACGGGTCGAACAGGCGATGGTCAACCAATTCATCAGCTATTTGCCCAGCTTGGCAGATTAACACTTATATACAGCGGGGTATTCAGACTGATTGAAAGGGAAAGTGATTGAACAGGTTTGACAAATCAGAGTTGATACTATAGAATAGGAGGCGGGCTTTTGAGGAGAGATTAAATGGGAACTTGGATGGATCCTGGGAAAAAGAGTCGCCGTGACTTCATTAAGACAGCAGGTGCGGCAGCACTGACATCTGTCGTTGCGCCCACAATCCTTCATTCTGCTGACAAAACAGGCAAAGGTAACCTTGTTATTGGCACAGATGAGTATCGTTACGAAGTACTCCATGACTGGCCACAGTTGCCCTCCAAGTTCAGCTGGCAGACGACCCACAACGTGGCCATTGACGCAGAGGGGTTGCTCTACGTCATCCACGAGGGTAAAGCCAACCTAACTGATCACCCCTCTATCTTTGTGTTTGATCAAAAGGGCAAGTATGTCCGTTCCTTCGGCAATCAGTTTCAAGGTGGCGGTCATGGGCTGGAGGTACGTACGGAAGGAAAGGATCAGTTCCTCTACGTTTGCGCCTACCAGCAAGTCAAAGCCTTTGCCAAGTTGACGCTTACAGGCGAAGTGATCTGGGAGAAGTATGCCCCGATGGACAGTGGAATCTATCGGAAGGACGAGGACACCGTACGTGTCAAGCGTTGGGGCCGTGACGCGTTCATGCCGACCAACTTCGCTTTTCTGAATGATGGTGGTTTTCTGCTGGCCGACGGATATGGCTCTTTCTACATTCACCGCTACGACAAGGATGGTAACTGGGTATCGAAATTTGGCGGACCAGGTCAGGGTGAGGGCAAGTTTGCAACACCACATGGAATCTGGATTGACCAGCGGCCAGATCGTCAGGAACATGTGGTCATTTGCGACCGTGCCCATCATACACTACAATACCTCACCTTGGATGGCGAATATATCGAGACTCTCGAAGGCTACGGCCTACCAGCCAATATCGACACCTGGAAGGATCTGATGCTGGTACCCGAATTGCACGCTCGCCTAAGCATTCTCGACGTTGAGAATAATATCGTTGCCCGTCTAGGTGGTGACGTCGAGCGGGTAACCGAAAAGGAGAAAGACATCCGCAGCAATCCCAACAAGTGGGAGAAAGGCAAGTTCGTTCATCCGCATGATGCCTGTTTCGACACCGAGGGTAACATCTACGTTGCCGAGTGGGTGGCCACCGGCCGGATCACCAAATTACGTCACCTCAGCTAAAATTAAGAAGCAATATTCCAGTCAGTTTGTATTGTACGAATCCCTGTTTGATCAGTTTTTGCTCGAGTATATTTCAGATCAGAACTTTGTTGTTGTATTATCATCGCCCAATTTAGCTCGTTAAGGAGTTCAATATGCCAGTTTATTACTTAGAGGATTTAAATGAAGGAGAGATTGATAACAAATACCTTGCCATTGTTCTCGCAACAAAGCGTGCCCGCCAACTGAACAAAAAGAGCTTTGAGCAGTTGAATCCAAGTACAAAAAGAGCGGCTTCTATCGCTCTTGATGAGTTGTTTTCAGGGAGAATTCAGTTTCGTGAAGGAGTTGAAACTATTCAGGAAACCGATGATGAACTATCTCTCGATTATTTAATGTCTATGAATTCTTACGATGATGTAGCAGACGATGACAGCTAGAAAAAATTAAAATCTAGCTGTATAACCTCCGCTTTCTCCAGCACACAACTGAGGAAGCAATAGCCCCTAGCGCTAATGGAGCCATTGGTCACATTAGATCTACTCAGATGCCTAACTCGCGCTGATCAGGGCAGATTCGGGGAAATTGCTTTCTAACCCGCGTAAATGTTTGCGTCCCTTCATCTGCTAGCTCCGTTGCCAAAGACTTACATTCCGTAGATCTACTATCAGGGTTCATACTATGTGAACTCCGGCAGATACGCAGCTTGACGAGCCAGCAACTCTTCCATCATTTGTTCAGCGCGACTGGGACTATCAACCGTGGGTTCGAGCAACAGGGCTGATAGGAAAGCCCGTTTCGATCTTTCCGCATAAGCTTCCACCAGCAAGTTCTGGATAGAGATCTGCTGTCGACACATGGCAGCGATTCCTTCCGGCAAGGAACCAACTTTAATCGGGTGAATACCATTACCGTCGACCTTGACAGGCACTTCCACAATGGCGTCTTCCGGCAGGTTACTGACATATTTTTCCGTGTTCGGAACATTCAAACCGGCAAAACGAGCAGACTGATCAAGCTCAATGGCACAAATAATGGGCACAGCCGCCTCGGTGGTTGGTGCCGCCAATGATTCCGTCATCGGTGCTTGACGGTCAGCGACCTGTTGAATCTCCTGCCAGGCAGGCAGGAAAGCGCCATCTCCCGTTTCCCGAACCCTGACATGACGGCACCGGTAGTTTTCGAACTTGGGGCCTATCATATCGTAAGCAAACCCCACATACTCACCAATATGGCTATCGAAAGGAAAGGTCAGACGACCGAAAGTCTGATGAAGAAATCGTGCCAGCGGCTGGACGACGGTTTCATCCTCAGCAATGGCTTGATCTAAAGCCGACATCATATCCATACCAGTCGTTACATCTTTGACTCCTAACACCCAATGAAAATGATTAATCCCACCGATCAAGAACTCCAAATCATCAGGACTCTTGCCCATTATCCTTGAAGCAACTTCGCAGGTCCCCTGAGTACCATGACAAATACCGATGGCATTCAACTTGGTCAATTTGCTGACAGCCAAGCAGATCCGACTTTCCGGATTAGTGAAGTTCAGAACCAGAGCTTGGGGACAGACCTTTTCCACATCTTTGATGATCGGCATCATCAGATGGGTACTGCGCAAGGTATGAAAAGCTGCGCCCGGACCACCGTTTTCGCCGTAGATGTGCCGGAACCCGTAGGTGAGCGGTGTATAGAAGTCCTGTTCCCAGAGAGTGATTCGGTCTCTAGCCACACAGGTAATCACATAGTCGGCATCACAGAATGCCTGACAGCGGTCGGTGGTAGCCTCGATCCGGGTTGGTACTCGGCGGTACTCTTTCAGCACTTCCGAGAAATGATACATTCGATCTAAAGCGGCCTGCTCGACATCTACCAGCACCAATTTCAGTTCGGTCTTCTGATTCAACTTAGTGCTGGCCAACACATCAGCAATAGCGGCTCGACCGAAGGACCCACTTCCCGCACCAACGATGACAACTTTGACTTTCTTCATTTTAAACTATCTCCTCACGACTCTAGTTCTGCCGTTATGTTCCCCAATTTGAAAGAGCCTCACTTTGTTAACAACAAAACGGTGAGATGAGACCAAATCAACTGAATCACGCATTCTAGCACGATAAGAGTTTCAACGTAAAGAGGAAGGAGAATGCCATGTTTCCAATATGATGACGACAGGGCCGCAGATCACGGTGTTACTAGCTGAGGACAGGATTTTTTGTCAAGCCGAACCATTTTTTCATTTTTTTCAAAAAAGCCTTAAGTATTTTCCTATCCTGACGATATATAATCAGCTTGATTGAGCGTAGGAACTCAATTAAGACAGTTACAACACACAAACAACAACAGATTCAAAAACATTAGGAGAAATTAAAATGAACTCTTTCAGACTTTAAAGTAACCCGACCTCGACTTTCGCTTACAGTCAACTCAACAAAACACAAGCACTACTTAAAAAAATATTCAACGACTCTCTTCCGGTCTGCGCATCAACAGCGCAGCCGACGATACCACCGGTTCAGCCATGGCTACCCGTATGACTAACCAGATTCGCGGTATGCATCAAGCCAATAAAAACTCTCGCGATGCCAATAACCTCTTAGCTACGGCAGAAGCCGGGTTGAACGATATTAGTGATTTACTGGCACAGATGAGGGAACTGGCAGTTCAGGCCGCTACCGATACATTCAACGATACTGATCGAGCTAGTATCGATTTGGAATTCCAGTCCCTGAAAGATGAATTGACGCGAATTGCCAGCGTAACGGAACATAAACGGTATGAATCTTCTTAATGGAACTTATCAAACAGGTGGCGTCTACGATCAGGTTCAACCAGGTACTTATGATGAGAATGGTAACGCTGACGATCTAAGAGGGCACTGGCGGATCCAGATTGGTGCCGATAACGATGTCGATAGCCAACACGAATTCAGTATTATGAACGCCACCGATGTGGGATTGGGCATCAAGGATAACGACGTGCTGACGGTGGATAAGGCTAGAACAGCAGTCACTGCCTTGGATGAGGCCATAGATGAAGTTAACTGGGAACGCAGTTATATCGGTTCGGAACAGAACAAGTTGCAGTTCACAATGTCCAACTTGACCAGCACTGTCAATAGCATTGAAACAGCCCGTTCCAATATAGAAGACGTGGATTATGCCTTAGAAATGTCGGAATTAGCCAAGAACCAGATACTGGTGCAACCAGGTACAGCCATGTTAGCGCAAGCCAACATGGTTTCGCAGAACATTCTGCAACTGCTGAGTAACTAGTTTTTGTATTACTTGTTGTCGTAGCAGCTGTTTTGCTAACTCCTACTAGACGAAACGGTGTTTTCTCCTAATATGTTGTTGTGTAGAAAAGGGATCTGTTACCCAAACAGATCCCTTTTTTTTATTCTGTATTCACCTGCAGGAAGGGTCTGTCAGTGGAGATCGGAACTGCCCGGTTCGGTGTCATCGGCTAGTCGGCTTGGCAGTGGATTTAGACTATACTAACCCACCTTCTCGATGGTACACCCACGCCAAATCCAATATGCATCCACACCTTTATCAAGGGAATGGATGACCAGTGTTAAACGATTGTTGCTGGTCTCTACCTGCTCAATTTTTTCCACTATCGCTTGGTTCATGGGGACAATGACCGGAGCCCCCAAACGCTTCCCATTGGCATAAAGACTAATTCGATGGGACCGAACCATATCCGATTGAAATTGAAAGCGTATGCGATACTTACCATTGGGCAGATCAATGACAAAAGCCGCGTCTTCCGAATCTCGGACACCGCCATCGAATACTTGCCTTGGTGAAAGCGTATCCCAACCGTAACCGCCGGGTCTATAACGTAAGCCCGGTGGCACTAGATAGGTGCCGGGTTGAGGATTCTGTAAATCACCCATGGTAAACTGCATCATTCCGGTTTCTGTGGCCAGTTGATCCCACACCCTTTCTTTGGCCGGAGCAAATAGTTTGTGTCGCAATACTTTTAAGGAGCCACGGGAATAGATCAAATCATAATCCTGAAGAAAGGGTCTTAAATTCTGGCTGTCTTTAGCTAGGTTCCAACCGATCCGATACGGGATGGGGTCACCATCATAGTGATCTCGGTTGTTGTTACCTTTAAAGTTGACAGGGAAGTAATCAAACGCCGCTTCATAATTATGGATGTAAGCACGATCTCCACTAAATCCGTAGGAAACGAAGCCGTTAAAGTAAGGAAGCGCGTATTTGGTCAAAGCTCCCCAGTGATCAGCGTCTAATCGTTTAAATATAGTGTGATCAGGCAGTTCCATCACTCGGGCGAATTCTGACATTTCGCGGTTATAAACAGACATATCGCGACAGGTATATCCTAGGTGAACCAGTGACAGTAAAATCCAACAGCCTGCTATGATATGTTTAATAATTCGATGGAAACGCGTTGTCAACCAAGGTAAGAGCAGTGGTACAAGGAAAAGGTGTATGCGTTCGTTAATCCAGCCTCCGGAACCAACAAACCTTGGTAAATTGCAAAATAGCAACAGAAAAATCACAGCCATAAGCAGAAAAATATCCTTTTCCAGAATTGGAGTCCGCCTTCGGATTAAGTTAGTTAAGGTTTTGTCGGTCCATATGGTATAAAGAATTAGGGTCACGACCAATCCTAGCAGAACCAGATTAGCCCACAAGAAGTCATCGTTAAATACGAGTAGAGACCTATTTTTCCACAAGTATTCCCAGATCCATCCGCTGGACTCATATTGGGGCAACGCCCCCTGCGTGCTATCCAGCAGATAATTGAATAACAGGAATCCGGCAGGCATCATGTATCCGACACAGACGATCATCGGTTTAAGGCATCGAAGTGTTAAAATAGCACTGACGGCAATGACCATCAGTGTCAGCGCGTAGGAAACAATATGACAAAAATAGAGTAAGATCAGCATTAAGTACAAAACACCAATCTGTTCAGCAGCCATGGCATGCCGATTGCGCCACCAGTAACCTATGACGATGAAAAACAAAGCAAAACTTAGAGCAAAATTATAAAAACCCATATGCAATAAGTAATGGTAAGAAAAAAGAAACCCCAACCAAGCATTAAAGGTACTTTCTTGATCAATACTTCGTGAAAAATAGAGGAACGCTAAAGGGACACCAGCTACACAGAGCGTCAACAATAATTTTTCCGCTATCAGAGGTGGAACGATAAACATCAATCCTGCCATCAGCAGATGTGATATCCAGTTAGGAAAGAAAGTTAGATTAAGTTGGAAAATTTCGCGTGTTTTGTAGAATCCCGGATGGTGATAGGATTTGAGTATATAAGCATTGTAGACATGGTTCATACCGTCTTGTGATGGGAAATAACGGTATATCCAGATGGGTAAGAGATGAAGAATCAGCAGGGCAAGAAACAAATGCTTAAAGGAAAGAATGTATAAAGAATTGTGTGGTGAGAGTTTCATTCTGTTTTATATCCGGGTATAATATTTTGCTCCGTACCATGCAATAGGCCATTATATCACGTTGCCACTGGTGATAAATCGAAGTAGCTGAATTTGGTTTGATCGAGCTAAGCAGAACTAGACGGATGAATCATTCTAGTACGACTGATGTTGAAAGGTCTGAGTCTATCCCTCATTGATTCAACTTTTGAAAGTGTTCGAAATTCTGACCTGCTGTGCTAAACGATTTTGTTCGATTTAATTGAATTCTCACGATTTCAGCTTCAGGATCGCTGTAATGCTTAAGTCTCGAATCAATCGCACGAAGGTTACCTATGCTAGACATCGGCATCTTCGCTCCCTTCAGAACGGATCACGATCACAACCTTGACTTCTGTCAGGAACTGATATTCATCACATTGTGCTGGGTGCTGTAGGAATTGCCGGTGAAGGTACCACATCCCTTCAATCAGCACGTTGGATTTGGTCCATACCTACTCCACGAGAGATGTAACTCTGGCCGCGCTGATTAACTAGGGGGCCTTCTCTAATCTTGAGGTATGAAGAAAAGAGCTGGACGCTATCGGCGGTATCATTGAAGGTATGTCTGACGCCGGTGTTCCCTTCTTCATCTTCACCTCTACCTTAATGTCGATCCCACCCCGTTCGGTTCAACCGAGGAAGAACGACTGTTGGGAGTCTTAACCGAAGTCTACAGAGAGTTGATGGACTTCGCCGGGAAGTTGATATGATGGATCCTATCAGAACACTCAAGCAAATCGACTACCAGAAGATCTACCTTGGATACTTTCCTCCTATTGCCGGAGATTCTGCGGTGGGGTTGGCTGGACGATCGGCTATATTCATACCTTAGATCAAGCAATCAAAGTATGAATCAGGTTGACAGCCGAAATACGCAACAGCTTACTGGTCGAGGCACTCTCTACATAGGGCCGATCCGCTGCGGTCCCCGATCCATGGCCAACATCGAAGCATCATAACTATGTTTCAGCAAATCTAGCTTTAGGGACTGGTTTTCCGGTTGGTCCCACAGGTTATCGAATTCATGCGGATCTTCCTGTAGATCATATAGTTCTCCGTGTTGGTGGCCATGATAAACCACCAATTTATGCCGTTGATTTCGGTACATAGTGGAGAAAGTCCCATCCGGTTGATCCAGGGCATCATAGTATTCACAACGGACAAATTGCCGTTGAGGATTCGGATCTGCCTGTCCCCTGAGGATTGGCAGCAGTGATCTGCCCTGCATTCGTTCAGGCACCTCCAGTCCAGCTAGTTCCAGTAGCGTTGGGGCTTTGTCAAGTAATTCTACCAAGGCCTCGCTTTTCAAGCCTTGTTCAAAGTAACCCGGACAGGAAAAAATCAGAGGTACGCGAACCAATCCTTCATAGAATCGACAACCTTTCTGAATCAGTCCGTGATCTCCCAACATCTCTCCGTGGTCACTGGTAAAGATAACCACTGTGTGCTGTCTTTGCCCGGTTTCCTCCAGAACTTCCATAATTCGTCCTAGCTGATCATCGATTAATTTAATCATGGCATAGTAGGCGGCCTGCAAAGTTTTAGCGTCTCGTTTGCCTAACGAAGCTCTCTCTGTTCGACTTTCCGGTAGTGGAGATTGAGGCTGGATTGGATTACGAATATCCAGCTCTTCCGGAGATTGACACTTGGATTGGAAGTCAACTGCTTCCAGCTTCTTTTGCTGTTGCAAATCAGTCTTCCGAAAAAGTGATCCCGGCATCTTTGCTGGATTAAACATCTCCCTGTATACCTGCGGCGGATTGAAAGGTGGATGAGGATCGTAGATATTTACGCTAGCTAACCAAGGGCCATCACATTCCTGCCGGATAAATTCAATCGTCTTTTCCGCACACCAAGTAGTCTGATGAAGTTCAGCCGGTACCCCTTCAATGTTTCTGGTCAATTCTCCTAAGATGTACCCTTTGGAACGCACCCAGTCTGCATAATCATGTCCTTCCTTCCAATCATCCCGAGGTGCATGGCTATATTGCCAGTAGCTGTAGCCGTCGTTGATTCTGGGTTCAATTCGACCGTAGGCGCTAGCCAGATGCAGTTTGCCTATTAGCCCACAGTGGTATCCAGCTTCAGACAGGATACGCGTAACCAAAGGAGGTGTTTCTGGGAAAAATGCATTACCGTTACCGTTTACATGTACAGTGCTAGGATACATACCGGTTAAAAAACTGGTACGACTAGGCGTACAGATTGGACTCTGGCAATAGGCATGGGTAAATGCAACTCCTTGCTGAACTAACCGATCGATGTTTGGGGTTGAAACATGGGGGTTGCCGAGAGCTCCAATGGTATCGTAACGTTGCTGATCTGTACAGATCCAGAGGATATTTGGAAAGTCTGTCTGGTAATTAAAGGCCATAGTTGGGTACTCCCTCTAGGAAAAGCCGTTAAAGTTTGCTGGAACAGAAAGTCTCCATCATTTAATTCAGATTAGATCATCAAGAATTGCATCCGTTTAATGATAGCAGAAAACGGTTACAATTGATTGTACCGTATAGTCTCAACGAGAATGACGAAGAAACAGATTGTTCTTGTTTGGTCATTGTTACATCACTATTGGTCTTAATTAAGGCTATTACTTTGCTACAAATCAGTTTCATCAATGTGTATGCGCCTGTTGATTTCCGTCCTTGTGAAAGACCTAACCATTCTGTTACTCACTATCACGTTCCTGCTTGGTGACGCTTAGTCACAGATTACTACCGAATCAGGGGCAGTTTTTGGTTTAAATAAAGTCTGGAAAATGCGTTTAAAATTAGAGCATGGAGAGTGGAAAAAACTCCAACCTAACAGGGCGAGATCTAAATTTGGACTGGGGAAGACCACTAGAAAAATTGTCTTCCCCAATTTTAAGGGTAAACTCTTTCGCAGGCACCAATCTTTACATCCTAGCTTAACCAGTTACCAGGGTTTCAATCGTCAATACGGAAAAGCAGACAAGATCTTCAAAAACAAAATTGTCAACGGTGTAGGATTGTGTTACAAAGGGAACGGCGCGACTTTAGTAGCCATCACGAGTCCCAGCTCATAATTCGAACCAGTTAAGAAATTCTCATTTAAAATCGATTTCAACAAGTACAATCAAGATCAGGAATTTCGTGGACTGATAAAAATCAACCTCAACAACAACTCGGAGAATCCGTCTGTTTCCATTAAGAGATCCATTATCCCACACCATTTTCCGTCAAGCCGACATACCTTAGTACACGTACTGCTTTTGCCAAAGTTTATCTGAGAGTAAATGGCCAAATCGGAAAGATATGCCTTGACCTCTACAATTTGCTGGAGCAGATGGACAAACGATTTCTTGCTGATCGTTTTGGCACCCAAGAAGGAATGCTGTCAAAACCCAGTATGTTCGGTACCTTCAAATACCTAGGATAAGATTGATAAACCTACAAAGATATAACCCCAAAACTGATTCAACAAAGCAATGACCAGACGTTCAAACAGAAGATCGAGAGCTTTTTGGATACCGATGCCTTTCTGAACCGTTACACTTACTTGGGGTAAGCCGAATCCAATCAAACAATCTATCAAAGTAAAAACCAACTGGCATGAATCCCTAAAGGACAAATCATCTACTCCAGATGAGAAGGAACAAATTTCATATCATCTGA
>DTUY01000200.1 GCA_012963885.1 Candidatus Poribacteria bacterium | reverse complement strand
TCAATCAGTCTATAATCAGGATGGTTCAGGAATCACAAAACTTGGTAACTGGATTGGATAAACCTGAAGCTTATGAAGAAGATGATACCTGCCAAGCGAAGGTTTTAATTCTGGCATCGCTGAACTTAAGCCGAATAACACAGATGGGTTGACCAACGGGCTTAGCACTATTGGTATAGGTTCAAACTACCAGCCAAATCGAAACTCCATAGCAGATAGTCGTGTACAAAATTCGGCTACTTGGCGATGTCATAGGCCATCAAGGTCCCTTGATCACGAAGATAAAGCTTCTTGTCTGCGATCACTGGGTGTGGCCAGCTTTTGCCGTTGATTTCGTCAGTCTTAAAAGTGCCTTTGAGTTTGTATTCTTCCGGGGTTGCTTCAATTAATGCCATGTCACCACTTTCATAGCGGAAGTAGAGGTGACCATCAGCATAGAGGATTGCGGCACTACCAGTACCGGGACCTCGAACCGGCCCCCATGCATATTCACCGCTCATCATGTTCAAGCAAATTGGATGTCCCTGATTGTGGCCGTGCCCACAATAAATGTAGTCGGCGACAAGTACCATGCCTCCATGGTGATTCTGTAATTCATTCCCTTTTAGAAAGTACTTTTCCTCTACTTCGTACTTGCCGTTGCGGTCATGGATTTGAATCAGAGCGGCGCCTGTGCCATATCCGGTACTACAAAAAATGTAATCCCCTTTCACAATAGGGGTTGGGATATTGGCCACACCGTTGGCAATACGATTATAGGTCCAAAGTAAATTACCGTTTTCACTATCTACTCCGATCACTCCGCGGCCGGTTAACTGGACATATTGCTTGCGTCCAGCAATTTGGCCGATGACAATCGAGGAGTATCCCGCACCGTCATGGCCTCGGTCACCAATGACCGCTGGCATTTCAGCTGACCAGAGGTGCTCCCCCGTCCTTTTATTAAGAGCGACCATGACCGCAGAGTTACCGCCAGGTGTACAGATCAGGTTGTCACCGTCGACGATAGAAGACTCGGAATAGCCCCAACCGGATTCCATTTTACCTTTGAAATCTGTGGGGAAATGCTTCCTCCACAGAATCGAGCCATCAGTGGTGCCGACACAGACTAATTGGCCGGCGTGAGTTAAGCCGTAAACGCGGTCTCCATCAACCGAAGGTGTGCTATTTGGATCTTCATTTGCCTCAGAACCCATGTCTGATTCCCAAATTTTTGCGCCGTCTTTGGTGCTTAAGGCGATCATTTTGGTTGCCCCATCTCGTCTGCCCATCGTATAAATGCGTCCTTCAGCAACAGCAACACTAGATAATCCATTTCCCAAGCCTTTGACTTTCCACGCCAGCTTTGGCCCACGTTCTTGCCATGAAGATAGCAAGCCGGTTTCAGCCGATAGACCATCGCGGTTAGGACCTCGCCAGGTTGACCAATTACCCTTGGCTGCTTCTTTTTTAGCTTGCGGTGAAGGAACCCCATCGACAGCAGACAGGTTGGGTGTAAGGAGGGCTAAAATGACGAGCGAAATAATGATACAACGCATAAGGGAAATCCTATATTGAGTAAGAAATAATAAATATCATTATCTATTATAGTTTTTCTGACACATTCAAGCCATTAATAAATTTAGATGGCCATTTAATTGGAACTTGCATGGTGACGAGGTAGTAAACGACGGTCGCCGCATTTTGAAGAAGGAAAAATTACAAGAAGACAATTCTAGGAAGGCTGCTCTTCATGCACTGGTAGAGATGATTACAGCCTATCCGGATAGAAAATGAAAGTAAATTTAGGATTGGCTAGAGAGTGGAGAGGAACACTGGTGAGGAGACTGACTACCCCACCAGTCGCAATACCCCATACAAGATTAAAGCTGAAAGACACCAAATATTAAAGTAGGAAATATTCATAATCTTGCCCTTGTACTTAAGTTTTAACTTAAATACA
>DTUY01000199.1 GCA_012963885.1 Candidatus Poribacteria bacterium | reverse complement strand
CCATCTCCGATGCCACGCCATCAACCATATGCTGGAAGGCACTTCCATCGTAGATGTTGGCCGTGTGGCAATCCCAATCAACGACGAACCCCAGATGGTTGAGAAGCAAACAGAGCTTCCCTCCGACAATCTAGCGTTGATTGGAAATCCCCTTCTGGTCAATCTGCTTTTGGTTTCTCCCTTCCCGTCTGGAGTGGGTCAACTCAATACCATAAGTGTCAATGACTCCAATCGGTGAAGGAGTGGCCATGAAAACATCAATCAGATGTTGATGGCTGTTGAATAGCCGAAACAATCGAGTTGGCTCAGGTAAGCAGGGAAACAAGTCTCGGTAATTGTGGGAAATCCATCGATAGAAGGCTCGATTTCCCTGACCTTTAAGGGCAGCAAGCCGATGGTAACCCCTTCAGAGGGATAGAGCTTGGCTTGGCTGTGCTGATGATTTTTGTCCGCTTCATTCAGCTTATCATCAACAAGACAGAACAGATGCGTGATAAAATCTACCGTGGTCATAAGGTAATTAATAGCAAACAAAATGGTGACTGACGGAAAAACTCTAGAACAGTTAATTTAAACAGGTACCAGAATGAATTGCGATTACAAGCAACCATCAGCAACACTCAGTTGATGGATGATTCAATTTGTGAGGCACGCAATACAGTTTCTTGAACAGTGAATTCATGTTCAAGTGAACGGTCCGGTTTCTTCTCCCCACGAATATCAGCCACAAATGCGCGTAAGCTATCAACGTATCGAGGACGGTGTTCTACAGGAACATGCTGCCACCCTTTCTTATAACCGTCTCGATCAGCGTCTAAACAGAGCCTTAACTGAGGTGGTTCAAGCGGTTCCATAATAATGCTTCCCTGAGTACCATAGACTTCTAGGCGTCTTGATGTGCCCGAAGCAACTTCTAAAGCGGTTGATTCAAGAACAGCCATGGCACGCGGATACTCAAAGACAACGACACTATTATCTTGAAACCACGGAAAGTGACCTCCATCGTGCCGGAGGTGTGGGGTTACTATATCAGGCCGGCCCAATAAAGCGACAATGATATCAATTAAATGGCAAGCCAAGATAAAGAGAATACCCCCATCGCGTTCACCAGGGGAATTCCAACGTGCCCAATGCGATTCATTCACCACACCGGATGAGATCCGTGCGCGTACAGAAAATATATGACCGAGTTTTCCAGACTTTGCCCAGTCCAAAACAAATTGGAACCCCGCATTGTACCGAAACATATAACCGAGTTGGACAAGTAAACCTTTTTCAGTTGCCACCGAAAGAACTTGACGGAACGCTTGCAAATTGTCTCCAGCCGGCTTATCCAACCAAACATGCTTGTTATGATCCAAAGCCTCATCAGCAAACGCAAGATTGTCTGCCACACGTCCCTGGATAGCGATACCATCGATAGTTTCGTCATCCAACATCTCTCCTTTGCTTGAGAACCAGCCAATATCCCGGTATGGATCGTTGTTACCTAACGCTTCCTTTGCTTTTAGATCCGGCTCAAATATGCCGCAAAAATCCACCTCATCACTTTCCTTCATGACCCAAGCCTTGCCAGACGCATGATCATGCAGGATACCATATTGTGCCAGTTTTACCTTCATTTTTAGGACACTCCAAATTCAATTATGATTAATATAATTCTCACTATGAGCCTTATCTAGATAATACCAGATTACGCCAGCATGAACAAACTTCGGTCTTCAAGCGGCAATTCGATTTTTTCACCGCTGCGGCGGTGTGATTCCCTTAAAGCAATAGCGATCTCCAGTGCTTCCCGTCCAAGCTCGCCCGGACAAAGAGGTGCAGATCCATCGTCCAAGTTCTTGATCAATCCTTCAATAGCAGCTTGTTGAGAACTTCGTGGTCTTTTAGGATTGGGGAATTGACGCCGCATCGGTTCCCTAGTCTCAGGGTGTGGCGTCCAC
>DTUY01000198.1 GCA_012963885.1 Candidatus Poribacteria bacterium | reverse complement strand
CTGAAAATGGCAGCATAGAAGGAATGATCAATGAACAGTGTCAAAAATAAGGAAAAAAAGAAAGCAAAAACAATAGCAGGTATTCATACCTGAAATTGAAAATACGAGCCAGAAGCAACGATTGAACAAAAAGAAAAAGCATGCCTAGAAACCGAACGGATTGCGGGATTTCCAGATCAGAAATAATGGATAGTAATACATGGACGAAAAACAGCCTTCATAAGCATAAGCCCTCAAGGGCAGAACTAGCCCCGTGTTTAAGAAATTCAAGTCATAACCTCTACAATTTTCCCTGAATGTATTAAGAACATTATATTTGTAATGATGGGAAATAATGGAATGATAATGACAAAATTCGTCCATGTTATAGGGAGCTAGCTTAGACCAAAGAGAAGTGATCAAAAAGAAAAGAATGATAAATAATGCCACTTTTATGGCCCGAAGTTGATTTTTATTATCTATTTTTCGTCCTCTTTAATCAGTCTTTAAATTTAAGACGGCATCCCACTGTTCGATTGGTAATTGTGCGACATAATCACTATGAAATGACTCAAGATGCACCTGATCCCATAGCGGTACGATTGGAATTATCTCTTCTGGTAAGCTTTGCATAATTACTGCGTAATTGTGTTCGAGTAATCGATACCCGGAGGTGGCAGATCCTATAAAACGCGGGTGTGGGGCAACCAAGTCCAATTCTGTCATTCTGGCGTCAAGCAGATCTGAGATGTGTTCGAAAATATCAATTCTTCTCTTCCAACAGCATTCGCCTGATATTGCTTCTTTCAGTAACGGATCCATTTGCGGTGCTAAACAGGGTAATGTATCGAAAAAAGGATACAGCCATTTGTCATATGGGAAATAGGTTCTATTCAACAGAAATGCAAGTTCTAAAGCCCATTTCACTGTGCGTCCGAAAGCAGTGGTAGCATAAACCCAATTTTCTCGTAAAACGGCGCGTTTCATGGCATATAGTCCCATCCCTGAAAAATAACGACACCAGTGCGCTATACGTCTTTTCCAGACGGGGTCCGGGTAATACTCCTGTAAAACGGATCTAATTTCTGAAAATTGTTTTTTGGGATCGTGCCAAACTTCACCGTTAATGACATGCATGATGTCTTCTTCCGGAATCTTCAACCAATCAACTGCGGTCTTTGGTGAGGATATGATACCAATGGTCCGGGAAAGGAATCCCTCTAGACTCTCCGGCGTTATACCAACCCCTGCAACATGTCCAGACCGAAGTGAGAACCCCTGATAAGTAGCCGGAAGTTCTTCAGAGAACTTATTGAGGATCTCGTCTTTTTTTCCTTTGATCAATTTCTCTGGAGTTAGCATATTGATCCTTAGCCCAAAATGGTGATCCTGTGAGTGTTCATCATCCATACCGAGACATTCAGATCCATATCCAAAGAAACCACAGGCTGACTCATTAACGATGACAGGGAAATTGTCCTGCAGGATAGGGAGTGCAACGTCGAAGAAGAAATCATGGCTTATACTTAGGATTTCACTGCTTTTAAATTTCATGTATCACCTCAGATGTCGTTCAGGAAACCGGAGAATTTCTGCCAGAACGACGGAGTTAACGGATGAACCATGTATGTGGCAGCATACAAACTTCTTCTATGATCACTTTAGGTATCAGTAACAAATTGACATCATTTCTCTAAACGGCTATGATTAAAAATTATATCATTGTTATCGAATTGCATGGACAATTAAAGTTTAAGTATTATTTGCCAGAATTGTTTGATCTATACTCCATTACTCAAAGTACATCGATGGATCGAGTATCCGTTGTGCTACACATTTCGAGGAGACATTGTTGACAATGCTGCTATCTTCAATTTTACTCGTGGTTTCATCTGGATCCTACGCTAATTCTGCACCACCAGAAATTAACTATGATGAAGCAAAGGTTCCCGATTACGTTTTACCCGATTCACTGATATGCCTCGATGGTACTCAGGTAAATAATGCAGGAGGGTGGTTTGAAAAGCGTCGTCCCGAAATCTTGCATCTCTTTGAAGAATTTGTTTATGGTAGAGTCCCAGGCGAATTAGAAAATATTAACTTCAAAGTTATTTCGATTGATTCTGAAAGTCTCAATGGTAAAGCCATACGCAAGGAAGTTGGAATCTCATTTGGTGATCATGAGGGAAGTCCAAGGATAAATATCCTTCTATATCTACCACCTGATCTGAAGAAACCGGTTCCAACCTTCGTTGGGCTTAACTTTCATGGCAATCACACCATCCACTCAGATCCGGGAATTAAATTATCAGAACAGTGGGTGAATAATAATCAGGAACTTGGTATTGAGAATGACCGTGCTACCGAAAGATCGCGAGGATCTAATTCAAGTCGTTGGGAAGTTGAACAAATCTTGGACCGCGGATATGCCCTGGCAACTATTTATTGTGGTGATATGGATCCCGATTTTCATGATGGGTTCCAAAATGGAGTACATCCTCTCTTTTATCAAGCAGGTCAAACAAAACCTGCTCCAAACGAATGGGGTACCATTAGTGCGTGGGCTTGGGGACTCACCCGTGCCATGGATTATTTTGAGGTCGATCAAGATATTGATCATGAACGTGTGGCCATAATGGGACATTCGCGTCTGGGTAAGGCGGCGTTATGGGCTGGTGCACAAGACACACGTTTCGCTCTAGTTATCTCCAACAATTCCGGTTGTTGTGGGGCGGCCTTGTCGAGACGACGTTTCGGCGAAACTGTTCGCAGAATCAATAGATTTGAACATTGGTTTTGTGCAAATTTTAGAGAATTCAGCGATAATGAAGATGAACTTCCGGTTGATCAACACATGCTGATTGCCTTAATTGCACCGCGTCCAGTATACGTAGCCAGTGCAGAGGAAGATTTGTGGGCGGACCCTCGTGGAGAATTTTTAGCTGCTCAGGAGGCTGAATCGGTGTACCATATGCTTGACACCGAGGGGTTAGCCGCCGATGAAATGCCGGAACTCCATCAGCCAATAACAAGTATCATTGGGTATCATATTCGTTCGGGCAAACATGATGTTACAGAATATGATTGGGAACGGTATATGGATTTTGCCGATCGATACCTAATCCATACAGAATGATCAACAATTATGAGTTTTTCTAATGTTTATTGGGAGTGTTGAGAAATCTAACTGGAGCGAATCCGTTCTAATCTTTCCAACAATTCTTCAACTTCATTATCATAAGTGTAGAATGGATCCTTAGTTTCAAATGGGTTGTCATTGGCAAAGTAAATTTGATGCCAATCAACTATGCAGGGGAGATGGTATTCACCAAGATATTGCATCACCAGAGAACGCGCTTTTGCTCTTGTGTTCTGTGGTGGCTTTTCAACGGCACTCCAGATCTGATCATCAGTTGTTAGACGCGGTGCTAGCCCTTGAGCTTCTAAATGATAAAACAAGCCTGTATCGGGATGGATGTTATGATACTCAAGATCCAGACTTTCCACCCATGGATCGTCCCAGTCAAGGTTTTCGTCCTCCATAAATGTTTCCAGCAACCATTTCTTCGTTACCCAATCAACTCGGCCCACGAGATTTTCGTGATTATTGCTTTCCAAATCTTCTAAGACTGATTCCCATTCTGTTAAAACCCAATCCGTTTCTGCATCATTACCGCTTAAACATTTTTGTGCAACTCGAAGGTACTCAAGCTGTAAATCGATGGCGGAAATCGTTTTGCCCGATTCAAGTTCCACAATCCATTCAAAAGATTGATCCCTTGAAATTTCCTTGATGGTCTTGACTGGGTGGGCTAGTGTCAAGTCACGAGGGTAGTGACCTTTTTCGAGAAAATCAAGCACCAAAGATGTAGCACCAACTTTTAAGGCAGTAGTATATTCCGCCATATTCGAGTCACCAACCAGGAGATGCAACCGACGATATTTGGTGTGGTCGGCAAGAGGTTCATCGCGAGTGTTGATGATAGCACGGCTAAACTGGATCCACTCGTATACCTCGGCCACAATATGATCCGCACGCTGAGATATTTGAAACCCGGTGAAATCACTCGCTTCGTGTCCAACCTGGTGTATATCGGCGACTTCATCATGACCTCCGACACGCCCAGCGCCTGCATAAATTTGCCGAGTTACGAAAAATGGCATTAGCGTTGGGATAACATGCTTATAAAATGGAACGCTACGCAACAATTGATAATTTTCGTGGCAACCAAACGTTGCACCGGTTAGGTGGTCTATATTGTTTTTAATGAAAGAGAGTTCTTCTGAAACCTGTAGATCATCAAGAATCTTAACAACCAGAAAATCAATTGCGCGATCGTAGGCAACCAAATCAAAAAGTTTCACACACTCAGGGCTAGCATACTCTAGGTGTCCCATATCCATGTAAAGCCGACCACCGTTATATAGAAACCCACCATTAAATGGTGGTTCACCCCAGTCGCGGTAGTGCATGTCAGCAATGCCAAGTGAAAGTTCGTCAAAAACATAATCTTTAATTCGAACGGAGGCTTCTTCCGCCGTTCGGAATGTATCGCCTTTCATTAAGCAACCAAACTCGGTTTCGATGCCAAAAATCCTCCGACTCATAATTTATCTCTCGCAGATTCAAGCATTGCATCGGTTTCTGTCGTTGGCAGCAAACAGAATTTACTTTTACTTCGTCGGGATACATCCAAAATGCCGACTTCAATTTCACCTTGTTCTCGCGCTTCCTGCACCGCCTCTCGCAATTGTTTTTTTTCAATTACATCCTCATCACCGTCATCTTCATCATCCTGGTTATTATTGTTGTCCTGAAGGCTATGGTGCCTGCCAATCGCCCATGTTTCAAGCGCGAGCTCGAAAGCCGCTTGAAGTGAGAGATTCTGCGATATATCTGATAGATTCGCGCGCATAGCAGATTCAATTTCTTCGTTTCCTGCCAATACTCCGGTTCTTTGATCTACCTGTGTTGTGCCGTCGTAATTCAGGGATATAAATTGGCTTTCACGTTGCACACCACCCAGTTCAACTAGCAACATTTTTGCTATAATAGGTGAGGAAAAAATAGTTTCAAACTCCCTCTTGATGGTTGGGGCAAGTAAGAAATTTGTTAATCGGTGTAAAGTGACGTCGTCAACGGAACTTTGGAAGCCCTGGACAGAGGCTGCATCAGTTGCGAGTAAGCGGAGCCTCTCAATATCGGCCGTATGGCCGATTGCGGCTAAGACGATGTGGTTATGGATTTCATAGATTTTGCGTTGTCCACGTCCTATTGTCAGAAGTAGGATCCCATCGTCATATTGCAAGCTAACGATGGGACTTCCCTGGCGCAATTGGTCTTCAACATAATCGCGGCGATTACTTACCGCTTCTAAATAGCGATAAGGTTCGTCAAGCAAATTTCACCTCGACTGATTTTTCATAGACTTGACGCAATTTCTCAGTTTGAAGATCAGCAATACCATTTCTCGTAATTGTTTTAATAGTCGGAAATATAGCCGAGCGTGAGTTGTAGCCGCCTGTTGCCGCATCATACTCCGATGCAGTTTCGAGAAGTTTCATAATATTAGTAATTGCCTGATTTTCGTTCATTTTAGCCAGTGGAATCTTTCCCCATCGGTTGAGATGGTACAGTACACCTCTAATCCAAACTGATCCAGAACCGGAAGTGGCGAAGTCACTCACCTCGAATTGTGCTCCGAGTGCATCGTAGAAAAAAATTTTACCGTCTCCATCATCTCCGCTCTGGAGGTCGTAAATTGCCAGGATCGGAATTACTCCGGCTCCTTGCATCGCCATTGGAAAGTTTTCACGAATTAGCCGCGAAAGCATACGTAGTTTTCCTTCCAAACTCAGCTCCTGTAGCTGACTTCGACGAAAATATTGGAACGAATGCTCAAGCGTTCTGGCAATTTCGTATGCGATCGCAGGTGAACCGGCAACCGCTATTATGGAATACTCATCGAGTTCCAGCACTTTATCAGCACGATCATACATCACCGTATTTCCAGCAGTCGCACGCCGATCTCCGGCGATCATCACACCGTCTTTGTAACGAACAGCTACGACTGTCGTACCTTCAGTCAGTTCCAGATTCGCCTCCTTCGAAACACGTTCCAATCCTGAGGAGTCAAAATGAAACTCGTAACCGTGGGTTTTTAAGAGATCTAGGAAATCTCCTGAGGGCACCGTCACTCACCAGTTCTCTGTCGGTAACGCCGGGACTGATCTTTATCAACACGCCGCATGCGTCGGAGTAACTCTTTGGTGTTTGGCTTATCGACCTCCGGACGCTTAGGACCGTCATCATCGTCGCTACTGTCATCCGGTCCAATTGGTTTGGTTGGTTTTTGAACGCGATCTCGCAGGTGGATATAGCGTTTTTTCGAGGCATCTTCAACTGTCATGAATTTATCTCCTTTCTAACTGATGGGCAGGTGCAAATCATCCGATGCCTAGGTTATCAATTAGTTCTTCTACTGTTTGAGCCTGATCAAGAACCCGATTATACTTTTCGGCAATTTCTGGATCGGTCAATTTATTCATGTTGACTGAGATCGCCTTCCCATTGAGGCTAAAGGTGACATGATCCCATTGGACTGATTCTATCTGGTTGGTAAATTTATCAATCGACTTACCCCGAAAATAGGCACGGGTATCTTTCGGAGGGTTATGAATGGCGTGATTAATCTGACCATCTGTGACAACACGACGCATGGAGCCCTGCGTTTCAAGCGCGTAGTAAAGCCCACTTTCCGGATCAATATCGTGGTATTGAAGCGCTAGACTCTGTAGCCACGGGTCATCCCACTCAATCCCTTCCTCTTCAACAAAAGTAGTAAGAAGCCATTTTTTTGTCACCCAATCAATTCGATCCACCAATTCCATTGGCTCCTGCTCCAATTGGTTAAGTATAGCTCCCCACTCAGCTAGAATCCAATCAGTTTCACCATTGTTGGGATCAAGATGTTGCTGGGCAAGTTCAAGATATTGCCTTTGTAGATCAATGGCCGTTGTAGTCTTGCCGTTTTTCAGATTGAGTTGCCATCGGTAGGTTTGATCTCGTGATATTTCTTTGATAGCACGGATAGGTTCAATAACGGCGAAATTATCCGGAATCAACCGTGATTCAATTAAATCAATGACCAATGCAGTTGACCCAATCTTCAATGCCGTCGAGTACTCAGACATGTTAGCGTCCCCAGCAATTCCGTGTAGTCGTCGATATTTCTGGGGATCTGCGTGCGGTTCGTCCCGCGTGTTGAAGATTGGTCGTTTGTGCATGGTATCGACGCTGGCTTCAACCTGAAAAAAATCAGCTCGCTGACTGATTTGATAAGATCCAGGAGAAACCATTCCTTCTTCTTCTGACTCAATCCCAAGTTTGCCTGCACCGGCAAAAATTTGACGCGTGACCAAAAACGGTATCAGGCTTTCTTTTAGGTAATCAAAAGGAATATCACGACGCATCAGGTAGTTATCATGACAACCATAACTGTGACCTTTGTAATCGGTGTTGTTTTTGTATAGGATCACATCTTTATTCAGCTTTTGACTACGGCGTACAGCGCACTGCTGAAGGATCCGTTCCCCAGCTTTATCGTGAGCGATTAAGTCAAACAAATTCTGGCATTCTGCCGTCGAGTATTCCGGATGAGCGTGATCATTATAAAGCCTTGCACCGTTGGTTAAAATAAGGTCGCTTTTGATCTCGACAAAACTTTCGGGATGTTGCTGATCCATCTCCTGATAGTTTGCCTCATCGGGATGTTCATGCAGAGTATTTGCACGAAAGCCTCGTTCATCACGAAAAGGATCTTCGCCTTTGTAATCCCACATTGGCCGAAAATCTTCATGGCGATAGCTTTTGATCAGTTCAATCGATTCGCGGACAGGATCACATTCCTGTTCGGTATTCAGCGTAATACCATATTCTGTCTCAATTCCAATAAGTCTATTCATTTAAATTACACTAGTATGTGCTTGCTTCTTGCGTTTTGATTTTTCCGGACGAGTTGGTACCACTTTGACTACATTTTCGGAGTCATAATCGATAAGTTTCAGCCAATCAGATATATTGTCTGTTGTGGGAAAAATGTCGCTTTCTGCGTATTCGGCATGGAAACCATCTAGCAGATCTTCTAAGCAAATACCGATCGACTCATCACCACTCTGGATGATACGCTTAATCGCTGATTCCTTGGCGCGTTGAACAATTGAGGCGATGATTGCACCGCTACACAGATCTCCGCGATGCAGAATATCCCGCCGGCCGCTTTGGAGCGAGACTTCCAAGAATCTGTTCACTTCTGTTCGTGAGAACATTTCATTAATCAGTTGATCAGTCAAATCATCAATGGCACAGGTGATATTATTTTCGTGTTTCTCCAGCAATTCAGGAGAAATTGGAAGTTCCCGAGTCAGATAGATATTAAGAATTTTGGATGCCGACTCTTTATCAGGACGGTTAACTTTAATTTTTCGATCAATGCGACCGGGACGCAAAACCGCTGGATCAATTAAATCAGGTCGATTTGTTGCCAAAATAATTACAATATCCTGTAGTGATTCTATCCCGTCCATTTCTGCACAGAACATTGGGACTATAGTATTGGATATATTGTGCGCCCGCAAAGATCGTCGTGTTCCCAGAATAGATTCTGCTTCATCGATAAAAATAAATGGAAGCATTCCCTCTTTCTTTTTCTGACGCGCTATATCAAAAATTTCGCGGACTTTTCGCTCGGATTCTCCCAGCCACATGTTGAGGATCTCAGGACCCTTGATATGTAAAAAACATCCTTCTATATCGATATTACTTTCTTCCTTCAGTCGTTCTGTCAGTCCGTACGCAGTTGCCTTACCGATGAGGGTTTTGCCGCACCCTGGAGGCCCATGCAGCAGAAAACCTTTTGGCATTGAAAAATCAAACTTTCTAAATAAATCTGGATGCAGAATTGGCAGTTCGATAGTATCTTTAATCAACTGGATGGTATCATCTAGCCCACCAATTTTTTCCCAAGGAACTTCCGGCAGATCTTCAACGTAATAATGACTGGCTTCCTGTCCTTCGATCCTTTCAAGAGCAACTCTGAAATTTGGATCTACGCGAACTTGGTCACCAGTCTTTAAATTCTCATCAGCCAGATCGGATGAACGCTGCAATACTTGTGAATTCAATCCTTGTTCCTGCCCAATTTGTAATCTTCCATCAGGCAGTAAATCTGTAACTTTAACCGTTGGACCGAATTGATTATACCCTAAATCCCCTACAATGACATAAGCTTCGTTGAGCAAAACGCTATGACCAATCTTCAGGCTGACTGGATCAATAGCCGAGTCGATATTGGTATAATATTCTGATCCTCCCAAAATGACCTGAGCGCAATCTTTCGTTGCCAGATTGATCAATGTAGCAACTCGATTGGCAGGAGCAGTCAACTTATCAATTGATGACTGCATTTCCGCAATGGTTTTTCTCGCTTCTTGAAAAGTGATCTCTTCCTGAATAATCTCACGCCGCAAATCATATAAAATTTGCTTAATTGGGTTCTCGTTTTCAATTGTATAGATGAGTCGTTCGACAAGAATTAGCGATCTTGGGAGATTAATCTGCTCATCATTATCACCAGATTCATTATCCACGAAGAGCAGAAAATCCTCCTCAAATTGTTGCTTTGATTTCTTCCCGCGATTATCTCCCATCATGCTGCTCCTTATAGTCGAAACGTTGAAGACAGTTTAGTCCCCATTCTAGCACAGCTAAATATAAAATCAAAACAGAAACCCAACTCTTTATATATCGTATGCAATAGGTCCATTTACCTCAATTGGAGAAGGATGTATTTATTCGGTATCCAGCCGAAATACCCCGTAAAAAAGATGATAACATTTTTACCGAAATCAAGCAAAAGTTTCTGGTTACTGAAACTATTCAACAAGACATAATTGATTTTTTGAGTATCGTTTCTGCTAACTTAATTTGGTCCAAACCTAAAACACTTCCTTATTCTTAGCTTGGTTTTTAGTTTGGAATTTGCAATCCAATCTTGGCGTAGAATTTGTGTGCGTGCGGATCTTTACCACCTACTTACAGAATGTGCGGCTATTACTGCATGAGCAACCGAGACTTGCCGACAAAGCTTTAACATCAGTTGTGCTCCAACAATTTCAACATCGCCTTACCCATAGCATCACCGATATTAAAGAAATTCTCGGCATTGCCAAACCAGTGGTAACCACCATCGAACTGAGGCTCGTTTTCAAAATAGATCTTTGTTTCCAAGAACTGTACATTGCTCTCTTTGAATTCAGGTATCATGGCCACAGCAACCTGATGTTGCATAAGCGACAACGCGCGTGGATGTTTCTCGTCCACGCCGCCCTGACCGGATTCACCGATGATGAATGGTAGATTCGGATTACCAAATGCTTTACGTACGTCCCGAATGAAATGAGAGAGATTGTCGGCATAATGATCATTATGCTGCTGGTTGATACGATCGTTCCAACCTTGGAACCATACAAATCCGGCAATCTCGTAGCCGTGTCCTTTGAAAGCTGGAAAATGTTTATCCAAATCCTCAAGCACTTTATAAACGATCGAGACAGTTTCATGAAAGTAAGTACCGACCTTGTATTCACCATTGTCAATGCGGGCTTGTAGTTCCTCGTCCAACTCATACGGTACTTTTCCGGCACTGGGCGAGCGGAAGTCTACCGCCAGACTGCGACCACCCCAAGCAGTCTTGATCAACAGCACCGGTTCCGCGAGTGCGTCACCTAGTAAATTACCAAATTGCAGTTCCGGACCGAAGCGGTTCGGCGGTTGTGCATAACCAACCGTCAATCCTCCCTTGCAACCCAGAAACTCGATCCAGACATCCTCACGGACTCTCCATTTCCCCGATTTTGTTTTCAGGTGTCCATAGGTGTCGGGGTCAGATTTGGTCAACTCATCAAGATGTTCGATGCTACCCTTGCCCTCCATGTTAGATTGTCCGCAGAGTATGAAGACTTTCACCGGGGATCTTATCACATCTATTGACACGGTAAATGGCAGTGTGGCAATTAGACTCCAGATACTTATCCATTGGTTGTGCATGTGGATCGTATTCCTATGGTTTTGATTAGTTCGCTTTTATCAACTTTAGCATCGCTTTACCTAGTGCGCAATTAGAAAATAGTTCTCTGCGTTGCCGAACCAGTGATGGCTGTGGCTATCGTTCGGGGATTCTTCCGTTGAAAGGGCAAATGGTTAGCAGTATCTGCGCCTTAATAGTATTACCCATGCTCTAACTGTAATTCAGGATCAATGAGGTGTCTACCGAGATATCCGGTGAATTACGATTGTCAACTTCCCTTTCTCGATCCCGTCTTTGACTCGAAACCGTACCCAGATATCCCAGCGAACTATCCACTTTTCATCCGTATCCTTCAAGTGCTTATATAAATGTGCCTTGTCAGGGACAAGCATTACACTTTCCAGTGTTCCCTTATCGCCATTGTAATATTCTGGATGATCCAGGTCTGCTACTTCTCAGTCCCTCCATGTTAGATTGACCAGCTAAGATAAACACCTGTAGAAGTTGAGTGGAAGGATTGGCCATGGCGAAAGCTGTCAGCGAGACACCGGCCAACGTCAGCGACCGAGCGTGAGTTGCCATTCTGATCATTCTGTTCTACACTCCATTAACGTAAATATTACCGTTTTTACTATTTCAACGAACCACAAACCAAGTGTAACTGGTTGCAGGAACCGTAACTGGCAGTTCAACACAATAATCTCGATCCAATCTGTATGTTGTGGACAGATTGTCTCTCTGACTTATCTCAGCAGTATCCGTTAACCCTGTGTAGTAAAGGGGTAATTCAATAACTTCAGTTATGCTCTTTGGGGTTGGGTTAAAGACAGATAAAAATCCCTTTTCTGGCAGTTTAGGATTGCTGTGCAACATGTAGTCGATTGTGCGTCCGTTAGCTCGTCTTAGATGTATCAAATCCGACTCAAGAATATGGCGATATTTTTTATAAAGTGCGACCATTCGACTGACCATCTCTTTTGTCTTTTCCCCATCGTACAAACGGATTCCACGATAAACTGCTTGTACACCGAACAGTAAATTGGCGGCTAGCATAATTTCATAGTGATCCAGATGTTGATTTAATGGTTCAATAGTGGCTGCATCCCCACCTCCGTGATACTGCGTTAGCGGTACAAACATCCAACCCATGCTTGGTGTTTTCTCCCATGTGCCGTCGAAGATATTTTGACGGGTATGAATCTGCTGTTGGATACGTGGCAGAGACCAGTTCACTTCTCGATATCCCATACCGCACTCGTTTGATCCACTCAGAAAATAGTAATCCGGTACACGCACATAAATACCGAGGGATCTTTGCCACTTATAGAAATCGGTAACTATTTTCCACTGGATCCATTGCGAATCTTCAACACCTTTTTGTAACGGTGGACGGACTGCTGCGTCAACGTCACCCGGATAAGAACCGTCATGTGTGAACTGAAGAAAACCTGTCTTCTCAAAAAAAGCTCGCAGTTTTCGAAAGTAGTTTTGTCCCCACTTAGAGGCTAGCGCTGGGCAGTAACCATGCGTCTGATCACCTGGGTTACCTGTTTTGGGATTGACAATATTATCAATGTCAGGTTGGATACGACGACTGGATAAGAGAGAGTAACCGCCAAGATGTAACCCTTTTGAATCGGCGTAGTCGGCCAAATTTTCACATTTTTGGTAGTTATCGTCGTTTTCATCCTCCATGTTGATTCCGCTGCCGAAACTCAAGCTAATCATCTCGAAACCACAGTTTGATGCTTGATCAATAGCGTTTCGTACTGTCTCTGGATTTGTACTGACAACGTGCAAGATTAAAGGGTTTTCAGTGATCCACGGGGCAATAATGCGATACAATCTCCGAAGAGCTAGACCTCTTCGCTCTCGATTAGTTGAGTCGTAGAGCAGTTCAAACGCCCGAAATGATTCAAAAGTTCCTTCGGGTAGGATGTCCTGTGCCGGCCCCTGTGGTGGACAAACCTCAAGCAGGCACGGATTCCGATTGGCATAATTAACCTGAGTGTGAAACTGGGGATCTGTTGTCCAATACACGGAATGCTTTGAGCTGTTTTTATGGCTGAAACCGCCAAAAGCGTAGTCCGTTTCAACATGAAGATTCGGAGGTATAATTGGAACGTCTCGCCACTCAACTGGATCTTCATATGGTACGACAGCCAAGATTTCAGATGTAAATTGATTAACAGTAATTGTTTCCTTACCCAGATTCTGTATGGTTAACCACTTTGAAATGGCAGGAATACCACTGTAAAGCTGATAGTAAATTGTCACAGAAAATGACGGATCCTCATCAGAAGGAACAAAATCCATCTCCAAAGTAAGACCTTCGGGAGGCCTACTTTGCCTCCAGGGCATGGTGGCGAACGAATTTCCATATCAATCGTGCGGTCGGTTTGCCAACCCGAAAGCCAGAAAAGCGTAAGCTCTGTGGATCGTCTTTGAGCAGCTCGATAAATTCTTCTGTCAGGTATGCGTGGTTCGATTGCCCCATCAGTCCACCAACCGAAAACACCTCTTCGTTAATAGTGATTTGTGCTTCAGGGCGAACAGCGCGTAGAAGAGGATCTCCAGTGATTAAATTATCATAAGCAACACAGGCCGCGTTCATCTCTAAACGCCAGGCACGTCGAATCAGGCCATTACTCAGAACCAAATCAGCACCGTTGCGATAAACTTGCGCTCGAAATTGGGTGCCATCAATTAGCCAATCGACTGTCGGCCGTAGGATTTCTGGTTCTGGTTGTATCATCAAATGGGTAGTTATCCTTATTTGAACGACGGGTCAGCCGCCGGGAATATAAAGCCGACGATCCGAAACTGGCAATGGTATTCTCTTTCCACCTTGTAAGTGAGAATGAGCTAACCCAAACTGCACTTCTACTGACTGCATAGTGACGTCAATATTCCCAGATGTGCGTTGTCCGGTTTCTATCTCACGTATAATGTCCCGAATGGTACAGACCGTTGGGCTTTCACCTGTCGGTTTGATAACCTTTCCCTCGATTTCATCTGTTTTTCTATGTCCACGGCGAATGCGGAAGGTACCACCATTGTCCCAAGCCATTGCTGTTCCTTCTGTACCATGTACATCGATGTCGAATCGTCCCGCAACCGGCAAGAATATCCCTTCCGTGTGTGTTTCCTGCTCACCACTATGAGCATAACCGACACGAAAGAAGTCTACCATCGGATCAGCTGTCTCCTCTCCTTCCGGTGGCAGAAACGCATGCTGTTGGACATCGTAATCGGGTGCTGAACGCGTGCCTTGTGATTCTACCAATTGCCCTTCTACCCAAACTGGTTGCGGATCGCCAAGTAACATTGAAACGAGATCTAAAGTATGTGGGTGGTGCTTGATGAGATCTGTTTGCGCGTACATAATGGCATAGCGTAGTTGACCGATTTCCCCGTTTTGAATCGCCTCCCGCAGGCGAATAAATCCATTGTGATGACGGCGCATAGCACCCCAGTTAAAGGCAATGCTATTTTGTCTGCATGCCATCGATATTCGGTCTGCTTCTTCCAACGAAGCGCACAATCCCTTTTCAGCATAGATACCTTTAACGCCATGCTCGGCTGCAAAGATGATTGGTTTAGACCGTGCAAAGGAAGGGGTAGTAATGCTGACAATATCTGGTTTTTCTTTCTCAATCATCTGTTGGTAATCAAGATAAGTATTGGCAATACCAAACCGTTTGGCAAACCTTTGTAAACGGTCTGAACCTCGATTAGCAACGGCGACAACTTCGGTTTGTTGGATGTGTTGATATGCACTGAAGTGACCGTAGGGGCTGGAAAACTGGTTAACTGACAACTCGTCTTCGATAAGACCTCCCATGCGTCCAGTACCAATGATGGCGACACGATAGACTTTATCCATGTTCAATCCTTCCATAATAGTGTTTAACGCCGGATATGTGGTGCTTCCATTACCGCCCGTTCTTCCGGGGTCATATCCTCAATATAATCGGGGTAGGTCACTTGATGGGCACCTTGGCTGTAGGCTTGGAATCCTGGACTAAATTTATATAATAATGCTCGTCGCTGGTGTTTTGCTTTCCAGGGTAATGTTCCATGGGTTAGTGTTTCGGTAAAGACTACCGCATCTCCTGCTTTAGCATGTACCTCAATCACGTACTGTTGATATTCTTGGTATAATTTCATGGCACGTGGGCAAGAGAGATTGGCCTTATGACTTCCTGGTATAAGCCCCAGCCCACCATCCCCCGGTCCTTCGTCAGCCAGCATAAATTCCACCACAGTTAGTCCACAGTAGATACGTCCATCTTTAAAAAAGTAAGCCTCCGAAAAGTTGGGGCGTTCGACTCCACCACCATGTAGAGTTCCCCCTTCTGTACCCTCATCCATAGCAATTAAACCTGGGCCATGGTCAAGACGATAACACTCTCCCAAGATAGCGTCCAGATACGGCGAAACTTTAGGATGAACCAATAACTGCCGAAAAAGTTCACACCAAGGACGATCCCAAGATAACATCCCTCCTATATCCTTGCGGTGGGACGTTCCGGCTAATGCTTCTGAACCACCTGCTAGTGAATCTTGCCTTTCCCGCAACAGCTCAGTATGATGATCAATTGCCTGATTGCATGTTTTGACCTCTGTGTCAGTCAGGGCATCTGGAATGATCACATAACCCATCAAATCAAAGAGATACTTTTCATCTTCATTCATTAGCCTTTATCTCCGTATTTTATTGTTCGAATAAATTCTACGAATCAAAACTGCAAGATCATAGACGTTAAACATTTGATCTATTAGGTAACCGTGCGGACATCATAAAAATAATCGATTCCAGTCGCGATAAGTTTTTGCGACACTTTCAGGTCGGTTATGACTTCGCGCCACGAAGCCAGGTACATTCTCCCGGCCTGTTGGTAGACCAATCTGGCTGTAGCGTGTATCTACACTCCACCTGACGGTATTCTTCGATCTATTAGGTATCCCTCGGTGAATAAGTCGTTCTGTGGTTGCCAAAACATCCCCAATATCCAATTCAGCCGTCACAATTTCGTAATCAGGGAGATCTGTTTCGGCAATTCCTTTTGATCCTGTGTGGCCTGGCGTTTGATCTCGATAGTCATGCGGCAGTAGTCCCAAATGATGTGACCCACGTAGCAACTGCATGCACCCGTTTTTAGCATGGGCTGTAACCAGTGGAATCCAAAGGTTCACAACCAGTGTCTCTCCAGCTTCTTCTGGCACTAAATAAGCCAAGTCTTGATGCCAAGGAATAACGGTGATCTGCTGGTCAGGCATCTTAGCACGGATATTAAATTGCGGATGCGCCAAAATTTCAGGCCCGATTAGCGATTCTACGGTGTTCAGCAGAATCGGAAAGCTTCTGAGGATAAACATACCATTCGATCTGGGCTTCTGATCGCGAAAATAACTCTGCCACAACCAACCATGATCCGAACCCGCATCCTCCGCGAGCGCTAAGCGAGTTGAAAAAGACGCATCTTCAAATTTTCGATCCAGCAATCCCAATTTGACCGCTTCGTCTATTGCCATATCTACTTTCTGCGTCATTTCATCAATTAATGGTTGCATTGCTCCAGAAGGCAAAAGACCACGGATAATTAATAATCCATCATCTTTGAACTGCTCAACCTGTTGAGATGTCAGCCATCCAGAACTTTCAGACCGATTATCTCTTAAATTTGCTTCCATTTTTTTACCCCTTGTAAGCCACTAAGATCATTATGGTTCAAACCAGTTTTTGTTCGCAGACCACAAATTCCCCAAATTTCCAACCTAAGTCTGATGATTGCAATCAAAATTATCACTATTTGGAACGTTTCAAAAACTCCCCATCTTTATTGATATACGCCCATTTATTACTGACTTTTACTGCTGCCAGCCCTATACAGGAAAATCCAAGCACTTCATCAAATCGGGGTTTAATAATCATTTTACCGTTGGTGTTGATAAATCCGCATTTGTCTTTTGACTTTACGTTTGCTATACCTTGTCGGAATGCTCCAACCCAATCGAACTTCGGTTTAATAATCATTTCACCGTTGGTGTTGATAAACCCCCATCTGCCCTTTGACATCACACCGGCTAGCCCTTCCTGAAATGAACTCACTTCATCAAACTGGGTTTGAATGATTACCGCTCCAGTTTGATCGATAAATCCATATTTTCCATTCTTTTCTATACTGGTGTATCCTTCTTCAAATGCACCGGTACTATCAAATTGAGGGGGGATGATTATCTCTCCAGTTTTATTGATAAATCCATATTTTCCTTCTGATCGGATCTTGGCAAAACCGGCAGTGAAGGCAAACCCAAACTCAAACTGAGGTTGAATCACCATTTTTCCTTTTGCATCTATATACCCACTTTTACCAGTTTGCCAATCTCCGATTCTGACACAGGCTAAGCCATCTGAAAAGGGGGAAGCGTCATCGTATTGAGGTTGAACCACGTGCTTTCCAGTCTCGTCAATAAATCCCCATTTGCCCGTTTGCCAATTTCCAACCGTTATCGGGGCCAAGTTTTCCGAGAAAGGAAACGCATTATCAAACTGAGGTTGGATTATCATCTTTCCGGTTTTGTCAATGAATCCCCACTTTCCACCCACACTGACACAGGCTGAACCCTCGGCAAAAGAAAATACCCGATCATGTCCAGGCGTAATAACGATCTTCCCGGTTTTATCGATGAACCCCCATTTATTTTTTACCTTCACACCAGCTAAGCCTTCAGCAAAGGGAGAGGCATCCTCAAAACGAGGTTCTATTATATATTTTCCATCGGCGGCAAGGTATCCATATTTGCCGTCTACTTTCACCAGCGCTAATCCTTCAAGAAAACTAGTCGCTTCTTCAAACCATAAAATGTCAGAATTCTTTGTATCTGAATTGCATCCAACAAGGACAAATACCAGTACAACCACTAAACCTAGGTATGTAAATCTCATCAATACAAATCCTTTTCTAACTAACCGGCAACCGTTATTGATCAAATAAGCAGGTAAACTAGAACCATTAAAACAACGATTGAGCAATTTGCATTATTTTCCTAACCATGTAATAAAGTATCGAGTTGAGTAGTAATACAACAACAATAAATAATCCAAATCCCAACCAAGCATTCCATTTCATAGCCGGTTAACTCCTTCTTGCTTATCAAGGTCTATGATCAATAAATATTCCTTTCAGGCTTCGTTCCTACAGTACAAAAACTGAGAGGGTGAAGCAAAGAGTTTTTCCCATAATGATCCGTTGACAACCGAAGTGATATCATCGTTGATTTGTAGATTGGGTTCCCATAACACACAAGGGAAACCAATCAGGAACGCCGGCGAAAGCTAGCTGCACTCCGGCCTACTTTCAAGTAACTCTATTGCCCGATCTGATGGCAGCCATCTAAATTTGATTCAGTTTAGGGAATCAGTATCGCCCGCACAGCGTTTTGGCCATCTCAACTATATCGGGGACACTTGGGATGGTTAAATCTTCCAGAACAGGTGAAAATGGAATGGGTACATTCATAGCACCTATTCGCTTGACAGGAGCGTCCAAATAATAAAAAGCACCATCGGCTATTACAGAAGCAATTTCCCCAGTGATGCCATAGCGCTGATACCCTTGATCAATAACAATAGCCCGGCTGGTTTTCTTGACGGATTCAATTAAAGTCTGTTTGTCCAAAGGGGAAGTTGTGCGTGGATCAACCACTTCGGCACTAATATCTAATTCAGCTAATTTCTGGCTCGCTTCCAAAGCCAAGTGAACCATCTGACTGGTGGCTACAAGTGTAATATCTTCTCCAACCTGCTTGACATCGGCTACTCCCAGAGGGATAGTGTACTCTTCATCTGGGACAATTCCTTTAAGACTATACATCATTTTGTCTTCGACGATAACTACCGGATTATCTTCTCGAATAGCTGTTTTCATTAAGCCTTTGGCATCATATGGCGTTGATGGTATGGCGACCTTAAGACCAGGTATGTGACTATACCAAGCATGTAGCGACTGTGAATGCTGCGCAGCGGAACGGCGTCCTGCCCCCATGGTTGTCCTGATCACTATCGGAACCCGTAATTTCCCACCAGACATATAATGAGTTTTGGCAGCTTGATTAACCATCTGATCCATGGCCAAGGTGGTGAAGTCTCCGAACATGATATCAACTACTGGACGCATTCCTGTTATAGCGGCACCAACCCCAATACCAGTAATACCTGCCTCTGATATAGGTGAGTCAATCACACGATCCGGTCCGAATTCATCCAGTAAACCAGTAAGAACCTTGAAGACCGTACCCGCTTCAGCTACATCCTCACCGATTATAAAAACGTGAGAATCACGATGCATCTCTTCTATCAGAGCTTCTTTTATCGCTTCACCAAAAGTGATCTCGCGACTGTTTTCAAGCGTAGACATGTGCATCCACCTCCATTTCGTCTGGATAAGATGCGTTGAGAGCAAAAGTAACTGCTGCTTCAACGTCAGAACGAACTTCGTCCTCAATCTGACTAAATAAACTCTCCTCGGCCATCTTGTCGGTGATTAACCAATCGGATAAGATTTGTAGAGGGTCATTTTCTGTTTGCCACTTGTTTTCTTCTTCACGTGACCGATAAGGACGATCTATATCTCCTACATGATGGCCTCGAAAACGGTAGGTACGGCAGAGGAGAAAAGCGGGCCCCTCGCCAGCACGGGCACGTTCAACTAATCGTTGTGCGGTTTGATAAACAAGGCGAACGTCCTGACCATCGATCTCAACATTATGCATACCGAATGCTTCTGCCCTGGCCAGACGGTTTCCGGAGGTGGATTTTGAAGTTGGAGTGTATTCGCCATAGAGGTTGTTCTCGCAAACGTAAATCACAGGCAACTGCCATAACTGAGCCATGTTCATCGACTCATAAAATAAGCCTTGCCCAAGCGCACCATCACCGAAAAAGCAAACAGCTACTTGGTTAGTATCACGCATTTTAATCGACAGTGCCGCTCCCGTGGCGATGCCGACACTACCACCAACAATACCGTTAGCACCCAGATTTCCTGTATCTTGATCAGCAATATGCATTGATCCTCCTTTACCACGACAGTATCCGTCGACTTTTCCCAGCAGTTCAGAGAACATCATATCCAATTTCGCGCCTTTGGCTAAACAGTGGCCATGACCACGATGCGTGCTGGTGATGTAATCGTCCTGACGTAACGCCTCACAGACACCGACTGCGATGGCTTCTTCACCGATATACAAATGTGCTAAACCAGGCATTTTAGCGCTGGTATACAGTTCATTAGTTTTTTCCTCAAAGAGGCGGATCTTCAGCATTTGCCGATAAACGTTGAGCCATTGATCAAGCGTTGTCTCTTTCAGTTCGGCTAAATCTAGTTGCGCGATCTCTGCTTCATCCTGCGGCATTATATGTTCCTCCTATTTTATTATGATATCATCTGAATAAGAAATTTTAGCTAACTTTGGTATAACGAGGTTATCAGTTGTAGCGAACATGCAACATCACTTCTTCCAAAACTGGAGAGCTTCTTGTGTCATGTTGAATCACCGCAATCTTTAATTCGTTATTTCCATGTTTAATTATGTTTGGGTTAAGTTTTTGATTAACCCATTCACAATTTTTCAACTGAATGCCTCTGGCATTAATGTTCATGCCATTAAAAATGATATGATATAAATCGTTCGCATTCAATCCTGTCAGCTTAAGTTTCAGCGTTATATCTTGTAATCTCTCACTTCCTGCGGCTGAAGGAACATCATCACCAATTCGGATCTGGATCTGGTGTTGCTCTCCATTTAATACAACAGGTAACGGACACCGAGCACTGGCACGCGCATACTGTTCCCAAATTTGTGTATTGACGGCGAAAACCTTATCCAGATACTGTAGTTTCTTTGGTTCGGCAATGTCCAATAAATGGCGATACTCACTCGGAAACGGTTGCCCGTAGGTGATGTGCGGCGTCGGCAAATAATGATAATTCCATAAGTATAGACCATCGGCACCCGACCACCACATATTGGAAGCGGCACCTCGTAATGCTTCAATACCAAACTCATTGCCCAGACTGTAAGCTCCAGGGCAGTTGATACAAGGATAAACGGGTACTTCGTAGCGATGACCTAGATTGACTAGTTCTTCTGCTGGGGTTGAAAAAGCGACGTATCCACCACCAGTGAGTAGTCGATCGATTAGGTCCTCTTTGAGCCAAGTTTCAATATCAAGTCCAATTCGTAGACAGGTTTCAACTGTGCCGGGAACCCGGACACCTAACAAAATTGGTCGTTCCCGTTGCTGACTGATTCCGTCTATGCACTGCCGCGCTTGACGAATCAAATCTGTCATTAGATGAGTAGATTCTTGACCGATTTTAAAGAGCCAGGGCATTCGAAAAAAGTTAAGATCGACACCATCCAAATCGTAGGCAGTTGCAGTGTGCTTAATCCACCAGAGTCTATCCTCCCGTACTCGGTCTTTAAAATCCAGCCCCGACCACATAGCAGCCTCTAGCCCACTTTCTACCGTTCCTCGCTGACTGCCATCCCCAATAAGAATTCCCGGATATTCCACCTTTAATGGATAGACCAATTTGTCAAACGGCATGCCGTAGGCATCGTGGCAATCGTTCATGCGAATGGAACCAAAAATTTCGATTTTATGTTGCTGACAGAACTCAATTATTACTGGCGTTGGATCCGGCATATTAGGTTGGAAAGGTATATCTCTCATTTGAGTTTGCCAGTAGCGTACAGACCCTGGACTTCCCTGAGTTATGCCCCAGATAACACACCAAACGATGCTATCAACCGAAGCCTCTAGGCAATCCTTCAAACGAAGTTGGCAAAATGATTCTGGGCCATCCTGAGTTCGTTTATCATAAACCAAATCTCCATCATCATCAAGGATCAGGCGGCGCTGGCGGTGTGCGGCTGCTTTACGAGCTGTATACATTGGCCTATCCTAATTATACTGCTCATTCTCCGTAATTTGAACTGTATTGTCACAATTAGTTGGCAGGCGGCCATGGATCAAGTGTGGCTCCAGTTGGTCTCTGACCGGTTGGTCTCCAGCATAGTGATGCGTAGGAATGATAAGTGACATCAAGATATGGGGTTTCCAAGCGAACGTAGTTCTGATAGCGTGAATCCAACGCAGCCTCCAATACCCCTGATGTCAGTAGTGTACGTTCAACAGGATAAGTGGGAATACTTGTCACAAACATTTCTTCGACGTTCAGACTAAGATAGCTGAAATGCGCATGTGGGCTGCCATTCTGCAGATAGAATTCCGTTCCCTGAATTTGGCCACTTACCATTCCAGCATAAGCCAAGTCGGTAACGTAACCGTTGAGCATCAATACATATCCTTTTAATCCGTCATTATACTCGACAATAAAAAGTGATGGATGTTGACAATGATCTTCCATTCTACCTTCAGGCTTGTTTTCAATTGGGGCACAGGCGGCTTCTGCAAGTTCTCGCGGCCAGATTTCATCTCTGGCCGCTTGCCATACTGCATCACCTTCCAAACAGGAAACAGCAGCAACTCCTGTTTCACCACCGGTTCTTCGTTCTACCATACACTGGAGGGTCTCTAGGGTATGGAAACCATAAATGTCCAATCCTGAAAAACCGATTGCCAAGGCTTCCTCAACTGGAGATTCAAGTTCATACTCCAATGATGGATTTCGCCAGCCAAGTGGTAAAGAGGACCCAGCCATGAATGGAACCCCGAGTTCTTTGGCCCGATCGTACATCCATTTTGCATCGTGCCAGTTGTAGGACAGATGTTTATCGTTATATACCGGTACTACCCGTTCGCTTTTGGCAAAAACACCACAAATTTGTTCCATGAAATACTTACGAGGGTACAAATGCTGTTCTTTTTCGTTCCAGGCGTAGTCGCCGTGTTCACCAATCAGCAAGACACCATCAACAGCCAGCTCGTTTTCTCCCCGCGTCAGTGCTTTAACGATACTCGGATATATTGGTACATTATGCTCAGCAGCGAGATCTCTACCGATGTCGTTCTCAGGTAACTGATCAATGTACATCGACGCAATATCTACCCGTGGTGGGATTAAACCTTCGTCTGTTGGAAACCCTTTTAAGAATTTCGTCACGATTACGTCTGCATGAGAGTGAGGACGATATTCCGTGATAATGGCCGCAATTTTTTTACGCTCAGACATTAAACACTCCTGACCTGCTCAAATTAATATGGTTGTGAATTCAGTTTGAAACACCATCGGAAACGCCAAACTACCTCAAACCAACGACCCCAACAATAATTAAAACAATACAAACAACTTTGACAATATTTACCGTTTCTTTAAAATAAAGAAATCCTATGATACTTACCATTGCTATTCCCAAACCTGACCAGATAGCATATACAGTGCTAATGTCAATTTTCTCGACAGCTTTTATAAGAAGTATAAATCCTAGGCCATAGAACACAAATACCATAATTGACGGCACGATTTTACTAAACCCACCTGATAACTTAAGACAAACCGTTCCCATTGTTTCAAACATGATTGCTATTGTTAGGTAAATCCAACTCAAAGTCTATATGTCCTTTTTTAAATGTTGATTACACAGTTCTATTGTCAGCAAGGGTTCAACTTAACTGTTAAAAATGAATTCAAGCTGTCAATACTGAAAAGAATAACTTTTTCCTCGTATAAATCCAAGCAGTTTCTTCATTGCTGATCGGGAAAATGACTTGATGCTTTTTTATTTCAATTTTTTACTTGCACGCACTTAGCGTGGGGGAGTACAAAGGCGGCACGGTTTATAATTATTTTTCTTTGCTTCCTCTAATTTTAGAGGCTTTCGGCTGACCAAAAACCGACATCCAGCACGATGATATTTCGCCTTAGCCCGTGTGATGTAGACAATCTGATCAGCATCATTGTTGTTAGAATCTCTGGTTCTTTTGATGTTTGTTTTTGTTGTACTATGCCACCGCCCCTTTCTAATTACTTGTGCACGTTTTTCGTAATACTTGAACAACTCTCTATGTTGAAGTAGAAATTGGGTATTGGTCCGATTGTATCCTTGCCTGATCAGTTCCAGATTTATGAATAAACCATCTGGGGCACGGTACAAATAGGCCAATAGTTGCCCGTCAGTATCAATTCTATTCGTTGTGTCGAATCTCAAGTATACAAATTCACCTAGTAACAGATCTCGCATCAACGGAGCAACTGTTTTCTTTAATAGGTTAGCAGGTAGGTTAGGATAGGTCGTTATCGGTGTGCCTATTCCAAGTAGCTTTACTATTGTCAGTCTCCCTTCATACTGAATCTTAACTGTATTTTCGCCAATGATTTCCAAAACTAAGTAAGCCGTATCACTCGAAAAATCCTCGAGGGGATATGAATGGAGAGTAACACCATCTCTGGCTACGAAACCAGGGAGTACAAACAGAGCCAAAAGAACTAAACTGAAAACAATTCTTTTTGCTTTTAAATTAATGCGCATAACTAATTCCCTCAAGCTAGATTCATTATATCTGAAAGGTCAAGTAATCAATCTAACGAAGAACGAAATATAATACCTTAAAGTATAAATACAAATTGTGATATCATTGCCTTAATTTCGGTTAATTCCCGTCATTGATGGTGGAATCTACTGCTATTTGAACGAATCAAAGGTTGAGTTTTGTTTTATTCACTAAATAAAAAATATCATCTTTGTAACAATCATGGCAATCTTCCGGTATTCGTTTAAAACCGAAAAGGATCAATATGCGCAGGGATTATCGGTTGTGGAGGAGTTAGTAAAAGCCACTCATCAGCTTATGTCACCTCAGTAGCGTTGACCTCGCGGCATTATGCGATATCAATGGAACAGGGCTCAATCAGCGTGCAGATGAATTTGGTATTAGCCATCGCTACACGGATTATGAAGGGATGCTAGACAAGGAATAGCTAGATATCATCAGTATGTGCACGCACGCGCCACTGCATGCCACAATCGCAATTCCGGCCGTCAAGCGTGGTGTTAATGTTTTGTGTGAGAAACAATTATATATCGATTTGGAAAGCGCCGACCATATGTTAGCTATTTGTACGGAGGCTGGAGCAGAGCTAGCAATCAGCCACCAATTCAGATTTACACCAATATTCCGATGTGCCAAGCAATGGATCGATTCGGGAAAAATCGGCAAATTGTGTTCCTTTCGTGAAGTGGGCGTAAGGACGAGAAGCAGGGTTTGAGCTGGTGGAAATGGGCGTTCACTATTTTGATGAGATAGATTTCTTGGTTGGTGAAATTGAGTGGGTGCATGCTCAATTTCATTCATCAAGTACATGAAGTCGGCGTGAGCAACATCATGTCCAGTAGCCAACTCTGCAAAACGGATCATCATGATAATGGAATGTTAGCCGGCGATACCATGATGATCCACCTCGGTGGCAAAAATGGCAACTACGCCATAATAGAACTTTATCTTCGCTCAACCAGACACGGTTGGATGCTGGGTTCCCACATATTGGGAAATGAAGGACAGATTATGATAAAACCGAATCCAGAAACAGGCATAGATGAAATGTGGCATTATCCTTTTGATACCTCATTTGCAGTACATACTCCCAAATGGGAGCTAGTGACGTTCGATAAAAAATTGGTTAATTGATGACCTTGGCCAAGCAGACATTCAATCTGGAGTGTTAAGGACATAGTAGCTGCTATTGGTGAAAATCGCCAATCGGCACTTGGTGGAGCTAAAGCACTGGTGTCCTTAGAATGTGTTAGCGCCGCCTACGAATCCCATTTCTTGGGTTCAAGAGTCTCTCTTTCCATGACGGATCGTCGCCACCCCCTAACAAAGCACTTGCCGTAATAGCTTAAGAAACATTAATTTATGTTAGATCGAACTTGTAACTTGGCCCCAAATATCAGGATATTTCTATTGTCACATACGGAAGTTAACTCATCTGTAACCTCAATCGATGTAAAGAATGATCATAAAATTCAATATAATTTATGGTCACAGTTAAAACTATTAACAAATAGAAAGGCCACATTATGTTTGTTATCAACCTGATTGTTGCTGCTCT
>DTUY01000197.1 GCA_012963885.1 Candidatus Poribacteria bacterium | reverse complement strand
CTGGTTGGTGCTAGATCGCCGAACACAGTGGCCTCGAGATCTGCAATATTAAATCCTGTTACTATTGCTCCACCTCGTTCCCTGATGACGGTGGTCGTCCTTGCCCAGTCGCCGCCGGACATAAAATTGTAACAGGTTCGCTCAAGGCCTAGCTCGGCCATATTGTGTAACAATTGCTTAAATTCCCCTAGATCCCGCTCGTACCCCTCATTCCCAAGCTTAATATGTTCAATCGGGAGGTAACCTTCCACAACTTCCACAGACATGCCATAAGATTCAATACGTTCCTTCAGCGTACGCATAGAGTTTATATCGGAATCTTTATACCGTATCGTAATTCCCTGAACTCCGCACTGGGCCGCTAAAATTAAGTTCTCATTCGATGGGGGCGTCAATACACTGACCAGACGCATTTTTATTTTCCTTCTATATCTTGTATTACTTGAACCACACCAAACTTCTTCATGGACCCAATCCTCGTGCCTTTATCAGCATCTCCTATAGCAAATTAATACCTCTCAACTATGCGGCTGGTCATTAGAGAAACACACACCTTTTTGATATAACAATTATAACAGGACAGTATAAAACACGCCCAACACCAGACGAATTACAGCAAAAAGGCTCATTCAACACTGTTATTAGCCTCGATAACGTGCCTGTTTTGCGATTTCTGAGGACTTCTATAGTGGGTGTTTTTTATCGTAACCGGACGTGCCTGCCCATAAAAGCGCACCTCGGGGCAAATACCCTATCCAACGCACGGCTGATTTTCAGCCTTTTATAACAGTTTGGTAACAATTCACCTGATCGTTACCGGCATTTTCTACAACCTTGATTTGACCGTTTGCCGTTCGCTGAAAAAGCGGGAGGTTCCCCTAAGCCCCTTTACATCTTTAGCGCGAATTCGACTCTCAAAGGACTAGCTTTGGCATTCTATCACGATTGCAGTTTCGGGGTAAAGCGGTGGGATCGCTGGCAGGGATTGCTTACGGAAAATCGGGCGTATAGCATCCAAAGTGGAGGCTCGCTGTTTTCACACCTTGACACATTATGCCAGCCCTGCTATGATTGGTGCCTTCACTACAGATTTTGCATTAGGAGATTGATGATGCACCTCAAACAAAAGATTTACTACATTTCCATCGGTGTCATTTTACTGGCCGTTTTCCAAGTTGGAATCCAACTGATACCTCAACTCGCCTTCGCAGACAGCCACGGAGTCCATGAAGCAGAAGGGACAATTACTGAAACAGTATTAAAAGCATATGAGTTGTTTGAACAACAAAATATGAAGGAATTAGAGAAACTGTTTAGTTCTGACATTGTTTTTGTAGTCAATGGGAATATGTCATGGTCGGGAACTTTTAATGGATTTGACGATATGCTTGAAAACTGTTTTTCTAAGCTAGGAACTAGCATTCCAGATTTTAAAAATAATATATTACAAACTTGGGAAATAGAAAACACCGTCTTTTTAAGAATTGATCAAACCAGTAAAAAGTTTGACAAAACCCTTCCAGCACTTCATATGATGGAGATTAATTCGGACGGAAAAATAACTTTCTTTCAAGCCTTTGATGATACACATGGACTTGGAGTTGCTGACGCATCTAAACCTAAAACCACAAAAACTTCATACCTCGTTCGCTTTACACCAAAAGAAGGTATGCTAAAAGAACAAATAACCCAGTTTGCCACAGTGGATATGGAAGCTCAGGATCAATGGGCGGAGTCGGTAGGTGTTACATCAACCAGCTATCATGCATCTGACATGAGCGGCGTTGTCATCGTGGAAGCAGACAGCTTAGATCTCGTTACGCTGTTTACACTGCCTTGGAGAGCAACTTATGATATGGATATAGATCCCACCATGAGCCGTGAAGAGATGCAAGAGACTTGCAAGAAAGTGTCTACAATGATGCAGCAGAACTAGTTTTCACTGAAAAACTCCT
>DTUY01000196.1 GCA_012963885.1 Candidatus Poribacteria bacterium | reverse complement strand
CCTCCAGTCGAACAACCGAGATATTGAAACACTGCATCAGCCATAGACCGACTGGCAGCTCAGCCTCAACACTCACCAGCAGAAGAAATGCCTCTCAACGTACTTAAAACTATCTTACCTGAGAGACTACCCAGTCAAATCAAACTGTTAGCCAAATATCCCAATCCATTCAATCCGGAAACCTGGATACCCTTTTAGCGGTTTGTGTCTGCATTATATATTGCTTTCTCAGCGGGCCCATGCACCATAGACGGGGAACTGGCTGCAGATGAATTCCAGATAGGCCGACCGACCGCTGTCATTGGCAGATAGGGCGCGTTCGAGCGCACTGGTGACCTGGTCGGGTTCGTCGATCCGTTCGGTGTGATACCCGAACTCTGCGATCGCTCTGGGCATATTGACCTCGTTGGAGCCCATGACTTTGTATGTGTAAGGATCGTGGCCTTCGCCCCAGAAGCCCGGGCCGTAACCGGAGAATCCACCGTTGCTGATGTGGACGATGGTGATGGGCAGGTTCTCACGGACGGGCACATATAATCCAGCCCGGCTGCCGGTTACGGCGACGGCGTGCCGATCTGTGTATGCCAGCTTTGCAGCCACAACGGCTCCCAGACTGAAACCCAGAGACGATACGTTGCCCCACCCAAGGAATCCACGTGGGATGAGGGTATTGTAGACGGTGCTGAGTTGATCGTGCGTGTTGCCTGACTCATGCGTCAAGAAGGACTTCTGCGGATCCAGAACATGCATCAGTTAGCTATAGACGCGGTAAGGATTGATGGGCTTGTCATCTGATGCCATAGCTATATCGGTGTGGCAGGCGTCCGGTTTCGGCCATGTATTTCCTAGCTTCTGGACCTGGTATTTCCAAGATCTCTCTTAGCACCCGGGTACAATCCTCCTAAAACGTGCCAATTGCTCAGTATTGAGCAAGTCTCGCACTACAACGAAACCATCACGATGAAAAATCTTGGTTGCTTTTTTTGTTTCGGTAGACTCGCAGATTTCGAGACCGTAAATACCATTGTGTTGTCGTAGGTGTTTCCGTAGTACTTCGACACTGGGGTCATCATAAACCCGACGACTGGGAAATCGAGGGTCAGTCACTCCCTCCCAATTAGCTGGGGAGAGGTTGCCATCCTGGTCCACAGTTTCATTGGGCAAGCTATTTTCATCCCACCCAACTGGCGTTTCGCCATGAACAATAAGCCCTTCTAATTCTAATTGCCACTGTAGTTTATTGTTTTCGGTCATCATCAAAACTCCTTATTCACCACCTAGTGTTAGTGATGTGGATGATGTTGTGTTTTTGTTGTGAATGACAACTCCAAGCACGCATCCCCGAAATCGACAGTTTCTATGGGTGTTAGATCTGTTCTAACGGTGGTGCGTTTACAACTTGACGAATCTGAAGATCAGCTACTTGTTCCGTTGGCTTGGCCCACTGAACCGCATTAGCCACCACTTGTCTAACATTTTGATCGTAATAGATTGGGTAAGTTTCATGTCCCGGACGAAAGTAGAAGATCTTGCCTTTTCCACGATAATAGCAACAACCGCTTCTGAATACTTCGCCACCAGGAAACCAACTGACAAAGACTAAAGTATCTGGAGCTGGGATGTCGAAAGGCTCGCCATACATCTCGGTCTGTTCGATTTCAAAGTATTCGCCGAATCCATTGGCGATTGGATGTCCATGCTCAATCACCCAGACTCTCTCTTTCTCACTGGCCTCACGCCATTTCAATGCTCCACTGGTTCCCATCAGCACTCTAAAGATTTTAGAAAGATGAGCCGAATGTAGACAAATCAAGCCCATCCCATCCAGAACCCTTTCTTGTACTCTGGTGACTATTGTGTCATCAACCTCATGGTGGGCCATGTGTCCCCACCAGATTAAGACATCGGTATTGCTGAGGACTGGCTCTGTCAATCCATGCTCTGGTTCGTCTAGTGTAGCACAATGAATCTCAGCCTCTAAATGCTCAGCTACCCCTTCGGCAATCGCACCATGAATACCATTGGGGTAAAGGTTGCCAATAAATTCGTTGTGTGGTTCGTGCCTATATTCATTCCAGACGGTAACTTGAATTCTATTACTCATCGTTACTCCTTATAATTGTACTAAATTTATTATTTAAAATTGATAAAAGTAAAAAACCAAAGGTTTCAAATTCACTAGGACGATAAATTCATTACACTCATCTTTTGGGAACCCCTTGATAGTTTTTGAATAGGTCCATATGTTAAATGGAAACCTAAGTATAAAGCGGAACTAAGATCGGTCAGCGCCGGGCACCAGCAAATCAGGGTTCCACATGAACCATACAGTCCACAATACCCTTCACAGTAGACACGCTAAAATGTATCAATTCCAGCTTCCGTCAACCTTCAATTATGCAAAATCCTTAAGGAGTTGGCGGTACTGAGCCTACATCTGTATTTCTAGCCATTCGGAAGTAGGAGAAATATCCTGCCAATCTGCCCAAGGATCATGGTTCCCAGTTTCCAACTCATGATGGAAACGTTGAGCAGACTCTATATCTTTACGAGAATAGGAGATAAATACGTCGAACATCATCAGCTGTCCTTTGACCTCAAGTTGTTGAATTTGCTTAGGCATTCTACCACAATTGCCGTACTGGGGGAAAGAGGTGGGCTCGCCGACAGTAACCGTTTGTGATGAATCGTGAGGAAGTCTTCCCAAAGGTGAAAAGAACTGTGAAAAGGGGCCAATTAGCATCTCCGTGGATTGCAAACAGGGCGATGCCTAGGTTTTGGTTAAACCTAAGTTTTTCCTGCTATCCAAATTAATAGCTGATCACTCTTCCGTCTGCTATAATACCATTCACTTTGATTTCACCTTGACTTTACCATCTGTCGTGTTAAGATAAGCGGAATTTTTTTATGAAGAAAATGAGCAGGGTACAGGGACATCTAACAGAGGCTTTAGCTCTATTCTGATGTGGACGCACGCTGTACATGGCGTGTCAGCTCGTCAATCAGATAATGATACTCGGTGGACAGCTGTGTATGCTTATCGGAATCCAGTCAAACCGTCTAGGACACGTTGGATCAGTCAAAAATATGAGGATCAAAGGCTCGTTGATCCAAATAGCCCACTCAAAGACTTAATCAGCCCATACTAAATTCGCCTATACAAAATCGGTGGGAAACCAATTTGCAAATGTTCAATCAAACTAGGCTGAATAAAATAGAACGCGTCTCATTTGGTGAATACACCGCATTGCTGAGACAGTACCTTCGCCATCTAAAATTCCGTTTCTTTTGGCTGATTATTTTTATGGCCCTCAGCACCGTCCTGCCGCTCCTTTCTCCACAGATCCTGCGATTTTTCATCGATGTGGCTACCAACAAACTAGAAGTTAGTAAAGATATCCTACATCGGTTTCTCTTTCCGCTGGCTGAGTGGATGGGGCAAGATCCGTTGGTTACAGCGGCCCTCCTTTTCATTACTGTTAGTATCGTAGGTCAGCTTATTCGGTTTGTTACCAGCTACCTGAGCCAAGATATCGGTTGGAAAACGACCAATCAGATGCGAGGCGACTTGGCACAACACTGCCTGTCTCTGGATATGACTTTCCATCACCAAAAAACACCAGGGGAAATGGTTGAACGAGTGGATGGCGACACCACTGCTCTGGCCACCTTTTTTTCGGCTTTAATCATAGAAGTTTTTGGTGGTTTAATTCGTTTAAGCCTTATCTTGCTGATGGTCTTTCGAGAGGATTGGCGAATTGGCATGGTAATGATCGCCTTCACTGCTATTGCCATGTACGTTTTCAATCTGACGAGATCAGTGGCGGTGCCGATCTATGCTGCTGAACGAGAAGGGTACGCCAAAATGTTCGGTTTTATCGAAGAACGTCTGGGTGGTATTGAAGATATCCGCACCAATGGCGGGGTGCCTTATACCATGAACCGCTTTTTTAAAGTGATCCAGGAGGTTTTTCAACTCAACCTTAGACGTGACATCATCGGTGAGTGTCTCCGATCACTGACAAGAGCCCTATTTGCCTTAGGTTACGCATTAGCCATGGGAATTTGCATCTGGTTATTCAAAAACAACCTTTTCACTTTGGGGGCGATTGTCTTAATTCTTGACTATATGAGGCAACTGCAATTTCCACTTGATGCCATCAGCCGACAAATCAACGAACTTCAACATGCAACGGCAAGTATGAAGCGGATCGAAGAGTTATATCATACTAAGTCAAGCCTTAAAGATGGAACTCAGTCTCTAGCGCCACCTTCCGAGACAAATCACCACTCTGATGCGATCCCTGCGGTGTCTTTCAACCAAGTGACGTTCAGTTATGTTGGGGACGAAATTATTCTTAACAATGTCTCTTTTGAACTTCGCAAAGGCAAGGTTTTGGGGTTACTGGGTCGGACAGGAAGCGGAAAAACGACCATTACCCGTCTATTATTTCGCCTCTATGACGCTAACCAAGGACAAATCCAGATTGCTGGGATACCCATTCAGGACCTGAAACAGGCCGATCTACGCCACTGCATCAGTTTAGTTACACAAGATGTGCAACTGTTCAATGCTACAGTACGACAAAATCTGACCTTATTTGACGACAAAATTAGCAGCCAAAAAATCATATCCGTTATTGATAATCTGGGATTAACCGATTGGTATCAGGCATTACCAGATGGCCTTGATACCATGCTGTCGGCTGGAGGCAGTGGGCTATCGGCGGGCGAAGCCCAATTACTGGCTTTCACCCGGATTTTCCTGAAAGATCCTGCTATTATTGTACTGGATGAACCTTCATCTCGCCTCGATCCGGTTACGGAAGCTCGGATCGACGTTGCGACACAAAAACTATTGCAGGGCCGAACTAGCATCATTATCGCGCACCGTTTAGGAACCCTACAGCGTGTCGATGAAATCATGATTTTGGAAGACGGTCATATCAGAGAACACGGTGATCGGCAAGTGCTCGCAGCAGATCCACAATCCCGATTTTCCCAACTGCTGAGAACTGGACTTGAGGACGAAGATCCATCAGACGAACAATCGCAGACGTTTAAGGAGATGCCGGTATGACCACATGGCAGTCTGCTTGGCAGTTGTTTCTGTACCGGCCCGGTCTGTGTTTAATCACCATTCTTTTAAGAGGCATTGATGATTTGGCTCCGTTTGTCGTGGGTCTGCTAATGAAATACTTTTTCGATGCCCTCTCTGGTAATGGAAACACGGGGTGGAACGAGTGGACCATCGTGGCGTTTTACGTAGCCGTTGATTTAGGAGATCGGGGTATTTTGATTTCCTCTGTTTTCTTTTGGACTCGCTGGACATTTTCGATTTATACTCTGTTGAGGAAAAACCTGGTTCAGGCCATTTTAGACGTTCCAAATCCTCAACAGGTCGCTAGTTCTTCTGGTGAAATTACCAACCGCCTACGCGATGACACACGTGCTATTGTTTCTTATTTGGAGCAGTACATCCATCTTTGGGGAAACATGATCTTTGTTGGGCTGGCTGTTTACTGGATGGCCAAAATAGATTGGACTATTATGCTGGCTACCGTCGTTCCGGGAATCATCATTGTTACCATTGTCAACGTGTCCCGGAGATTTATCGGCAAGTACCGAAAAGCACAACGTGAAGCCACCGAGCAATCAACCAATTTCATTAACGGGATGTTTCAGTCGATTTTGGCCATTAAGGTCAACAACGCCGAGGAAGATGTTGTGGACCAGTATCGGCGTTTGAATGACGCCCGTCGCAAATCGACCATCATCGATAATATGTTTGATCGTCTGCTGAGCTCCATTAGCCACAACATTGGTCAAATTGCAACAGGAGTGATTTTGGTCTTGGTGGTGGATAAAATGCGGTCGTCTGTCTTCTCGGTTGGTGACTTCTACCTGTTTATTTCCTATGTTGGTTCGGTGGCTCGCAGCGGTGCATTGGTGGGTGCCATAATGGCACAACACAAACGGGCTGAAGTTTCATTCACCCGCATGGTCGGTACGGTAAAAGATATGACCTCTGAGGATCTTGTAGCTCATGGTCCTGTCTTCTTACGCGGGGTCTTACCACCTATTGTGTTTCCCGAACGTCAACCTTCAGATCGACTGAACAATCTTACTGTCCGAGGTTTAACTTATCTATACCCAAATTCTCCGAACGGCATCCGAAATTTTGACTTAGAGCTACCTGCTGGTTCTTTCACTGTTGTTACGGGGCAGGTCGGGGCAGGTAAAACCACCTTGTTGAGAGCTCTGCTAGGCGTACTCCCGATCCAGTCGGGACAGATCTATTGGAATGGTGAAATCATTACCGAACTGAAGAACTTTTTCGTGCCACCCAGATGCGCATATACACCACAAGTACCACGCTTGTTTAGTGAATCCCTAAAAGACAACATCTTGATGGGTTTATCGGACGATACGGAGTTAATCGACCAAGCCATCAGATTGGGCGTAATGGAAGAGGATTTGCCAACTCTGGATGACGGTTTGGAAACGGTCGTCGGTCCACGAGGAGTCAAACTCTCTGGGGGGCAGATGCAACGGACGGCTGCCGCCCGGATGTTTGCCCGTCGGACTGAACTCTATGTTTTTGATGATTTGTCTTCTGCCCTAGATGTCGAAACCGAACAAAAACTGTGGGAACGGGTGTTCGCCACTGCTGACATCGCAGATGCCTGGCATCAAGCCACCTGCCTAGTCGTTTCTCATCGACGACCAGCACTACGCCGAGCTGACCAAATTGTGGTACTAAAAGATGGTGTAGTTGAAGCCGTCGGGACGCTAGATGATCTTTTGAAGACCAGTTCAGAGATGCAAAGTTTGTGGGCTGGCGATTTGAGTTATGCTGAAAGTGAGTAGAACTGAAATTGCCTTATCCGCCAGAACCCAAGCCAGTTTAAAGTTGGTTTAACCAGTTTCTTTCCGCGTTAGCGAATCCACTATGGATTGGAGGATGTAGTGCTATGTTATGTTGTTTGGGAACCTGTGCTTTTCCGATTGAAGATTATCCTCCACGTATGTACCGTCGTTACAATTCGATCCTTCCATAAAATTGAATTGATTGATCAGTTGACAAACTGTCGTGTAACCGGTTACGCTCTGACACCATTCGTATACCCTGCGCTGACATAGTTAGGATCTGGATTTGGACCATGCCCAAGTTGGCTTAATCGTTGACGAAACCAGTTGACTGATTCTGTGTAGTCTGGATCATCAATAAAATTTTGGCTTTCAGATGGATCCTGGTGCAAATCAAACAAGACTTCTGGTCCGTTGCCACCATAGTTTTGATATTTGAGGTGATCTTGCTTGATCATCAGGTTGGTTTTCCCAAATTGGGACACAGTTTCATTTGTCCAGTTCTCTGCATAACCTTCCATCATAAGGAACCAATGTTTGGCTGTCTAACCCACTAGGACAAGAGATACCCGCTAAGTGATACAATGTGGCAAAGAGATCACAAAGATTCACATTCTGGTCAATGGCTTGTGACTTGAAACGTTCTGGGCATCGGATGATCAGCGGAACACGGACACTCGCTTCGAAAAACTTTTGTTTTTCCCAAATGCCATGTTCTCCCAGCATTTCGCCATGATCAGAGGTATAGATAATAATCCACTCGTCCAGATTTTCCCAACATGCATCAAGGCATCCAAGACTTCTCGATAATGACTGTCAATTGTCTCAACCATACCATAATAGGCAGCAGTTGCACGTCTTATTTCTCTCTCGGATGCGTCCGTTCCTGGACGAACTTGTCGTTGACTTAAAAATGGATGGGGGAATACTAGCTGATCCAGGTGTGGATCTACTCGATTCAGGTAGTATAGCTGAATCATTATAGCATGGCATAATAGACGCCATGACATATTCC
>DTUY01000195.1:1646-26424 GCA_012963885.1 Candidatus Poribacteria bacterium | reverse complement strand
CTGGATTCATAGTAGAAAGTATAACTGATCTGTCCTTCAACTGCGTAACGCCTATTTCTAATTAAATCTAAGATGCTTCTTTCATATCTTGATTATGTCTGAGATTATAAATGGTAGTAACTAGCATAGACAAAAATGTGCCTAATAGCCCAAATCCCAGAAGGGTAAAAGGCATGTGCCAGGTTATAAAATTCATGTGGGTATGGATATAAGAGTGCCCTTTAAATATAACCATCCAGGATAAAGGGGCTAATAATGAAAACCATACAGCTATTGATAAGGCTGTCAGCTTTCTTATTGAGTCTTCTGTCAAAGGCAACTTGCCCCACTGAAATAGGAAATGAAACAACCACACCAAACAAGAAATAAAGGCAAAAACGACGATTACCGTTTGATACTTTACATTTAAGTCTTGGCTGGAACCACCCAGCATTTGATTAAAATCAAAAATAAATCCCTCTAAGTACTTCTTAACTACAGTTATCACATCCGCTTTTAGGCTGTTAGCATAAACTTCAGGATAACTACCTGCATCTCCATGTGTTCTTTTGCCCACTGAATAGATGAAGATATGATGTAATCCTGCTTTTAATCCACCTTTGACAGCTGATATCTGGGCGGCCAATATTATGGTGGTTGAAAGCACACTGATCATAGCCGTTGTGCCGACTATTAATAGTTGTTTAACTAAATACTTAAAATTCCATCCTTCAACCCACCAATAGTAGATATAAGGTGTCACCATCATCAGTAGCGTAGTGGTGATATATTCGTATCCATTATAGAGACACTTAATGAAAACAGTGGCGTAAATAAGTATGATAGCTGTATTGATGGATGTTTTTTGCTGTAGGTGATAGAGGCTGACTAAATAAGGGAGATAGAATGCCCACATTACCCACCAGAGATTACGACCAAAAACGGTTACCCAATGAGAACATATAGTAGTTAGCATTACCATCAAGGCACTGAATAAGCCAAATTCCAGATAAAACCATCGAATAATCAGCGATAGGACAAAGGCAAAAGAGTAAGCATTCATGAATTTTAGAAACATAATATAGTGCTGGGGGGATAGTGGCAGGATTTTGTCGATCAAACTGAAGCTAATAGCCTGAAAGCCAATCTGGGAAAAATAAGGATTAAAAGAGGTGAAATCTAAATCATTGTAATAGGCTTGATACTGGCTGCTTACAGCTTGGCCTGACCACTGCAATGTATCATTAATGGTTAACTGCTTTATACCTGAAACCTGACCTGTTAGACCACCAGCGGAGAAGATACCATCACGCTTAGCCTTAATCATTCGTCCCACCACTAAGCTCTCAGTATCCTGCTGATGGTTTTGAAACCACCCTTGTTCGGCCACTTTGAATTGGTTATTAAGGAAACCCGTTCCTAATAACAATGTTGAGATAAGTACAAGTAGGTGAGATTTGATAAGATTTTTCATCTACTTGAGAATGACCATCTTCTGAGTTTGTTTATAGTTTCCAGCATTCATTTGATGAGAAATAACTGCCTGGAAATACGTGGCCATATCAGTTGCCCTTTGAGTGCCAAGTTGCTGTACCTGCTTAGGCATTCTATCACAATTGCCGTATCGGGGTAAAGCGGTGGGTCGCTATCAGCAATTGAGGTTGATGAGCCAAGCGCATAGCACCCAAAAGGTGGAGGCCTACCCGATAAGTCAGATTCTTGGTGGAAGACTTATCTCAACAACGACAGGATGTTCTGTGGTAAGGCACCAGCTTGGGCCAACATAGCCATCGCTGACTGTGCTAGAATCTGGTGTTTCACTAATTCGGCTGCATCAGCAGCGAAGTCGGCGTCTTGGATACTGGAACGCGAGGCTTCGACGTTCTGTGTTTTGCTGGTTAGGTTAGACATGGTGAAAGTTAAGCGATTCTGCCTCGAATCTAGGTAGCTTCGTTTCTGATTAACCATATCAGTGGCATGATCCAGTGAAGTGATAGCCGCTCTGGCTTGGTCAATATCCACTACTTCGCTGTCATTAATCTTCAAACCGTAGTCTGTGACACTGTTGACGCCTAGTTACAACTGATGGTTGACGTCATTATCGGTACCTGCCTGTGAACCATGGCTGACAGCAATCCCTACATTCTGGACCTGTCAACAGAAATAGGTCTTAGGTTACCAACCAGATTTCGTCTGACTCTAGATAACTGCCAGTTTGTTTTTGGGCTCGACTGGGGTCGCGAACTCCCTAGCTCCAAGTTGCATACTAAATTTGATTTTAGCATCGTTAAGAGCTCGGTTTCACAACCGAACTTTGTCAACAGCACCAGACCAAGCTTCACCATTCCACGTTCCGATTTGAACGGTACTGGTATTGATCACTATGGCGATTTTTATACTATATCTTCTTATGGCATAGAATTCCACCACCAGCTTTTTTACTGATATCCGTCTTGTCATCACAGTAAAACAGATAATTGAATGCTCCACTTCTACGGGGCGGAGAAAGCCAGTCCCTTAGCCAGTAATGTTGTCAATATCGATGAATCCTCTGGTTTTTACATTGAAAATTGGGTTTTAAATCTGCGATGAGTGCTTACTTCTCATGTGGTGAGATCTAGATTGCTGCAGTTAAGGTAGGAAAAAACATCTTCGAAGGATATGGCCCCATTACTTTGTAAAATGGAAAGACAATTAGACGAAAGGTGACAATTTCCAATTCTTGGATCCTAGTGAAAACAAGATGGAAATCCATTGTGGACACCTAGAAAATTGTATTAGTGATGAAAAGTCGAAGTGGCGATATTCGGTTGATAGGTCTATTTAAATCTATCCGCTGTTGACAGTGACAATTAAGCCCAAAGTCCAAACATGCAAAACGAACGGGAATTCGATTTAAGAGGTGGCTTGACAATTTAAATTAGGCAGGTAGACTTAAGGGTTTACAAATTGCAAAGTCTGTTTTAGGTTTAGTGTTGACTTGGTTAGCCTAAATTAGGTGGGGATTAGAATGAGGAAGTTTAGTTTATTACTGCTTATTATTATTGGTTTTCAAGTGTTTATGGTCAATACCTTGGCCAACGATGACCTTCCTGTCATCGTTTTAACTGGTTCTGAGGATGACCACCATCGAATGAATGAAGCTATTCACGGAGCACACGCGCTAGCTGAAGTAGGAGCTGGCTATGAGGCCGCACGTGTTTTAGCGGCAATTGCTTTACAGGTACGCGATAGTGATCTAGGGAATGAAGCAGTCCACCTTCTTAATGAATGGGGACTCACAGTCAACACGGTGCGCCAAGGTAGCGCCAAAGACGTCATTGTAAAGATTGCTAATGCAATGCGGGACCGTCGGCATTCCGGTGCTGCACTGCAACATGTTCGGAACCTGATTGAACTGGAGTTTTACACTGATGCCGCGCGTCTGTTACGTCAGGGTACAGTGGAAACGAACAGGAACGTGATCGAGCGGACATGGGGTGAGATCCTTCACCGATACCGTTTGCCGATCGAACTACTGCGAGATGATGCAAAGGATGCTGATAATGAACTGGCAAATGCACTGCAGACTGCACACCAGCAAAATCAACTGCGAGTCCAGATTCGATTTTTGCGGGTAGTCGACCCCGAAGCCAGCGAAATGGCAGAAATGCTTCTTCAGCGCATCGAACCGCACAAGCGCGACGAGGACGATGAAGAGCACCGTCGCCCGTTCGAACGGTGGGTTGAACATAACGATGACGAATCGGAGGAAGGCGAACGCGGACCGTCGATTGAAGAACTAGTTCTACGAGTTGTCCATCAAGCAATCAACCTAGCCAACAGAAGCAAACCGTCATCTCGTCTTTTGGCCACTCTTGTGACGAAGGCCGCTCCTGATTCAGAATCCGCGGACAAAGCCCGTTCCTTGATCAAAATGTTGGCCAGTCCGGTCACCAACACATTAGACCGAACGTTCGTTGTTGAAGACGATCCCGGCGCAGGGTTTTTTGGTGCAAAACGAGTTCGTAAGTATCACCTTGAACTCTCTGACCGCGCCATCGAACAGTTACATGAAGAACCAAAACATTACGTTCGCGCGACGTTTCGTGAAGGTGATGATGTCTACAAAGACGTCGGGGTGCGACTGAAAGGCGGATACGGCAGCTTTCGAATGCTGGACAGTGACTCTAAAGCTGCATTCACCATCAAGTTCAATCAGTTCGTCAAGGACCAGCGGTTTCACGGGCTACGCCGGATTATTTTGAACAACGCTGTGCAGGACCCGAGTTACATATGTGAATATATTGGCTACAGTCTGTTCCGCGATGCGGGTGTCCCGGCCCCACGCATCGGATATGCGATGCTAACCATCAACGAGGAATCATACGGATTGTACGAGCAGGTTGAGGCCATCAGCAAAGACTTCCTGAAGCGGTGGTATTCAAAAACAGGTGGCAACCTTTACGAAGGTCCAGGTGACGTGATGCAATGGGATGAACTGGATCTAGACAGCAATCAGGAACGAGAAGACCGCAGCGACTTGCGACACCTAGCTGAAGCCATCGAAGAGGCCAACGACGATGATCCATGGGAATTGCTCGCCGATTTTGTCGATGTTGATAATTTCACCAGGTTCATCGCACTCGAGCAGCTAATCAATCACTGGGATGGTTACACGCAAACCAACAACTATCGAATGTACAACAACCCAGAGACAATGAAGTTTGAGTTCTTTCCCCACGGTGCTGATCAACTCTTCGAAGACTTAGGGGGCAACATCTTTCGAGAACAGGGTGGCATCCTGAGCCGTGCACTGGTGCAGACCGATTCGGGCAAGCGACGCTATGGCCGAATGATGCACCAGTTACTGGAACAGGTCTGGGACGAATCCACAATTAAAAACCGCATTGCTGAGACATACCGGTTAATCCACCCGTACGTCGCAGCAGAGTCGGGCAAAGGTCGTCGTGTCGAGGAGTTCGAAGAGGCTGTCCGCCGCATGCTGAGATTCGTAGGTGCTCGTCGCTACGTTGTTCTCAGCCAGTTGCAGGCCACCGAACAGGACCATTCGTGGCGAGAGCGGCAACACTTTGGCTTTAATTCCTTCCTGCACGCCAGTCATCATGACTGGTGATAAAGTCACTGAATTGGAAATGAAGACGAATACACTTCCCCCATAAAATTACTCCTGCAATCTGGATGCAATAAATGAAGCTTACTTAATCTATCAACAGAAGGATATATCAAATACTTTAGAATTAATGTGAAAAATTAAATAATGTAGTGTTTCTAGGTCTCAAAATGTTCGGCTAGTGGGTCAGTCTGAACCGGTGATGCAGAAAATTAAATCACCCACATCAGCTTGAACTAGACTTCAGGCCAGTGTGGGTGATATGTGTACCTTTGGGTTCTTAGCTTTTAGCTGGAGGGTATATGATGTTATGCTACGTTGTTTTGGAAGATGTTCTTTTGCGAGTGAAAATTATCCGACGCTTTGTATGTACTGCCACGGCGAATAGTGCGATGGTACCCAAAAGATGAAGGCTTACTGTGTAAGTCAGACTATCAGTGGAACTCTATCTCAAGAGTGACAGGATATTCTGTGGTAATGTACTGGCTTGAGCCAACATAGTTGTAGTGGACTGTGCCAGTATTTGGTGTTTGGCCAGATCGTCTGCATCGGCGGCAGAGTCAGTGTCTTGAATACTAAAACGTGAGGCTTCAATATTCTGTGTCTGGTTGGTCAGATTAGACATGGTGCTAGGCGATCCTGCATGGAGCCCAAGTAGCTTCGTTCTTGGTTGACTATGTCAGTGGCGTGATCCAGTGAAGTGACAGCTGCGCTGGCTCGATCAATATCCACTAGCATGCTGTCATCAATTCTCAAACTACCGGCCTATGTCGCTATCCTGGAAGCAATCGATACCCGATCCCTGTCACAAGCCCGACGATGATCCAGATCCCACCGATTAAGCATTCTCCCAAGATGATTCCGAGAAACACCGGACGTAGCTTACGATAGTATGTAAAGCCACCAAATTTGAGCATGATATATTTACAAATCCAACCGAGGAAGAACGAAAACCAGTAGCAATATGTAGCATAACTTGTTGTCATTAAGAAGCCGATCGGATGAATCTTCCACCAGAGGTAATGATGACGCATCAAGAGCATGCCGAAGATCGCAAATCCTCCGATGACCAGTGAGGTGAGCCGATCGATCTCGATTCCCGTGGGGTGCTGAAGAATACTAGCAAGTCGTGTAAATGGTGACGTTGCGGAGTTTACATATGTCCAATGCTGTAAATTCAACGCCCCCCGCTTGTAGATTAAGTTTAACGATGAATAGTATGAAACGCCGATAGCAAGTACCATTGCCAGTCCCATCACGATCAACAAGGAACGCTGTTTCACTCGAATTGGATCGGCGATCTTGAAGTTGTTCATCACACTTGGCATCATGAACTCTCGCATATCAAACATCAATACCCGTTCGTAGACAACAATTGTCCAACTTGGGGCATTTACCCGTGCGCTGCCAAAGAGTGTGATAAGATAATCTCCTGGTAAGAAAGAGTAAAGCACAAATAATAGACCTCCATTCACAACCATCCATGTCATGACCGTCGACAGTCCTAAGAAAAGTACAAGGATAAATATCGCAACCCAAAAGCTCATTCCAGCGAGCATACACATCAGTGCAAGCAGAAGCAGGCCACAGATGAGTCCTATCACCGCCCAAGCGTATGGGAGGGGTTCATTCTGATCATTGGCAGTTTTTCTCTCAAACAATGTACTGAAGGTATTTTTGAAGTGATCCCTACCAAGCCAGATGATGAAACCGATAAACACAAGAAACCCCCCCATCTGTTGATTCTGCTGGAACATCCCAGCGTTTATTTTGAACCCAGCGGCATAAATTAGGACCGTCTCCATTTTTGTCAGCAGAAAGAAAAACCAGAAACTGAACGAAATCTCAAGTGTCAACAGGTATACGACAGCGATTACAGAGGGGTAGATAAAAAATTGAACGGAGGGCCACCATGCTAATGCAGAGAAAGGCTTCTCGGTGAAATATCTTGAAATTGGGAAGAAAACGGGTGGATTCGGAATGGACGGAAAGTAGAGGTGTAACCCTCTTAAACCATGTAGTGCAACGGGGATAATAAACCCAATCCACATCACATGGTTTTTGAAGAAATGGTTGATTAGATCTCTTCCTTCGGGGGGTTGGAACATATCCATTGGTAACTGCACGAGCGGAAAACTAAATCGTTCATGCTCGACCCACTGCTTGCGAAGAAGGACACACCAACAAATTATCATGAAGAAGAAAACAAGGGCAAATCCACTCCACGCAAGCATCGGCTTCAACCAGGCCTCCCATGGAATTGCTTCTCCATCGGGCAGTTTTTCATAAAAGTATGATACCGCCTTCGAATTGCTGACCACCATCCAACTTGGTAGATGTTGGTGGAAAAGGTCTGCCCATTCGTTTTCGGCCGTCGCAAAGTAGAATGGGCTCACGAGCAAGGGAATAAGATAACGCATAAGCCCCGAAGATGGGATTCCTGACGCCACAAGCATCATCCCCCAAATGATAGTAAGCTCTGCCGCACTTAACTGCATACCTAACTTGATTCTCTTTAGCAATACATTGACGACAAGGATGAGCACTGTGAGGCTAAAAACAACCGCAATTGGGAGATGGTTTCCAGCAAGATAGGTGCCGCCAACGAGAAAATCGTTGTAGGGGGTCACCAAACACTGTATTGTAACCCCCAAAAGACCAATTAGCATACTGCGTGAAGTTAGCGAATAAAGCTTGAGAGTGGATGTATCTAGCATGGCAGAAGGTACTGTCAAGAGCTTTCAATTTTGGTTGCCCGTGGAGCAAGTTTATTCCACCCATCCGCAAAATTGCAGATGTTCTTAAGCATTATGCAAAATGCTTCCCACATAGTGTAAGGGATGATTACCAATGAGGGTTGGAAATTGATCGAGCGTTCTGTCCTCTATGCCTTGGAACGCATTCCACCGGCTATCAATCCGGGAAATGATTTGGCGGTGACCTGGAGTACATAAGACCAAATAAGTGCCGATGCACTGATCTTACAACGATTGGTATATCAGATGGCTGAACTTCGTCAAAAAAGCACTTGGAGATTTCGTTTGAGTGCTTTTTTGATGTGAGATTCGATTTCCACTGACAGAGGGTCTATTGTATGGTTTCGAAGGTGGTGCGCAGATCTTGAGCTATGCCAGTTTCAGCCGATCGATAGCCGGCATCGAAGATCTCAATCACATGCCGCGCATGTTCGGCACTGGCCAGAGTCGGTTTCCCCAATCGGATCCAATCCACCAGTTGCATAATGTCCTCGTAGACATGGGCTTCCTGAATCTGATAGTGAGCATCGACCACATGTGGGAGTGAGGCGTTACCACCGATTTCCGCTTCCAGTTGACTTTCCGGGTAGTCGATCGGTTGACCATTCAGTTTACCTAAACGAATGGAACCGTTGAGACCGAAAATGGCGAAGCGCCCAATGTCGGGTAAGCCACCAGCAGCCGTTCCATAGACAAACCCAAATAGCGACTGACCGAAATCGAGCGTCAGAAGCGTATTATCGTCCATGTCACAGGGGAGCATTTCTCCACGAAATTCCCGTTCTTTAATCCGCACACCAGAGAAGGCGGTTACTCGTTGGACCGGTCCTAGGACACCGGTCAGGGCATGAAGACCGTAAACCGTCATATCGTACAAAGGTCCACCCCCCGGACGACGGAAATACCAGGCCGGATTGATGTTGGAGAGGATATCCTCTCCCCATCGAACCGATTCCTGTTCGTGGTATCGACCAAAAGCTGCGCCCGTCACTGCCCAAGCCAGCTTTCCCAATGCACCTTCCAGTATCAATTCTCGTATGCGGCGATTCAGCGGTCGAAGCATCTCGCCTGGTGAAGCGACTAATTTGAGGCCATGCTGCTGCGCCGACTTAATCAGATCATCGGCTTCCTCAACAGTGGTGGTCATGGATTTGTTGAAATGGACGTGAACACCAGCATCGATTGCCATCTTACCTTGCTCATAATGCAATCCAATGGGAGAGGCGATCGTAACAGCATCTACCGATTTAGAATCGAGTAGGTCTTCGTAACTTTCAAAGGCCCGGGGAATGTTAAACCGCTCGGCGGCGGCCTCTGCCCGTCCCGGAACAGGATCGCAGACCGCCGTCATCTGTACCCGATCGTGCACATCGTCTTGCTCCAGGTGCGGCATAATCCCACGCACCGAGATGCTTCCGGCGCCAACCACGCCTATTCTTACAATGTCATTCATTTGAGATAACTCCTCCAACTGGTTTGATGTTTCCAACCGATTGTCCACTCTAACTTCTGACAACTCAGGAAAGATTGATGGCCAACTAAATTCTCGGCCTGATCGGCTAACTCCGGCTTGAACCGCTTCACCAATTCCGCCGATGGTTCCAGCGCACTCGTATCCGCGGCGTTGAGGAAGTAGACATCATGTAGGGGGATTGAACGACCAAGTTGACCCACAGAAGCCTCCATGATGAGACGGTGAGCCTTAGCCACATCTTCGCTGCCCACCCAACACCACAACCAAGGATTCCAGTCCGTGGCCAGTTTAACATTCTCAGCCATCGACTGCCGACGTTCTAGTGGCGTGATTCCCGCTGGGCGAGTCATGTAGGTGCGAACGCCATAAGCTCGCGTATAACTAGCTAACAGGTCTTCGCCTGCTCGCTTGGAGAAACTGTAAGAATCCTCTGGGAAACAGGGATGCGTTTCGTCAATCGGCAGTTTCTGGATTGAAAACGGGGTCTCGCTGATCCGAAAACCGTGTCCCAGGGCGCAGTTACTCCCCGCCATGACGACGGTCTTTACCTCAGCCTTGACCGCTGCCTGCATCAGATAGTAGGTGCCAAGCATGTTAGTCTTAAAAGTGGCGTCGAAAGGAATCCCATTTTCTTGCGCTTGTTGTCGGAGTTGGGGGTGGTCGACCGGATTCGGTTGCGCACCTAAGTGCTGGATAGCTTCAATTCCGTCTACTGCCTGTTGGCAGTCTGAGAAACTGTTCAGATCGCCTTTAATCCAAGGCAGGTCGGAAAATTCGGCGTCGGGTTTGCGACGCGATGTCAGCACCAATTGGTACTGATCTCTCAGTTCCCGGATGACGAAACCGGCCAGCTTCCCGCTGGCACCGGTAATTAGAACTTTCATAACTTGTTAGCGATTACGTTCGCTGGTTTGTTTTAGCGAAGCAACATCCTCTCTATTTTTAGGTTATATTTCGTATCATCTAGGTCGCTGAATATACGTCAGGCGGCTATTATAGCAACAAATCGCTATTAGGTCTAGTGGGATGAGACCGGGTTTCCCTGTCACTGTTGGTCGGAGAACGCTCTTTTCGACCACCGCTCGGGTTTCTGTAGAAAGATGGTAACCGTAAACATACTGCCAAGACTCCAAATCAACAGAACACCATCCCTACCAAACGAAACAGGAGTCGGTTTCACGCCGTTCAATTTTTTTCGCATGATCTTTGGTGGGCGAGTGTTGGAAGTCCGCAACCTAAATCTTGTTGAGTTTCGATAGATCTTCTATTCCCAATTGGTCATCGCAATCGCTGATGGCACACTCAATCCAGAATTTTCGATTGGCGAACACTCATCATCACCCATCTAGAAACATGAGACTGGCGCATTGGATGATTTTGGCGGTCGTATTGTCGATCGCGGTCACGTTCTTCACCACTTTTGCAGCAGTTCTATGTTGGTTTCTGATGATGTACTTCACCTCCAGCAACTACACCATCAGGAGTCAACTTCCCATTCTTAGTCGGATGCTATTGCTTAGCAACTTCAGGATGTAAGACTGCTGAGGGCCGCTGATTGTAGATGAATGTTGTCACCTTAAATCCAATTTTATAGTAGTATAATTTGATAGCTTAGCATTGACTGAATTTACCGTTATCTGCCAATTGGTGCTATTATCGGACAGGTAGCTCTGCTACATAGGGTTACTAAGTGATTGAATTAAACAAAAGTCAAAGTAATCATTAGAAACCATGGTAATATCAATTCACCGCTGAGTGTGCTTGGAATCTTCGGATTATTGTCAGGAAAAGACCAAAATCTAGTGACCCTATCACCTGATATCTCAATTGCCAGGACGTATCACGCTCAACCGATTTATCAGTTCGATTTAGCCGCGCAATTCATAACAAATTAAGATCAACTGGTTATTGATTCCAACCTTCAACATATGAAACGTCCTAACATTATCTTTCTATTAACTGATAATCAGAGATGCGATCTCATGAGGTGTGCGGGTAATCCCATTCTTTACACACCAAACATGGACAATCTGGCCAATCAGGGAGTGCGTTTTACCAACGCGTTTGCCACGGCTCCGATCTGTGCGGCCAGCCGAGCCAGCCTCCTCACTGGACTCTACGAACGAAGGCACCAGTTTACATTTAACACGCCGCCGTTACGCAGCTAGTTGACAAATATCAGCTATCCGGCCCTTCTACGATTAGCCGGTTTTTATACCGGATTTATCGGTAAATTCGGTATAGAATCTAATGGGGAATTACTGGTGGAAGATGAAAAAGAAGCACTAGGAAAGATGTTTGATGTCTTTGACAATTTTGAGCATTGGGGATCTAACGGATACTTGGTAGAGCAGACAAATGGCAGCATGAAGCACTTAACTGATGTTACTGCAGAGAAGGCGGTTGACTTCCTACGAGGTTGCAAACGAAATCAACCTTTCTGTCTGTTTGTCAGTTGCAATGCGCCCCACGCTCAGGACAATGCCCCTCAGCAATATTTCTGGCCGTCAGACGTCGATCATCTTTACCAGGAGGTGACCATCCCTAATCCAGTTAATTCGGATCCCGATTTTTTTGCCAACTTACCTGATTTTCTTCAGCAATCTCTTGGGCGTGAACGCTGGTACTGGAGGTTTGATACAACCGAAAAGTTTCAACGGATGATGAAAGGATTATACCGCATGGTCAGTGGAGTAGACACAGCCATCGGCAGAATACAAAAAGAGATTAACCAACTTGGGCTGGAGGATAACACAATCATCATATTCATGTCAGATCATGGTATGTTTTATGGTGAACGTGGATTGAGTGACTGCTGGTTGCTGTACGAAGACTCCATTCGTGTTCCGCTGATTATTTTCGATCCGAGATTGGAAGGAACCATGAGCTGTGGTACTACGATTGAACAGATGGTGCTCAATCTAGATATTGCACCCACAATTCTGGAACTGGCTGGTCTGGACATACCATGGGGAACGCAAGGTTGCAGTTTAGTTCCCTTACTAGCTGATCGCCTTCCAAAAACATGGCGAACCGATTTCTTCCGCGAACATCTGTTTGATCATCCAAAAATTCATAAGAGTGAGGGTGTCCGAACAAAACGTTGGAAGTATATCCGATATTTTGAGCAACAACCAATCTATGAGGAATTGTACGACTTAAAAACAGATCCACTAGAAAGAATAAACCTAACTAATAATATAGAGTTTGCTGACCAACTTACTCAGCTACGAAAAAGATGCAGTCAACTACGTCAAAAAGCTGAAGGGGTATACTAAATTAAACTACAAAGTCAACAGACCAAGCCGCTAATGGCGAAGCTGAAGGCTGCCTTCGAGGCTAACTACTGCCCCTGCCAATCCAGCACTCTATCTTTGCTTTTTCCTCGGCTGTCGGCGATTTGCAGCAGTTCTCCCATGTCTATAGTGTAGATTTAGGAAATGCCCCTTGCCCCTAAACCCTATATGCCACTGCTTCATACAGTCAATTCTCGTGCCATCATCGACGGGTCCTACAGCCCTTGATTTGACCGTTTGCCATCGCTGAAAAAGCGGCTCCTCCTAGGTTGGGTTCTTGAAACTTTTCATTGACCCGACGCTGGTGGCGGTAGTGCGGCGGCTTCATGGCCATACGTGGCTCCTCGGTCACGTCCAGAATGTAGTCCGGAAATGATTTTTCATGCGCTCCCCCCCACTGAAGGCTTGGTATCCCGGACTGAACTTATAGAGCAACGCCCGTCGTTGATGCTTCGCCTTCCATGGCAACGTACCAGGGATTAGTGCCTCGGTGAAAATAACGGCGTCGCCGGCTTTGGCATTGACATCTACCACGTACCGCTCATATTGCTCACATCGCCTCATGTTCTTCGGGCAATGGAAGTTCGCCTTTGTGGCTACCTGGAATGACTACCGATCCTTCTGTGCCTAACGCCTATTGTTGCGCCTAATGCTTTTTGGTTAATCTGCCACTGAAACTGTATGATGCAGTTTATAGACGACATAATTCTTATTTGAAAATTTAATTTCGGCTCGTTGCTGTCGTTCGAGTGCCTGCATGTGGTCAATGCTAAATGGATGGAGGTTATTAAAAAAGCATACATAGTCAGCAACAAACAGGTCATTAATATTGTCAATGCGCAATGTATTGCGATTCGTCATCAGACGCATAACCCGTGGCTTAAAAAACACTATCATATCTTCTGTGGTCGTCTGTTCCTGAATAAAATCAAACATTTCCAATGAGTCATCTGAAAAAGGTCCGTGTTTCACCATATCCTTGGTTTGCAATTGCATCTCAGCCTGGTGAATAGAATGAGATCCAAAATGAAACAGCATAAATAAAACCGGCAATACACATACAAACGTAGTTGAGATTTCAATCCATACCCAACTGCCACGTGCGAACAAAGAAAGACCAGATATAAAAAATAGCATATAAAATGGCAACACAGGAAATAAAAACCGCAACCCTTGTTTATGTGGCCACAATATAAAAAGCACATATGTTAATAGAACATAAATCAACATATGGTGGCCAATGCGTATATGGCGTATCAATCCAATAACAACAAAAGGCAACGTAGCTATGTAAGCGATCCATTGCCCTTTATGGTCTTCGTAATCAGGTATACCACTAAAAAAGTTGGCTAATAAATCTCTATAATAAATACTATTTTCCTTGATGCTTTCAATGTTAACATGTTCTAAATGTTCAAAGTGTGAAGTACCTCCTTCTGCCAAGATTAATTTCCAGAATAAAATAAGGCAGCCTAAACTTATATATGGCACAAATGGCAAAAGCCTCTTATGTGGATTCTCTGAATCTTTTTTGCATAAACCAACAGCAGCTTCTCTCCAGGTCGTTCCCTGCTTGTGCCTATTCCAGATGAACGAACACATGACAACCAATTGAGACCAACACAGTACGCCAAACAACAATATCCCATTAGTCCGTACAAAGAAAGCACAGGCAATAACAGTGCCCAACAATATTCTGTCTTTCATCGGTGACCACAACATATGCTGTTCTACAATAATTCGACCCATGAGACATATAGCTAAGGTCGAAATGCATAAAAATAGGATGTCGGATAATATATGATTTGTAAACCCAATTAGTGTCGGATTTACTGCAAACAGCAGTACGCAAGCTGATCGCCAAAGAGGTGTGTGGAAGCGCTCAAACCCGTACCAAATAACCACCAATAGACCCAGATAAGACAAAACCCCTACCATTTTTAAAGCAAACAAATGCAACCCACAGGTAGCATAAATGGGGACCAACATCACTGGGAATCCCCACGGATAAGCGACCGGGCCTACCCGCGTTGATGATTGCTCAACTGTAACGCGATTATTTTCAATAAATTCGCCCGTAGAAAATTGGCAAATACTCCGGGCTTGCATAATATAGGCCGAAAAATCACCACCCCAACTATGTGCATAATTAAGCGTACATAAACAAATTATTAACGTTGATAAAACGATGAAGCCTAACCACACATGAAGCAAAATACGTTTTATACTCGGCCACTGCGGCTGATTCAATATAGCAATGTCAGATTCAGAACTCATAAGACAACATTATAAACCATCTTACATACCAACTGCCACCGGACCACATGACAATGATCAGAAGGTACAGGGACCTGCCCCATGTCATCTGCCAGATTGTTCTGAAAGAACTTATAGCGTAGCTCTTAAGCCAAGCGACTCCAGATTTCTGGTAGCTATAAAGTTCCTTTACAAATAAACCTGATTTTGGTCCCGTCTCATTCTCTGCATCAGCAATTCTGACAAGATGTTTCAGGTCGGCGAAGCCTGAAGCAGCTTGAATATATTTCCCCCATTCATTGAGTAGACCAGATGTGAAATCTGACCCGTTTGTACCCATAAATCTTCGTTTTCAGAATTAATGATTGTACTTTCAAAACGGCTAGCAAACTCAATTGAGCCTTTTCGATTGGAATCCACAAATTGTTCTCAAGTATTATAAAAATTTTATTTTATCATTTTTATGCCGATTGAAATATTCTCTTCAGTATCTCGATAACCTTCAATTTAAAATATTTTTTATTTTGTTAGTCTTTCAAGACTATGTCAACACTTCCTTCAGATTTGGTTATTGGGTCTTCAACTGACTCTAGGTGAAGGCCAATTTGCCCACTGGCTGAACTGCCAAGAACTTCTTTTCTCCTGTTTCCATACTGAACTTGATTTCGTCATCGGGCAAGACTCGATTCCATATTCGGACTTCATCGACAATTTCTAACGAACCACCACCGGTGACAAGGTAGAGATGACCCGTAATTTCGGAAAACGTCCTGTATCACCATGTTCCTTCAAAACATCTTTCGGGTCCAACGTCTGAATGGAATTCGTTACGGTATCACCGTTCGGCATCGATCTTCTTCTCTTCTTTTCGTCAACTTCGTGTTGCGAATTCGCCGTGACAACCACGAACACAATGTCGGCCAGTCCGGTGAGAAAATAGTGGCAAACTTTTCCGAAGAGGAAAAGCACGAGCTGTTTTATGGCACAGCGGCAAGGGTTTATCGAATTTGAATATAAAGGATGAAATAACAAGAAAGCACCCTCATCAGATTTATTACCTGATGAGGGTGCTTTCTTTAAGAATGAAATATGTTACTTATATATTTGGACATTCAAAATCCAGGCCATCCATAATCACTTCGATCTGATCCTTTGGCTTGAAATAATCCGTTGCTGTGTAACACTCACCCAAATCGCCCATCAATCGACGTTGTCGAGTCGTCATCCGAGCCAGCACATCTTCAGGACACTTTTCATAATCATAAGGTCGACACCACATCTGCCCGTATCGAAAAGTGATGCTGCGACGCACTATATCGGAATGATTGGGCGCAACCGCGTGCCACAGGGTATTTGGGAAAATCGCACAGTCCCCCACCTCAGCAATCAATTGGAAACCACCAGGCGGCGTTTCATTACGAGACAAACTTCCCTCAGGAACGGGTCGATGATGACTGCGGGGTACCAAACAAAAGTTCGCATGATTCTCTTCAGGAATATCGGTCAGGAAAAATTGAATCTTAAAGTTGAGCGGTAAACTATCTGGGGCCACCCGAATCTGCGCTAGTGATCGACCAGCATCGGTATGCCACCCTGATAAATTTCTCTTGCCCTCACTTGGATAACGCACGTAGATCTGCGAACCCATAATCTGAAGATAAGGCCCCATCAAGTCGAGAATAATGCCAAACAAATTGGGATGATCCATCAGACCATCAATGCCATCCGTTCTAAAAAGCGTCTGAATAATCGTATAGACACCGCCCTTGCGCACTTTTGGATTTTCAGCTTCATACCCCTCGATCACTTCGTTGGCCGCATCGAGATACCCGGCAGCTTCATCTTTGGAGATCACATTTTTCAAATGCAAATACCCTTGATCCTGCCATTTCTGCCGCATTGATTTGCTCAACCGGTTCATATGCAAGCTCCCTTTAAAACAATGAAATTAATTTCCCATTGCCCGCTATGATACATCATCACTATGTTTATGATATGTCATCATCTCTTCCCAAAATTCGATTCTTTCAAAATCGTCTGTGATTCATAAATCGATCCCGTCCGCAACGCAGGGGGATATGGCATACGTACTGGCACAGGTTCCACTCTCGGAATATTTGTCTGCTCGCCACGCACGATCGTTTCATTAAATGAATCCCAATCCTTAGGACCACTCAGCGGAAACGCATCGATTGCACAATATTGAAATAACAACAATCTTCGTGGATGATCCGACGTATTGGCCACCGAACCGTGCAGCATCCGAACGTGGTGAATCGTAATTCCACCTGCCTTGACTATTACAGATACAGCAGCCTTGTCACTAAATGCCGAATCTGTTACTGCACCGCAAAAGTGACCATCCAAATTGTGATCGTAAATCGGCCCCTTGTGTGAACCTGGAATCACCAGCAACGGCCCATTTTCTTCGGTCATATCGTCAATGACCACGCCTACAGCCAGCAAATCATCGTTAGTATGCGGATAAAATGCCCAATCTTGGTGCCATTCAACCGGGCTGCCATATCCGGGCTGCTTCATATTCAGTTTATTTCCATTGGTGCGCAAGCCATAACCAATCAGCTGAGACACGTGCGCTAAAATATTCTCGTGGTGCAGTAACTTTCGATATAATTCGTGCAGCAAAATTGGACTCTTCAACCGGCGCAATCTTGGGTTGTCTGGTGTGTGGCCCAGTTCTAGATCAAATTCTGCCGTGTGTTCGGTTACCTCCCTCGACTTCTCCACGAATTCATCCGTTACACATCGAAGTTCTGCCACCTCATCTTCACTCAGCACATTTTCCACACCCAAATATCCGTACTCGTGATAAAAATCAATTTGTTCCTGCGTGAGCATGGCCTACTCCTTTCAAAAATCTTTGAAACATTAATATCCTCTCCGCCCTAAAGGAGGGAGATTCCCAATTTTACAATTGGGTTTTTCTGTTTCATTGGAAGTTGCCCACGGAACATGTTTGGTTCTCGCATTAAAGTCTTTGTCGGAACTTTTACGGTGGCGAACCAACCAATGCTCCACAGGTCTCACACTTCCTCCACAGACCTGACTTTTCGCTAGTCCAGCGAGAGGTCTTGAAAAACAAACAGAGTTTAACAGACTTAAGTATTGAGTTGCAAATTTGGAGGCGGCCTTTCCTCTCTGAACTAATGCATATGTTACATGAACACGAACCTATGGATCTTGCAATGCTTCGATTAGTTTTCTGACACACAACGAAATCCGTTGATGAAGCTCCTATCATTCGGACTGTTAAAGCAGTGGCAGCAGATTGCTTGCATTGAGGTGCCAAGAGCCACCGCGCAACACTTTGGTGTCTTTACCACTGTCATACCAATCCTGACACCAGTCCGAAGCGTTGCCCGCCATATCAAACAAACCGCAACTATTTGGTTTAAGACTACCTACTGGTGCTGTTTGCACACCCACTGATCCTTGCCACCAATCGCCAGCGTAATTAGCATAGTCTCTGGCAACATTTCCATCATCACCCCAAGGGAATCTTTTATCAACTAAGCCGCCCCGTGCTGCATATTCCCACTCAACTTCAGTCGGTAACCTCTTGTCTGCCCACCAAGCATAGGCTTTGGCATCGTACCAACTGAGTTCGATCATCGGGTGACTATCCGTAGGTGAATACTCAGCCACATCGTCCCAGAGATCATATTCATAATCTGCTCTCTTAACAAACTCCTTGAACTGTCCAACCGTCACTTCATATTTATCCATATAGAAAGCATTCACGTTAACCATTTCATCATCTACAGTAATTGCCCCTTCAGGAATAAGCACCATCTTCTGATGGAGGTCAACTTCAACCTCTTTCGGCTTGACCTTCTTAGGTTCATCTTCACCATATCCAATAAATACCATCAACACAATAACTAACCTCTTAACCATAGTATTCCTTTCATCATAAGAGTCTTACTCTACTACATTATATATTTCACAAGCTACAGATAGTTAAGCGAGGTTTCTGGTTTGACGTTATTTTACAAAGTAACACTAGGAAGGTACCTCTAGAAACGTCTGTTTCAGTCCAGCCCTATGTTATGACACCCGATAGTTTATGCTGCTCCTGGAAAAGACTGACAGACCTCAAAATCAACTGTAAGCCTAGACAACACCTATAACTAAATCACCCACACATCTGAGATAGTTCAAACCAACGACATTTTCAAACACAAATTATGTAGATTTATTTTACATAAATCTAGGGGCTCTCCTTGATATTTCCCCAAGTTGTCGCCAGCTTGTTAGAAGTGTTTACAGCTAGTACCACTTGCATCCCATTATCCATTAGTTCATTGATTTCAGCTTCCGATAATGCTCTGTCAAAAATAGCAGGTTCATCAACAGCGCCTATTAGCCAATACCGAACTCCTCCTCCGCCAGCACCAACGGACACATCCTCGTCATTTGCCCCTGGTTTTTGGGAGTCTCCCTCTACAACTTTTTTGCCATCAATGTAGCCTCGCAACTTTCCTTTTTTATCGCGAGTCATTACTACATAGTGCCAGTTCCCATCAGTCACTTGTTCAGCGCTGTTTATTTTTGTATTGCCTCCTTGAAGAGAAAAGTGGATACCTCCATTGTTTGGAACTACAAATGTGCCGTAGGTTCTTGGCTGAGCCCCTTCGTTTTCGCCTGTTTTCGTGATGATGGTTTGCCAGGCCCCGTGGTTTTTACACTTCACCCATCCTGCGATTGTGAAGACCTCCAAGGTAAAGTCATCCGAGTGTAGAATAACCACTGCGCCATCTCCATCAAATTTCAACGCCTTCCCGAATTTCCCTTCAACCCATTTAGCCTTTCTTATTTCTCCATCATGACCATTTCCAGATGCATCCTCCGCTACGTTTCCTTTGCCTTCGTCAAAGAGCCACGCGCCTACAAGTCCTTCCAGTCTGGCATGACTTTTTCCTGAAGAAACAAAAAAGGATACACAGGTGAAAATTAAGCATCCGAAACTAAATATTAAATGGTTTTTGTGTTTGAGATTCATGATTTATCTCCTTTTTGTTATTAAGATACTATATCACAAGCTGAAGTAATGCGAGGAAGGTATCTGTGAAAACTGTTGTTGCAACCCGGACGCTGTTATGACACTTGATCTCTTTGTGTTGCCCTGGAAAAGACAGTAGACAAGAATTGCAACAGCAGCTACTCAGGTAATCCTACTACACAGCGAAAGCCGGTGAAGTAGTGCCTATCATCCGGAGTTAAGAAGGCGCGGAAAGCGACATGCAGGGCACTAGCAACGCTGTACCAAGACCCCCCACGTAACACTCGGCATGGTCCTCCCCAATCAAACAACTGGCCCGTGTCAGGTCCTAGAGGATTCTTAGTCGGTGAATTGCTGTAGTAGGTTCCATTATACCAATCAGCGCACAACTCCCAGACATTACCCGCCATATCATATAATCCATAGCCATTCGGCTTAAATCTACCTACTGGCGCAGCGGATTTATCCCACCTGTCCTTGCCACCAATACCGTGGTAATTAGCATATTTTCGTGCGACACTTTCAGCATCAGCCCACGGATACCGCTTGCCAATCAGTCCGCCTCTAGCAGCATATTCCCACTCTGCCTCAGTGGGCAATCGTTTGCCTGCCCACTTGGCATAGGCCACGGCATCATACCAAGTCACATAGATCATCGGGTGGTCGACAGTGGGTGAATACTTGTCTACATTCAACCAATTACCTTCATAATTGTATCCGCTCTGCTGGATAAACTCCCTGAATTGACCCACTGTCACTTCGTTGACATCCATATAGAAAGCATCTAATTCCACTGTATGCACGGGTAAAGCTCTATCCATATTATCCAAATAATCGCCCATTCCAAAGCTACCGACAGGTATCAGAGCCATCCCCAGAGGAGGGAGATCTCCAACATTTTTGGGCTTCACTTTCTCAAGTTCATCATCACCACAACCAATAAAGGCAACCATTATCACCAACAACACGACAACTGATCTTTGAACCATAGTATTCCCTTTATTATGAAAGTCTTTCTCCACTATATAATAGCCAAAGTGACGTGAGGAAGGTACCTCTGGAACTTACTGTTTCAACCCAGGCGCTGATATGCCCCCTGATCTCTTTGTGTTGCCCCGGTAAAGGCTGTAGACAAGAATTACAACTGCAGTATCCTTTATTTCAATTGCTCTTTTCGTATTCCTCAACTGCATTAAGTGCTTCAAGTGTACCTATACTCTTTAATGCCGATGCAACATTAACACAAACATACTTATCTTGATCCTGTAATACTTGTATCAGGTCAAGCAAGGCATTCTTTGATCCTATTTAACCCATTTCACCGGCCAATTCAACAACTTACCCAATTGTTCCCCAAATCATTCCAAAAATTTCGATTCAATTCAGATAGCATGGCAGTAGTCGACGAGATTCGACTAGGATTTTCCCACGTCTATATGATAATAACCTTTTTCCTAGTCTCCATTATTCTCTCCTCAATGTACTCCAGACTAATCTTTCGCTCTAACCATTTTTTCCATCAGCGGTGTTAATAATTCTATCGTTTTTGATTTCACTCATCTATACTAAACAACATCATTTTGGGAATTATAGGATGTGAAAATAAAAAAACCATTATAAAAAATTTACCAACCGATAGATCGTTATCTATTGGTGATAAGTTTTTTCGGAGAGTATTCAACCTTAAACTGGAGGATAGCTAGAGTAGCCGATTTTGCTACAATAAAAAACTACTCTGCTTTGGAAATATGGAGTCATTTAAATGAAACGAATTAGTCTATTAGTATTACTGCTTATTTCAATTTGCAGTTCTGTTTGGGCTAAAGGTAACCAAACCAGTTATTATGTTGATGCTGTCACAGGATCTGGCACAAATAATGAAACATCAGAAGCAACTGCTTGGCAATCTTCATCAAAAGTAAATACATCCTCCTTTTCTCCTGGAGATCAAATTTTATTCAAATTCGGACTCGTATTTTGGGAACTCTAAAACCCCGTTCAAATGGTAATTCAACTGCCCCAACCCTTGCCGGTAAATATGGAGGTGATTCGAGCCCCATTATTAACAGAGAAAATAAAAAAGCGAGCATTCACTTAGTCAACCTGCTAAGGATAGGAATTTCACGACCTGGAGCTAATCAACGATGGCGGGAATAGTCCAGATACCAATGCTTTAGAATTCCGCACAGAATTTTTTGCAACTACTTTATTAGGCCAGATTAAGCAACACATTGTTCTAAAAACCTTAAAATTCACCAAATATATCCTAATAACAGCTCTTCAAATGAAAACAGTAAGCATGTCTACAAAGGACACAGCATTTATATCACATCTTCTGGGAGAGCAAAAACATATTTTGATGGTATTACCATTGAAGATTGCGAAATAACGAATAATGCATATTATGGTATTGCAATAAATGGATTCCTAATCAAAATTCACCAACATCAAAGTATCAGTTCCATAGAGCTATAACTATAAGAAATAGTACAGTGGATCACATAGGCGGCTTCGGAATAGTATTTTTTAGTGGATTTGTTGGATTTATAGGGCTAATACCAAACTGTATTTATCGATATAATGTAAGCATTAATGATGGCACACGAGTTAAAGGTCAAAAAGGGGCTACTCAGGACAGAAAAATAATTTGGTTCTCTGACTTTACGGGTTTTAATGGACAACCCAAAGTGGAGGCTACAAATAATCATGTGTATAACAATACCATTTATGCTGGAGCAAGAATTACTACCCAAATACGATTTGAAAGCAACACGAACAATAATACAGTTAAAAACAACATTATTTATGTTGAAGGTACTCTTAATTATAACAATTTAGGGATATGCAATACTCCCTTTTGGAAATAATGCTGTATTTGCAGATCCTATTTTTAGAAACAAAGGTGGAATCAATGCGAATGATTACAAATTACAGGCCAATTCACCCACAATTAATAGTGGGGTGTTTATAAGTAATAATGGAGGACAAGACTATTGGGGAGTCTCCATTATAGGAAATAATTTTATTGATATTGGAGCATATGAGGTAAACAATCAGGCGGGGACCAATTAATCTCCATTATTTGATATTCTTAAAAAAACACGCTTTTATTTCCGATAAAAAAGATGGAAATGATAAAATTGAGGCCATGAATAACATATTATTTATTCTTACTGATCAGTGGCCGGCTTGGGCGTTTAGCTTTCGAGGTGCTGACATTCCGACCCCCAATATAGATCGGCTGGCTTCCGAAGGTACAGTATTCAATAATGCCTTCACTTCCTGTCCGCTTTGCACACCCGCCCGTGCTACGCTGCTTACCTCCCGCTGGCCGCATCAAAACGAGGTCTACGACAATCAATCCGTCGGCTACTCATTGCAGCAATCCATGCCTCTAGACCAAAAAACTTGGATTGAGGAAGCCGTTTCTCTCGGCTACCATGTCGGTTACTACGGCAAATGGCACCTTGGTCATATCAATCCAGAAAAACATGGCGCGCATGGATATGACCCTAACCTTGAAGTCAGACTAAAACCCTACCATCCTCAAACAAGCGACCATTGCTACCAGAAAACTGTTGACAACTACGACACACAAACCAAGAGTCTGATCAGAGGCCATGCCCCATTCTGGGGCAATACTTCGGAGCCAAAAGAAAAACTCCGCCCTTTCCCACTATGAAGAAGGGTATAAAATTTCTTGAAAAATGGGCAGTCAATGCTTCAGGCCAGTCTTTCTTTCTAACCCTATCTTCAGCACCACCACACTTCCCACATCACTTGCCCGAAGAGTACGTCAAACTGGCTCAAAAACTACGTATACGCGTGGAGCTTCCAGCAAACATGAAAGACACAACTGCGGAGGACGCTCCTGGTTCCACTCAACGCCCTGGTGGGGTTGTATGAACACCTCGCCCCTCAGCGACGAAGAATGGAAAACCGTCATTGCCTATTCGCACTCTCACATTACCATGGTCGACGAAGCCATCGGTCGAGTCTTCGACGGGCTTGATTTCCTCAACCTCACTGATTCAACAACTGTCGTCTTTGTCGCTGACCACGGAGATATGGAAGGCGCACACAATCGTTTTCGAAAAAGGCGCTTATTTCTATGAGGAAGTTTGGCGCATCCCACTCATCATTCGCACACCCAATACCTCCCCTGCAATTCAGGATACTTTCGTCTCATTACTCGATGTTGGACAAACTCTCTTCAGTCTCATTAACGACGAAGGATTAACTGACCCTGCACGAGAAGGACGTAACCTGCTCCCACTCGTTGGTACATCTAGGCGTCCCCCTGATTGGGAACAATCAGCCTATGGTGTTTACTACCGCTACAATGGCTACAGCTTTGAAGTACGCGCCATTCGCAACGAGCGATTCAAGTACGTTTGGAATCCCCAAGATATTAATGAACTCTATGACCTTGACAACGATCCCCACGAAATGACGAACCTTGCCAACCATGCAAAAACCAGAACCGTGGAGCAAAATCTTCACACCCAACTTATCTCTTGGCTCAACCAAATTGGTGACGATTTACCAGACGGACTCGACCTGCTTTTACCAGCAGGCACAATCGTCGCTACCGGCGAACAAGGACCTTAAGCATGAAAGAAATTGTAACCCTTGACGGCAACTGGCAAGTCATCTTTGATCACGATAATAAAGGTCGAACGCTCAACTGGCAGCATCGAGAAGATTTCTATAGCTATCAGGACATTGAACAGGTCACTGTACCTGCTTGTCTGGAAGAATTTAAACAGGACTATGAAGGCGTTGCCTGGTATGGTAAAAACTTCAACTTGCCATCCGGCTGGCAAAAAAAATCATTCGTATTCATTTCGAGGCGGTCAACTATCGCTCAGAAGTGTGGGT
>DTUY01000195.1:0-1546 GCA_012963885.1 Candidatus Poribacteria bacterium | reverse complement strand
GTGGGTACACAGGTTTTGAACTGCAAATCGATGATCTCCTGATCGAAGGAGAAAACTTCATCGCAGTCCGTATAATCACCCCTCTCATCACTCGAGATGTGGTCATCGACGGGCTGGGACGCGACGACATGCCGCATTGGCGTGGGGCCATTACCGGCGGCATTTGGCAACCAGTCTCTCTCATGGCCACAGGAACCGTTTATGTCGACGATACTTTTGTCACTACTGATATCAACACTGGCAAAGTTACCATTGCCAGTACATTTCAGAATCAAGGTCTGAAACTACAGTCTACCGGGGTCGAATGGACAATCACCGAGTTTAACGAAAACACCCCGATCGCTTCCAGTCTGGTAAAATTAAGCCTCAATCCGGACATCGCTGGCATTGGCATTCATGCGCTCAACGACGGCGACTGGGTTCTCGGTGCAGGTCTTATCGATAACTTTCGTAATCCAAAAAAGCCCTATTACGCAATTAAGAAAGTGTTCGCTGATCGTTACATTGCTATTCGCCCAAGCGATCAAAATGTCTACGCTGGAAGGTCAGTACAAATCCTGCTTACATCTGTCAACGATGGAGACATATTGTCAGGAACACTTTTACTTCGTGTGAAAGCTAACGATGGGCAAACGCTATTAGACGTGAATGAAAAAATGATTATACCCAACGGAATTATTGATCTTGGTGCATACGACATCAACACTGAGAGAGTGGAAGGGAGGTGTCATATTGATCTCTCCTTCTAATCCGAAGAAGTAGAGCCCATCCGAAACCAATCCAGCGTTTATATCCTTAACAAGAGCAAATCTAACCTGCCTGATTCTGCACCTGCACTGATTGATATGGATGGTTCGCTGGGTCAATACCTATCCAATACTGGAGCCACTTTCCAGACATTCTCAAGCCAACTACCACCTGATCAGTCTGTGTTAGTAAACCTTAATGGCTGGAATGGCGAATCCAATATACGATTCAACGAACTGGCCAACTGGGTTGAAAGAGGTGGCATAGCACTATACCTCAACCTGCCGCAGATGACGCATCTCAAGATGGTGACAAGAGGAAGCCATATGTCTCGCCACCTTGAGAAAGACACTATCCTTCCATTTTCGCTGTCTCTATACACTGGCAAAGGACTTTGGACACCTTGCAGTCACGTTGTCAAAAATCATCCATTTTACGACGGTTTACCCTCAAACTGTCTGATGGGCCAGGAATATCGTAATGTGGTCTCCCAATGGTCCATTGTTGAACCTAAAAGTAACTGGATTGGCGGCAACATTACTTACGATTGGTATGCTGGTCTCAAACATAAACAGAACTACATTGGTGTCACCGAAGCATTTCATGGCGCGGATCTAACACAGATATCCTATGGCAAGGGCATATACATCTTGTGCACCCATCGCATCGTAGAAAATCTGGGAAAAGATCCAGTAGCCGATCGTCTGTTGAAAAACATGTTGGTGGATTTCCCTCGTTTACATAGAGTGAACTCATCAAAACAACCCTCCTAATCGCCAAAACAACTTTCACACCTTAG
>DTUY01000194.1:3852-7994 GCA_012963885.1 Candidatus Poribacteria bacterium | reverse complement strand
TGGCAACGTTTTAACGCCACAGGATATTGGCCTTAAGTCATCAATGCGAGATGGCGTCGATTGCAATAGACAACTAGATTTGCTATTTCAGCTTGATTGATCAAGAGTTTCCTTAAGCGGGATATCAGCGTAATTCATGTTAAGTCAGATCGGAATCTACAATTGATGGCTGATATTCGATATCGATTGAGTCAAGAGCTGCAATTTCTGTTTGGAAACCAATTGGCTGTTCACGATCTGATTTAACTTCGGGTTGGGTTGCATAACCAGCCTTGGCAAGTCATCATGGAATTTGGGCTACAGGTCAGGTCTGTCAAAGTTGATTACGCTTGGCTGAATCATCCAAGTCTGGATGTCACATATCAGGTTGTGCTAAGCCGGTATTTTCAACGATGCAGTCTAGGTCGAACAGCTTAACTGGTTCCGGTGGGAAATTGGTTGATTCTACAACACTTATCAGTTGGTCTAGCGCTTGTTGGGCTTGACTGGCCAGATCTGGTTCGATCCATCCATTTTGAATCGCAGACGCGAACTCGTCGTGATCGAGAATCTGATAGCCAAGATCGGGAGTTACCCATAGATCCAGGAAAAGGTCGGTAATTTCGATCTGAGTCCCACTTCGTTTCATTGGTTTGATGATGTCGCAGTAGTAACCCGTAAATTCGCCTTGAGGATTGTAGATCTTGCCAAGATCATACCACTGTTTAGCGAAGATGAACCAGATGGCCCAGAAATTTGGACCTAGTACAGTTATTCCTTCAACGACGATCGGTTCAGAAGGCGTAATCTGTTGTGTGGTGACGATGACAGATCTGTCTTTATAAACCAGTTTTTGCTCAAAATGATTTACGCCATCCGGTAAACGCCTGTAGATGAGATCAATTTTTCCTGTCAACTGAGATCTGCCTCCCGGACGGCTCGGATGAAATCCCTGACTTTTTCTGGGTCTTTACGTCCGGCTTCTGCTTCCACACCACTGCTGACATCTACAGCATACGGTTTTACCTGACTGATTGCGGTTGACACGTTAGACGGATTCAACCCTCCAGCTAATATAATTTGACCGTGCCGTTTAGCACGGCATGCTAGGTCCCAGTCAAATGTTTCACCTGTTCCACCCATTTTTCCTTTGACATATGTATCAAGCAGATAAGCGTCGACTTGGAATTTAGGCAGTATATCCAGAGTTTCATTTCCTTTTACGCGAAAAGCCTTAATTACTCTTAGGTCTAGGGAATGACATAACTCGGGCGGTTCATTGCCGTGAAGTTGGATAGCATCCAAACGGCAATTTGTAGCTACATTTTGAATCTGAGCACTATCTGAATCCACAAAGAGACCAGTCGTGATAATGAAGGGAGGAAGTTGTCTAATAATTGTCCTAGCGTGATCCGGTTCGATGTAACGTGGCGTATTGGATACAAAAACAAAGCCGAGAGCATCCGCACCCGCTTCAGTTGCCGTCCAAGCGTCCTCAAGATTGGTGATACCGCAAACTTTGACTCTGGTCAATTTTGTCTCCCTTCCGATAATTGTATCAAATTGGATTGAACAACTCAAAATATTCTTGACAGGTATTTCAATGGTGTGTTAGGAGTTCTACCATGAGCTTATCGAAATATCATCGATGGACAAATTGGATTGGTACTGATGAATCAGGGAAAGGTGATTATTTCGGTTCACTCGTTGTGGCTGGTGTTTTTGTCGGTGAGGAAACCTGTCACGATTTACGGGCTATCGGCGTTGCTGATTCCAAGAAGTTATCTGATCAAAAGATTAGGGCTATTGCCCCACAGATCTTCGAAACTCATACAAACAGGGTGGCATGGGTAGAACTTGATCCTCCCGCTTACAATCAGCGTTACGAATCTCTGCGGCAAAACGGTCAGAACCTGAATGATATGTTGGCCGATTTGCATGCAGGCATTATTCAGACATTAATTGATGAGACAAACTGTTTAAATGTCATTGTCGATCGATTTGCTAATCAGGATGTTTTGCGGAAACGAGTTGAGAAGATTCTACCCGAGGCTCAGTTGCTACAGGTGCCAAAAGCAGAATCGGATATTGCCGTTGCAGCAGCTTCAATTATTGCGCGCTATTTCTTTTTGCAACAGATAGAGAATCTTTCTCACGCCTATGGTCTGACAATTCCTAAAGGTGCGGTGCACGTCGTCGATCTCGGAAGGCAGTTCGTTCAAATTTACGGAAAACAGCAACTGCGAAACGTTGCTAAACTCCATTTCCGAACAACCTCTGATATCTTAGCGATATGACTCAGAATCTTGGCGGTATTCTGTTGATACGCATGACATCGCTTGGAGACATCATTCTGACGTTACCGGCAATTCGTGCAATTCGTCAGCACTTTCCCCTCCATCGTGTAACGATGTTGACTAGCCTGGAGTATATCGATCTTGTTTCTGAAATTCCGTATCTTGATGAGATCATCACGCTTGACAGAAGAGGCAAAGAACCCGCTGAAACCATTCGAGTTGTCCGACAATTACGTCAGAAAAAATTCGATTTGGTTATAGACCTGCACGGTAAGTTCCGCACTCGGCTACTCTCTGGGCTGAGCGGCGGGAGGCAGCGGATTGGATCTAGGCGGGATATCTATCCACCCAATACCCATGCCATAGATGATCATTTCCAGCTACTTAGCACAATTGGAATTCAAGCGAACGACAAGAGTCTGGAATTTTATGTTACCGAAGCAAATCAATGTTTCGCCCAGGAATTGCTAAACGAAAAGTTGTTGCTGGGTGACCAGGCGAAAGTTGGAATTTTCCCCGGAGCTAGATGGGATTACAAATGTTGGCCTGCCGATAGATTTGCAGAAGTAGCTGATCGAATTGGGAAACAATATAATGCTGCGATCCTGCTGTTTGGAGGACCAGCAGAGGCTGATTTGGTAAGCCAAGTTCGTGATTCAATGCAGACAGATCCAATCTTATTTGATACCAATCTGCAGATTGGTCAGCTAGCTGCCTTAATTAGCTTTTGCGATCAGTTTGTTTCCAATGATACTGGACCGACTCACATAGCTGTAGCGCTCGGAATTCCCACCATTGTCCTATTCGGCGCCACTAATCATTTGAAATTTGGGCCGCTTGATCCGATGCACACGGTAATTCGGCATGGTAATTCACTTGATAGGTCAAAAGGAAACGACATGATGCGCCTTATTACAACCGATGAAGTCTGGAAAATTGCTGAAGGAAAGTTGAATTCGCTTGACAAATAAGGAACACCAATGATACGATTGAAATCTGATTGTTAGAAATGTCAGTAAGGATAGAGGAGTGGCTACTAACCTAACAACCCTAACCAGCGTTCGTGGACTTGCGAGCATTCTCCGAGATCGCGACCACCAATGGATTAAAAACCTTGGTCGTGACCCTAAATTGGATGTTGGTTCTCCTGAGAAGTTGCCGGAATCAACTTCTGTTGTTACCAGCTCGCAGTCTCGAGTGACTTCTGCTCTCAAAACAGAGTTCCTGACCAGTGCTTATACTGCTTCCAGTTTCAGCGAGACGATACGGAATGACAGTTTGGTGACTAATTCGATTGGTATACCGCGTGATGGTAGAGGTCAGGGAGGTAGAAAGCTCCCTGCTGAGAGAAAGGCGCCCAGGATCTCTTCTGTTGAAGATGTCGAACGGTTCCTCTCCGAAATCGCTGCCGTTGATGAGGATATTCGTGAAGAGTTTGAAACTCTGGATGCTTTGTTTGTTGAACTACAGGAGCTGATTGATAATTTTGATGCTGATAACTTGAAAGACTCACTACTAGACTCAACTCGCCACAAGATAGATCAGCTGATTGTCAACTTAGAGCGTATTCTTCCTACTGTTGGTGTTCAGGATCAACTTATTGCTGAATTGCAACATCAGATAACGAGCTATAGTCGGAATAGTGGTGGGGACACCAGCTCTGAATCTTTGGAAGATGGCAGTGTTATCGATTCAATTATCAGTGAGCTTAATACGTTCGATTCAGATGATTATGGTCCCCAAACACGCCTTTCCGAAGATAGTCTGACTGCTAGAGATAAGTTAGGAATTCGTGTTGAGCTGTTGCATCGATTAATACTGGAATTGCGTGACTTCCCATTTATGAAGTCGACGGCAACCAGTGGT
>DTUY01000194.1:2642-3752 GCA_012963885.1 Candidatus Poribacteria bacterium | reverse complement strand
CAATCACAGATTTGCAGAATACGAGCCAGGTTAGCAGTATAGTAATTGATCCCAATGGTTTAAACCTGACTGCTTATGCAACTGGAAAGAACACCATAAATGTGAACCTTGGAAGCCGTAAGCTTACCGATCGTTTTGAAACAAGGGTGAGGCTTAATGGCGGTATAGATCTTGACGCCAAATCTCACGGCTTGTCTCCGACCAAATCTTTAGCTGGGGAATTTTCGGGACGAGATCCCGCGATTACAACCAATCCTGTTACGTCTACTTCGTTGAATCTGGGGCAGATTATAGATGATCAGGCTATTCGAGACTTCAGCGATAGCCTGAATGCCCGCTTGGATGTCTTGAGACAGCAAGTTGAAAAACTGAACGCGATTACCTTGCCAGAAGAACCTGAGCCAACAAGGCTAACTACCGAAATTCGACGGTCGGATTCGATTTTCGTCAGCGATCTACAGCACGAAAATGTAGTTCTCGGCATTCGTATTCGACAAAACCCCAATGCGTCAACTGAAGACTTTCTCGAACCTCGCGCGCGTTTTTCCCCGCTTCAGCTCGGTAGTGTTCGGCTTGGATCAGCAAGTTCAGGTCGGATGATAATTGAGAAACGTCCTTTCTCAGAGTCCGAATTCGATCGGTTTGCTAAAGACAATACCGGCCTACTAACCAATCGATACAGGTAGTATATCCCAATTCCAGCCTCTTCATCCCTATTTTCAACTAATACTGCTGGCTGTTCCTAGCGTCGTACCGCAATCTTTCCTGTCTTTTTCGGATCTCCGAGTATCGATGTGTAAATATAGATTCCGTTGCAACAACAGCAATCACATTCTTAAACGTTGCTAGGAATAGAGCGTCAGTTGCATAAGCATTGCCTGAACCCGACACCAGTACGCAACCTTAATATTTAGGCGCATTCAATTGCGTTTTTAATATTAAAGTTCTCCATTTTATTTCCCAACTTGTGTTAGCTATGTGTGACCATTGTTGGTTGCATAGACGATATCATCAGAAACATCATCGTTCAGCAAGACCTCCCTTACATTGGCAAGCGCGAAGTCGGCTCTCAACGGCATGATTTGACAATTGTTAGCCAATCCCGAAATG
>DTUY01000194.1:0-2542 GCA_012963885.1 Candidatus Poribacteria bacterium | reverse complement strand
CTATTTTTCCGATTCAGCTCAACTGACCCAATGAAGCGATTAGGTCCGAATTTTTTCATCATTTGATCTGTTTGTCGTCCAACTGGAAACCGCAGGCAGAAAATCCGTGTTAGAATTGATTTTTTTCTAACAGATATCGTAGGAGGGGAAACCGGATTTATGGCAATAGCCACTGGTTTTTGGGCGGTTTTTTCAAGATCAGATCGTGTGGATTCGATACGAAGCTTGACGATAATTTCAATTGGCAACTGTTGATAATCCTGTGAGCCATCTTAGGCTAAAACTGACAGACACCATAAGAGAACAACTGGAACTGGGAAAGAAAACTTTAGCATGTAAAATAGTCAGTCAGATTGAAAATAATAGATTCTTTCCCTTTTTTCTGATAGGATTGAAAGGGGTAAATTGATATTGGAGAAACGTAATGAAGTACGGAAAGATTGACACGCTGGATCAAGAAATTTCACAGTTGGTTTTAGGGAGTATGGTTTTTTCGCTAAACGATGTGTTCGCTGGTTATGCATTACTTGACCGCTTTTTTGAGGCTGGTGGAAATGTTGTAGATACCGCTTATATTTACAGTGGAGGTGATGGCGAACGCTTACTCGGTATGTGGATGAAGCAACATGGAAATCGGACAGATATTTTTGTCGTTGGTAAAGGCGGTCACCCGAATGGCAAAGTGCCTCGACCACGGATTGCCCCTGAAGAAGTCAGAGCCGATATTGATACGACCCTGATTCGAATGCAGACCGATTACATTGATCTCTATATGTTGCATCGTGACGATGAACAGATCCCAGTTAGTACGGTAATCGATTATTTCAATGAGGAGATTGGACGTGGTCGACTTCGATCGGTCGGGGTATCAAATTGGCGGCGTCAACGTATTATCGATGCCAATGAATATGCTGCTTCAAGAGGACTCGAGGGATTAGTTGTCAGTAGTAACAATTTCAGTCTTGCCGTGGCCGTGCGTCCACACTGGCACGGTGTTTTATGCGTAGATCAACTCACTAGGGAATGGCACAAGGAAACGCAGTTGGCACTTATGCCCTGGTCTTCACAGGCACGTGGTTTCTTTAGCGGGAAGTTCACTCCCGATAAACGCGATGACCAGCATATGGTCGAGATTTACTACAATGATGAAAATTTTGAACGACTGGATCGTGCGCAGTTGTTGGGACAGGAGAAAAGGAGTTCAGCCATCCAGATATCGCTTGCTTACGTTATGCAACAGCCTTTTCCTATATTTCCGATTATTGGTCCACGAAATCTTGATGAATTGAACTCAAGTTTAGGAGCTAAGGACGTTGAATTAACTGAGAAAGAAATGCAGTGGCTAAACTTGGAAATTGAGGAACTGTAGGAGAATAAAATATGAAAATTGCTTTTATCGGTGCTGGTGGCATTGCTGGCAACTATCGAAACAGCCTGAAGAACCTGAACCGACCGATTGCTGCCATCTGCGACGTGAATCCCGATCGAGCCAATCAAATAGCAGATCAAGAGAATGCAGTCGCCTATATCGATCATCAGGAAATGCTTGCCAGAGAAAAACCAGACGTTATCTTTACCTGCATTCCACCGGGAGCCCATACCACACAAGTTATTGATGCGGCCAAATCGGGGGCGGCCCTCTTTGTTGCCAAGCCGGTAGCAATTGATCTGGACACAGCCTTGCGTACCCGTGATGCCATAGAAGATGCTAATCTGATTAACCAAGTTGGATACATGGCACGTTATAGCGACCTAACCGAGAAAGTACGGCAAGTGGTCGCTGAGCGGAAAATTGCTATGGGACTTGGTCGCTTCATGTGCCGTATGGGATCTAGCCACCCTTGGTGGGGAAATTTCGCTGTTTGTGGGGGGCAAATGTTAGAGCAGAGTACACATGTCTTTGATCTTCTTCGACACTTGATTTCAGACGTTACTCATGTGCAGGCTTTCGGTATCAAGAACGTTTCCGAAGATATCGCCGACTTTGAGGAATGTACGACCTGCAACTTAAGTTTTGAAAACGGGTCTATTGGTAATGTTACCAGCACGTGTGTTGCTAATACTTCTAATGGATTCGCCGCTGAGTTGGTTGGCGATAACCTCTACCTCAACTTGAATCTTGATTACCAACTTCGGGGACATATAGATGGAGAATCGATCGAATTTGACGGGACTGAATCGGGTTACTATCGACAGGTTGAACATTTTGTCAAAGCGGTCGAAATAAACGATCAGAACCTTGTCCGCTCAGGTTATGCTGACGCAGTAAAAACCCTAGCTGTGACGGTCGCGGCCAATCGTTCAATTCAAACAGGACAGGTCGAGAAAGTTAAAGTCTGATCTTCTACTTTCATCCGATCTAGAAGATAGAATGGTTTATGGTCAACTATTCCATTTAACTATTCCACTTTTTTACAAATCCAGTCATAGACTGTGTTTATTTCAATTCCCTGATACGAATTATCACCCATTTGTCCATTTTGGACACACTGGAGGACACACTTCGTATCATGAAAAACTCTTATCTGGTTCACCGTAAAAC
>DTUY01000193.1:1685-26444 GCA_012963885.1 Candidatus Poribacteria bacterium | reverse complement strand
GCCATCATGCCACCAGATGACTCCATAATCCTTAAAGGTACCACTCTTTAGATCCCCGCGCTTCAACTGCTGAGTCTGAAAAGTATCTTTAGCAAATCCCAGAGCTAGTTTGGTAAATGCCCCATTTTCTCCCAAAGTGATAAACCCAACTTTGGTGGAAGAATCTCCAACACGAATAAATATCGTAATTAATAATATGGTAACAAAAAGCTTTCTTAACATTATGATATTATCTCTTCTGATATTCATCATTATTAGTTAAACAAGTACTGAAAAATGCAGATTGTATCCTGTTTTAACACACTAAGGCTTCTAATGCAACTTGAATTTGGGACATGTAGCTATTGGTTAATATCTGTCTCCTAAGGTTAATATTTTCAGTTCGCTAGGGGTCTTGAATGGCCTTGCTGAAGGTAATCGATTGGTGCATCGACATATACCACCGACGTTTGTAAAATTGGATGCTGAAAAAAATCTTCAGTGCCTTTTTGAGCTTCAAATCCCCACTGAGATTCCCACTCGCAACGATGAATCATGGCCAGCATGGGACGTGGAGTATCTGTGTGGTTGGGCATCCCACAGTGCCAAACGCGCATATCACGCAATATGAGATCTCCTCTTTTGCTAAAAACATATTCAGCAGGTCTTTTGGCATCCCATTCGGCGATCATCTCTTCCGTTGGACGTCGGTTATCTGGTTGAATTCGAGTGTCCTGGTGGGTGCCAAGCCAAACTTTGGTTGCACCGTTAGATTGGTCGACATCCAGCAGTGGAACATTAACCACTATGCAGTGAGGTGGCGGTATGCGATCCAGATTTGGCCAAAGTTGATGGGTGTCCGCATGGACTCCTTGTTGTTCATCTCCAGAAAAGGCCGTGTTGGCACCATAAGAGTCCAGGATAACACCGTCGCCCATGATATGGTGTGTGACAGCAATTGCCATTTCATTAAACACAATATCCGAAAACAGATAAGGGTGGAAAGGTGGCGGCCGTACGCCTTGCCAGTTATTGGAAATCCCATTGGTTTGTTCCACGCTGTCAACATCGTCTAGCATTTTTTGACCTAAGCAATCAATATGGTCAACATCAATTACACCCGGAAGTAAAACGACACCATCCTCCCGCAATGCTTCTGCCGCTGCTTGAATATTATCTGCACACATGAGTCCCGATTTGACTTCATCGAGACTGATTTTTAAGGCTTGCATAATGTAAGTGCACCCCTCACCTGCGATTGAAACTTACTAAAAATTTATGAATTGGTTATCATGGAAAATAAATATTGTCACAACAACAGAACACTAGAGCAATTTTAGTTTAACGTGGCGAAACCAGATTTTGCCGCCGTGGTCCTGCAACCCAATGTGTCCTTTATACGGCATATCTTTCCACGCATACTTGAATTTATTCTTGGTTCCATCAGGATTGATGCCGGGTTCTGACCATTGGTCTGTGTCCATTTCAGTGATTTTTTCACCATTGTGTTCTACCGTAATCATGTTATTTTGACAATGAGTGGTAGTGTTATTCCATTGACCAATTGGTTTACAAACATTATGGGTTGGAGCTACCATGTCATAGATCGCACCACAGTCATGGGATCCTGAGGTCTCACGCCCGTAACTATCCAATATCTGAATTTCGATTCCAGTATGAACTGGATCATCTAGATCAGACCAGCGGAAGAAAATGCCACTGTTGACATTATCATCCATCTTGAAATCAACAGACAAAACAAAATTTTCGTATTGCTCAAGGGTATAAAGGTATTTGCCACCGTTGGCGGTGCACAGAATGTTGCCGCTATCGACTACCCATCCCTCTGGGTTTCCTGTTGTCGCCCAACCATTCAAAGTTTGTCCGTCAAACAGTGAAATCCATCCTTCATTTTTTTCTTGTTCACTTAACATTTTGGGTTTTTCCTTTTTTTAAGTGCTGATTAGTTTATTCAAAGTGCGTTGAACTTAGATCTAAATGATAGATCGTGCCATTATCGTATCCGACCAGATAGATCTCGCCGTGGCGATCGACTCCGAAGGAGGCGATCCTTGTTGATGCCTGACCGATTTGGCGAATCCTAGTTAATCTCCGTTGATCCTGTGTTAATGCCCAAATTCGCCGCGACTCAAAATCTCCGAAGATATATGCACCATAAAAGGATGACTGTCGGTTACCACGATAGACATAACCACCAGTGATTGATACTCCGTACTTGCGGCCATAGGTAAAGATTGGGGAGACATAGGTCGTTTCATCTTGACGGTAGCGACTTGAAAAGATCTCGAAACCCTCGTAAATGTTCCAACCGTGATTCTCACCTGAACGAATAATGGTTACTTCCTCAAAGCGCACTTGCCCCACATCTCCAGCCCACAAATCCCCTGTAAGTGGATCGAAGCTCATCCTCCAAGGTTCACGTAGCCCAACCGCCCAAATTTCACGGCGGATTTCTGGATCTGATGAGTCTGAGAATGGATTATCGTCTGGAATTCCATATTGGTGATTAGCATTATATTGATCTACATCGATCCGAAGGATCTTGCCCAGTAATTGGCCCAGATTCTGGCTATGTCCAAGTGGATCTTCCTGTGGACCACCATCTCCCATACCAATGTAGAGGTAACCATCTGGCCCAAATAATAATGTCCCGCCATTATGGTTGTCAGCTGGCTGTTCAATCCTAAGTAATTGCCGAGAAGCACGGCCCGAATCAGAAAGGAAGTTCTCAGAAGCCAATTTCTCTACCACGATTGTGTATCGTTGTCCCTCTTCCATCATCTCATGTTTCAAATAGTATCTTCGATTCTGGTGAAAATTCGGATGGAAGGCAATGCACACCAACCCTTCCCAAGGACCGTCGCTGACTTCGGTGGAAAGATCAGAAAATAGCATTTTTAGATCTCGGCCGGCTTTTTTGGAAAGCAACCAAATTTTGGCGGTGCGGTGTTCCAGAACAACAAAAACATCTTCTAGGACAGGATGCTCTGAGATCCATACTGGCTGATCGAAGCAGTGCTTCGCAAGATGGAAAGGATTCAGTTGAACGGTTTTATCTAAAACTCCAATTTCGTCCGGCATGCCGATTGAGCGAGCAACTTCTAATGCTGGTTCACGTAGGTCTTGTAAGTAAGAAATTAGATCCATGAATTCCTGCTTCGAGATTAGATCCTCTGTTCCTTCAGGCATTACGGAGATTTGACTGGTGCGACGTTGATTAATCTCATCAATCTCAATTTTAATAGTAGCACCATCCGTGCCAGACAGCACTATTTCTTCCGTTGAAGCTGACTTCAGGATTCCAGTGTGGATTATACCTTCAGTTGTCACAATGACTATTGTACTATACCCTAGTGAGATATTGGCAGATGGATCGAGAATCGTGTCTATAAGATCCTGTCTACTATATTTGTCACCAATGGTGGACAGATCGGGACCAACCAATTCACCTTCACCGCTCACTTTATGGCAACTTTTACAATTGGCTTTTTCTTTGTCTTCAAAGATTTGTTGCCCGTTTGCCACATCACCATTGCCGGACACCGCAAATTGGCGATATTGCTCTCGAAGTGGAAGTACCTTGCTTGGTTGATCAGCTAATGCCGCTATTGTTAAGACGTATAGAAAACATCCAGTAGCTTTAAGACATCGGGGAATAGATGTAGTTTTCAGATCTAGACAGATTTTTTTTGTTAACTCCACGACCAATATTTATGACATTCTTTTGTTATTTCTCATTCAAAACTAATGGCCCAACGGAAGCCACACGAAGAATTGGATATTGTGAATTGAACAAACTATGATCGTTGGTTTCATTAACCATTTGCCACATTTGTGAGGTTATTTGCTTTAGTTGCTCTTGATGGGCTGGATCTTCGGCCAGGTTGGTCATTTCGTGTGGATCCTCATCCAGATTATAAAGTTCATCAAAATCGAATCCGTTGAAAACGAGTTTCCATGACCCGTTCCATATTACACGTTGCGTTAGAATCATACGACCGCCGTAGTATTCAGCGAAACCGGTAGTAAACTGATGTTCTCTGGATTTTGGATCACTAAGGATGCTAGCGAAGGAACGTGAATCGGGAACGTCAATCGGATCACAATCGACCAGTTCCAGTAGCGACGGACAGAGATCATGTAGCCCAACGCGAGCATCCGTCGTTATTCCCCTAGCACAGCCCGGTCCAGATATAACAAGTGGTATGTTGTAAATCTCTTCCGCAGCCGAGAAATTCTTGCAATATAAACCGTGTGCACCGAGCAACTCACCATGATCAGAGGTTATTATAATGATGGTATTCTCTGATTTTCCATTAGTTTCTACCAAATCAATGAGCTGACCAAACAGTTGATCAATCTCGGTAATAGACGCATAGTAGCAGGCCGCTGCTTCACGTCGTTCCTGGTCAGTGAAAGTTCGCCATACACGTGCCGCCTTACGATAGATGCCAGGACGACCTTTTAGGTCATCCCCTGCATTCGGTGGCAATGTAATCTCATCAACTTCATAGAGGTCAAAAGCCGATTGACCACTGATGAACGGATCGTGTGGTTCCTGCAGGCTAACAAAACAACACCAAGGATCATCTGCTGTCAATGCTTGTTGGAGAAAATCCTCCGCCAAACTAACGGTGACTCCCATATTTCGTTTTTCAGGTGGTAAATCTGTTACCCCATAAAAGATGCTTTGTCTGTAACCAGGAGGATTGTCCAAATTGCGTTGTAGGGAAAAAGTCTGCTGAGGCGGATTGTCACCCAAAGTCTCTTTTTGTCTTTGCTTCCACAACTCACTTCCATTGATACCGTTAATTTGCCAACCGAACTGTTCAAGCTGGTTACTCCGTTCGACATGCCATTTACCGAAGTATCCGGTCTTGTATCCGGCAATTTCCAGCCTTTGTGCCCAGTGCGGATGTTCGGTACGCAAGCAACTCTGATCCGAATCGACTGTATGAGTTACAGTTAACACGCCGTGGTTGTGCGGCAACAATCCGGTCATTAGGCTGGCTCGCGACGGAGAACAGACGGCATTGGCCGGATATGCGTTTTGGAACCGAACACCACCTTGGATAAGATGATCTATATTTGGGGTTTGACAAGGATGTTCCGGATCAAGAACTCGTCCCTGCATCTGATCTGTCATCAAAAACAGGATATTAGGTTTGTTTGACACATTGAGTCCCTTTCAATATTTTAAGAATCGATAGAATTATCATTTCGAGTTCTGAACTTTTCACACAATTCAATGATTTTTTAATTTCTTCTGGACAGTCAACCGTTTTGACGTTTAATACCAGAATCATTCCTGTGTACTACTCCATTGATTTCCTGTAATTTGAACTTGATGAAATCCTGAAATTCTAGGCTCTCTCGAATTCTGTCAAAACCGCTATCCAATCGTGCTTTTGCTACAGTTTCTTCATCTAAATTCATTGCCGCCTGAAGGGATTCTACCGACAAAACCACTTCATTTTTCAGAGCATATGCTAAGGCTAAATTATAGTAGATTAGCACATTTTGTGGATTAATCTGAATAGCTTTCTTATACTCAGTGACAGCAGCTTCTAAATCTCCTTGAAGGGCGTAAATAGCACCCAGATCGTCATGGGCCAACACATAGTCTGGATTAATCTCGATGGCTAGTTGATACTCAGCGACAGCAGCTTCCAGGTCTCCTCGGACAGCGTAAATAACGCCTAGATTGTAATGGACTTGTGCATCTTGTGGATTAATCTGAATAGCTTTCTTATACTCAGTGACAGCAGCTTCTAAATCTCCTTGACTATAATAAACAAGCCCCAGATTATGGTACGCATCTGCATCTTTCGGATTGATTTGAATGGCATTTTTATAGGCAACTATCGCCGCCTCCAAATCGCCTAGCTTACGGTAAGCAACACCTAGACAGTAATGGGTGTTAGCATCTTGTGGATTAATCTGAATAGCTTTCTTATACTCAGTAACAGCGGCTTCCAAATCTTCTTGACTATGATAAATGATGCCCAGATTATAGTGAGCACCCGCATCTTTCGGATTGATTTGAATGGCATTTTTATAGGCAACTATCGCCGCCTCCAAATCGCCTAGGTTATGATAAACAAGTCCTAGGTTGTAGTGTAACCCTGCATCTCTTGGATTGATTTGAATGGCATTTTTGTAGGCAACCTCTGCTGGTTCCAAATTGCCTTGGGTTTTATAAATATTCCCCAGGCAATAATAAGCAGCAGAATGTTGCGGATCAATCTCAATGGCCTTTTTATACTCAGCAACTGCTGCCTCCAAGTCACCTTGCTGATGAAAAACAAGTCCTAAATTATAGTATAAATCTGCGTCCCTGGGAGTCATGAGATTAAAAGCTAACCATTTTTTGATTACTAGAAATTAAATTATAACAACACAGTTTGTTTATTATCAAAAGTGCTAGTCTTGATCGCTATCAGAAATTGGACCAATCTGACAAGCCAGCGAGTCTGTCAATACCCCAGGAAAATAATGAGACCAAACGACAGGATTCTGTAAAAATTTTATTCTCTTTATATCCCATTTCCATAGGACAGTCCGCTATTTTTTTGTTAGAATTCGAGGTCGACCCAGAATTAAGTTATTGTCAACTTAGGGTTTCAGCCCCAACTTTAAGGCTTGAATCCAGAATACTACATTTATACTGGTAGCTTTTGAAAAAATCGATGGTTTTAGGTGACAATTGATCTTGTAGAATTTGGCTTGCCGATACAAACGCACTGGGGATAACAACACAATGGTCGATGATCGTGGTATTAATGTGATAATGGGTTTTATCCTGCTGTATATCCACCATCAATTGGCAGGGCAATTCCGGTCACAAAAGACGATTCGTCCGATGCCAGATACAATACCCCATGGGCAATCTCCAGCATCTCTCCGAGACGCCCTATAGGATGAAGATCCGCCAATGCTTGATACTCTTCTTGGGTCTTCAAAATGTTCTGCAATAATGGTGTATTGACAAAACCGGGACAGATACAATTAACCCGAATCTTATAAAGTGCGTAATCCAGCGCTATGCTTCGTGTCAGATTGACGACACCGCCTTTAGAAGCGGCGTAAGCCGCACGAGTCCTTCCTCCAACCAGACCATAGATCGAAGCTATGTTGACAATAGCTCCTCCATCATTCTTGATCATTTCAGGAATTGCATACTTGGAACCAAGATAGATACCTTTCAAGTTGACGTCGATGCTACGATCCCAATCCTCCTCGGGCAAATCTACCACAGGCAAACGTATGGCAATTCCTGCGTTGTTAACCAAGATATTCAGCTTGCCGTAGGTATCGATCGTTGTTTTTACCATGCCCTGTATATCTGTGGCTGAGGTCACATTGACGCGGGTGAAGATAGCTTGGCCTCCATCGGTTCGTATCAGATCAACCGTTTCGTCGCCACCTGCTTCATTTTGGTCTGCTACAACAACCTTCCCACCTTCTTTGGCGAATAAGATTGCTGTTGTTCTTCCAATTCCGGAGGCTGCGCCTGTAATGATTGCAACTTTGTCTGAAATTCTCATGGAACCTCTCTTTAAAAATAACCCAAACGTGTATGGATTGACAACTCACAATTTAAGTTGGTTTGTTTTGCTCCTCCACATTACCTGATGTAACAGGTGACACTTTGGGATAAAACACTCGACTTAGTTAACAATGCCGATTAGCTAATCAAGGAAAAAGCATGATATAGATAAAAATTCGTTTGTTTCATTTCTAGAAAATCGAATAAGTTTAAATCGACTAGAATCGATCAGGCCACCACACATGTGGATAGTGAGTTGGGAAAAGACAATCTAGAAGATCGATAATCTCTGTTGAAACAGACACGTTACTATCCCAAACAAGATCCTCTGCTGTCCTCCGTCCCATCATGAGTTGTGCTAATTTGTTTTGTGCTATTTCTAACTTGTATCGTAACTTGCTTGTCGAGTTTTCCTGATGATCCACGTGTCCATTATCAATCTTAATTAAGTCAGTACCAAGATCAGTTGAGATTTCAATAATCCCCTGCCACTTGATGAATTCAGCTGATTTCTGTAGCCGTCTTGTCAGTTCGTAACACATCTTTTTCAGCGTCGCTGTTTGCCTGATAAGCCGCATCATTCCTCCACCGCACCTTCGATGACAAACAGCAGTTTGAGTGCCAAAACGTCGGCAAAAGACTGAGAATGGATGATCTTGCGGTATTGAGAACCGAAGCTGATTGACTGAAACTTGGTTAGCATAATTGGCTAAGAACCGTAAAATTGAAGGAAAAATGGACTGATCTAAAAAGCCAATTTCTGAAACAGTAACATGATTGCTATCTTCTCCTCTAAAGAAGTAACCAGTAACCTGATCATTTGAGTCAACAACAACAAATGGGTTGGCAGATTGCTCCCAAGTTATGCCCCTGTTGAATCTCCGCCATAAGTCTGGATTCCGAATTAAAGTACCGACCCGATCAGCATTGTTGCTATGGTAGATTTCCAAAATCTCAGGTAAATTTGCCATCTCAAAGGTCCGTATTTGATATTCCAAATTTGCATTATGGACATCTTGAACTTCAATATCGATCCAAGTCTCAGGAAGGACTGTTGCATATCCAAACTTATGATAGAAATTTGGGATTCCAAATAGCATTGCCACGTCAAAATCCTGACTGTTCATCCAAGTACTGGATTCTTCCATAATCCGCCGTGCAAAACCTTGGTGACGGTACACTTCATCTGTGGCAACTCCACCAATCCCGCCCACTCTCAAGACAGAGACGCCATACCTCATTTGGTATTTGCCAAGCCACAAGCTACTGACATTTGGTTCATCATCCGTTGAGAGCACAATTTTCCAAAGTAGTTCTGACTGCCGCAGGCACTCGATCTTCACTAAAATTTCTCCTGCTAACAAGATGCTGATTATCAAATAAATCTCATCTAGCATCCTTCAAGTATTTGTCAAACCACTGTATTGTTTTTTTCCACATTTTCTCTGAAAGGACATGTCCCGAACCATTCTCAATATAATAAGAGAAATTTTGAGCAACACCCATATTGGTATAGGCTTCTGTAATTATCTTCATTCCTTCACGAACATCTTCAATTGGACTTCCACCATCCAGTTCGCCAAAATTCATATGTAATGGTTTAGGCGCAATTAAGGCAACTATATTAGGCGTGTCACCATACTGTTGGATGCCGGGTATAAAGTTTGGGAAGCAATGAAGCATGTACTGGCGTTGGATGGCAGTGTAAGTAGGCAGGCAACAGTTAGCCACAAGGCATTTCAACCGATCCTCCCACGGACCGATCAGCCAAGTATGCGTTGATCCCATTGAATGGCCGTAACAACCGATTTTGTCAGCCAGAACTTCTGGTCTGCTAACAAGAAAATCAATTGCGCGTTTCATATCTAGAATATTTTTCCAAGCTAGGCACTTGCCTTCCACAGTATACCGGAGAAACTCAAATTCTTCGTACTGGCGACCGCTTAGTCTTTCACTCTGCCGTTCTTCAAAACAGACAGCGTCAGGACACAAGACTATATAACCTGCTCGTGCCAAAGCTGATCCGGTATGGTGCATTGGATTTCCATTCAACCCTACAGGCTCGCTCTTACCTAGATGATATTGCCCGGCATGTTGATGCCAAACAGCAACAGCTGGTGCGGGGTTGGTAGCAGAAACACCCTCCGGAATTAACACAAAAGCTGGCACAAAATCGTTGGCCTCAGCATCATAATACACAGACTCAATGGTAAAACCATCCCTTTCCATTATTTGGCGTGAACGAACATTGAGGTCTCCTGTAGGTAGCCATTCGCCACCTAAGCACCCTAGTAACTTGTCGCGAAAATCATTTCTTGTCATGACAAAGCTATTCTCCATTTGTCCAGTCATTTTCAATATATTTTACCACTCCATCAGATTGATTGGATTCGATGATATGCGTCGCTTGTTGTTTCAGCTCTATAATCGCATTTTTAACGGCAATCCGACGGTCGGCTATTTGAAACATTTTAATGTCGTTAGTGTGATCTCCAAAAACCACAAGCTCGTTTTTAACCAAACCATTTTCTGTTCTAATCCAGCTAATAGCTTTATCCTTAGTTGCTTTGTGGTCGTGAATTGTTAACCAATACCAACTTGGAGAATATAGGTTCTCCTGAAAATGGATTTCTACAAGGTGATTGTATTCCTTCTTCAGTATAGATTTCAGGTCATAAAGTGATTCGGATGAATCAATTATGGTGAAGCACATGATTTCCTCTGCTAACGTCTCAGCTAAATCCCTAGTCTTTCGTAATCGTTTATCCTGATTCTGTTGTCTGTTTTCAAAATACCATTGCATTCCCATGTTAGTGATTCTGGAGTAATATAGACGATCGGTAGTTCCATTAAAAGTCGAGATGAAAGGAAGATGGCCACAGCCTAAGATGAGCTGATAGATTTTCCTCGCTACTAACGAATCAATGCTGTTGGTAACGATGTGCTTTCCTGTCTCTAGATCAGAAATAAATGCGCCATTGAACTCAATAACAGGCAGAGACAACCTCAATCCATCAAGAATAGGCCACATGGAAAAGACACTTCGAGCACTTGCGACAGTAAAATGCAGTCCTTCGTGCAGGAGCTGTTGTAAGATCTTTTTGGAGTAAGAGGACAGTGTTGCATTACTTCTTAATAATGTTCCATCAAGGTCTGAAACATAAAATGGATTTTGATATTTGTTCAGCTTTTTTCTCAATTTCCTGTCTTAGGCTTGCGTTAATGGGCAAAACCATCTGTAGCTCCGATAACTGGAGCTGGGCTTAAATCGTAATCATCATGAAGTGAAATTTCATCAATATGGACACACCTTCCGGTTTTAGCTGATTGGAACATAGCAAAGATCACTTGAACCACATGTAAGTTTTCCCGACCATTTGTGAGTGGTTTCTTCCCATCACGCAAACAGTCCATAAAATGCGACATCGTATTGCCGAAGGCATTCGGAAACCATGTTTCTTCTATTCTAGGCCTGATCTCATCGTTTTTTCCCTCCACATGAACAACCATTTCCCTGCTGTTCCCATATATGGAGCCTCTAGTTCCTTGTATTCTGATCTCCTCATGGGGGTGGGGGTGTTTATGCCCAGCCCTCCCGCTGGAAGCCCAATTACAAGAGAGTAAACCTTGAATATCGCTTTCGGTTGTAAACTGTGTGACCGCCATGGTTTCACCCTGATCGATAGATCTATTATGGCCGTGTGCTTGGCAATATACCTGTTTGAATTTTCCGAACCATTTATAGATCAATCCAATGTGATGTACCATCATGGCAGGAATAATATGTTTCTCCGGAAAATTGAGGAACCATCCGTCACAAATAATGGAGGCATAATATATGGTTCCTAAGTATTTATCTGACAAATAAGGTTCAATGGCTAAAAAGCCGGGAACAAAACACGAGTTTTGGTTTACCATCAACTCTACTCCGTATTTTTCGCAGACTTTAACCATGGCCACTGCTTGACAGAGGTTCATTGAAAATGGCTTCTGACATAAAATATGCTTTGAAGCCATAGCGGCAGCCTTTACTAACGGCCATCGCAGCCAAGGCTGAATCGCGATGTCAACAATATCTACATCTGGATCAGCAACTAGTCCATTTACATCTGTATATCTCTGCTGAATTCCAAATTTGTCTGCAGTTTCAGTTAACAGTGTTTCATCTACATCACACAAGGCAGCAACACATAAACCGTTAGCCTGATATCCAAGTAGGTGTTGTTGACCAATCCCTAGGCCGATTAAACCAATTCCATATTCGTTTCTATCTTTCATCATCTAATGATTACCTTTTTGGATGGGGAATGGGGGATAAATCCTTTGACTGATATGAGGTAAAGATCATATTTTACCTTAAACGTAATTGTTTTCATGAGAGTGTGCTACTTCTTGCGGAAGCTACTTCTCTATGTTAGCATGGCCTGATAAAAACATGCCATATTACTGTCATCTTTATCACTAAGATAAAAATGATTATTAGTTGATTAAAAGAGGAAAAGAGGGTTGATGTGTCGGTTCAGTCAAAATATGTAGAAGACAGTGGGTCTCAGATTAAAATTACAGGTCTCCATGCCTTTCCAATTGGAGTGAAGGCCTATATCAAGATTGAAACCAATATGGGAGTAACAGGTTGGGGGGAGATTAACAATATGGAAACTCGTGTAGCCTGCAGTCTGGCCGAGTCCCTCTCAGAACTTATTATTGGTGAAAATCCAACTCGGATTGAGCACCATTGGCAACGTCTATTCCGAGCCCATCGGAACATTCGGGGTGGTGGATTGATAATACATACAATCTCCGCTATTGACATGGCACTTTGGGATATCGCAGGAAAACTATGGAATGTTCCTGTATACCGCCTCCTTGGTGGGCCATGCCGAGATAAGATCCGGATGTATCCAAGCCCAAAAGCCATTAAAACCGGACCTGGCGGATCTCAGCCGTTTGCGGGAACACCGGTTGAGATTGACGCTCTTGTGGATCGGGTACTTCAAGCTCGGAAACAGGTGGGTGATGACGGTGCTGTCATGTTTGATGCCCATAGCTGTATGCCACCACCAATACTGAAACAGTTTGCTGATCGGTTAGAGTCTAAAGATCTGCTCTTTCTAGAAGAAGCGTGGGTTCCTGGTAACATCGAAGTTATGAGAAAGATAAGAGAATCCGTTTCTGTGCCATTGGCTACGGGCGAACGGGATAGAACTATCTGGGAAGTTCGTGAAATTCTTGAAGCGCAAGTCATTGACATATTACAACCGGACTGTGGGCATGGAGGAGGTATCAGTCAAATGAAAAAGATCGCAGCATTAGCAGAAGCACATCATGTCCCGTTGGCACCACACTGTACAATGTCGTCTCTGGGGTTAACTGCTAGTCTTCATGTTTCTGCTTCTATACCGTTTTTCCTGATTCATGAAGGGTATAAGAATGTTCTGCCAGAAGATACTGCTAAAAAAACATGGGAAATGGATGATGAAGGATATGTCTCCCTACCAGAAGGACCGGGACTGGGGGTTGAAGTTAACGAAGCTAAAGTCATAGAACTTGGCGCAGACCCCTCACGGCAGTTTAAGTGGCCAGACAGCCGATTGTCTGATGGCTCGATCGCTGATTACTAAACGTTATTATTTCAGAGGTATCACTAGGCCATTTTGAGTTTGGAATTCTACTTCAACATAATCGGTGTTTGCGTATCTGTTATCCACGATTTTAAAGTCGCATATTTGATTTGGCAGAAATATCTCATCTGCAAGCGGCAGTGCCTTTCGCGAAATAATTCGGCGTTTTTGATCATATAAAATGGCCGCTACCTCAAGATTAGCTAAACTAGCATTTGAAATATTTTTGACTTTACCTTTGATTACCGTGTTTAGTCTCTGGTGTTCAAATGAATATTCTCGATCGCTCCAATCCCATTCCAGGATTTTTAGAGCGATCAGTCCTTGTCTTACCAAGTTTTCTTGTTTGATTTTCCTGGTTTTTTCGATCAGGTCAGGATAAGGATGTTTTGCAGAAAGAAAATCTATGAATCTATTTGACTCCTCATATCTGCCAGTTTGTTGATATGTCATGATTTTATCAAACATATCCTTTACTTCTGACAGTATTTCGTCGTTATGGGTTAAATATGTCTTTGCTTCGCTGATCAACGGACTATCCGGAAATTGCTCTATTAGTTTTTTTAAATAAAAATTTGAAATTTCATATTCTTTACTCTCCATTTTTTGCTTGCCTAACCGAAAATAGTATTTGGCAGAACGAATATTAGCACGAGATATTCTCTGTGGGTTTGGAATATGAACCGCCTTATTTAGACCCACTTCAGCAATTCCATATTTTTTCTGGCTGTGGCATCCAGTGATTGACATCATGATCAACAGAGTGGCCGGTAGTAAATTCGCGACTATGTAAAAATACGACATATTATAAAATTTGGGCTATTCCAAGCGATCTGGTACATTCTTAAATAAATCTCGAATCTTTTTTTGGTCTAAATCTTTGTCTTTCCCTTGCCATGTTCTTTTTACTTCCTTATTGTTAACAGATGGGAAGGTAGGAACCTTGGTTCCTCTTGAGTGAAATTCAATAGTAGCCTTACTGATGGTTGGATTATAGCGCGGAAACATACGAAAAGCATAAATATGGTTTACAGATATCGGATCAGCATCGATAGGGATACGCATAGATGCAATCAGGGAATTACTCTGGTTATGCAAGGTCAAAATAACATCAACATTCGGTATACTTTGATTTAACAAATTCTTGATTTTGCCTTCACAAAACACTGTTTGAGTGTCCTGTAATAAGGTACATGACCAACCTATTACCTCTATTGAGGCCAGCTTTTTCTTCGCATTCCGCTGATTTATGCCCTGATCAATAAAGGCTAGATCTGTATTATTTTTCTTTGATAGGATACTAGCATTAGGGATCAGTGGACTCTGTGGGCGTTCTGAAATTAAAGTTGCTATGTATTGGTTAGACAGACCATAATGCTTATTTCTTCTAGCTTTTGTAGCCATTTGGTAATAGTACTTGTCAGTCTTTACACCGACAGATTCCAAGTTTACTCCACAACCGAGAATTGCCACAACACTAACGGAAACTATCGCGACAATTGCGAAAAACCTCAACATTCTTTACATGCCTATTTGTACGTACTAACTAAAGTTCTCATTGTCTGAACGTATGATTTCTTCCAACCGATAGGCTGTAAGTAAAGCTACGCCACCAGACACAATCGAAATCATAAAAATTCCTTCATAACCAATTAAAGGTACCAAAAGTCCACCAGTCATTGGTACGAAACTGACTAAAACAAGGACAGTATTCATAAAACCGATGTAAGTTGGACGGCTCAATCCCGGAGACATATTGAGCATATACGTCATGAATCCAACCATGACGCCATTGGTTATAATTCCACTAATTGCGAAAACTAGAAAGTAGTATGGGATCTGTAGATCTGTTGGTAAAGTAACACTGGATAATGCAACAAACGGTGGAAGGCAAAATAGCCCGGATGTAATAACTAGAATCGATCTCGTCCCATACTTTTCTCCAACGTATCCCCAAAGAACATTTGATACTACACCAGTCAAGGCACCCACAGACAAGAAATAACCAACTGTGGGCAAAGCAACATCCAACTTTTGTAACGCGTATGGGGAGTAAAAAGGCGCAGCTATCCCAGAGAAATGGCCTGCAATACGAAACCAAATGAATCGACGATAATGAATATCTGTTTTAAAAATATGTAGACCTTGCTTGAGCTGGTTCCATATTGGTTGACGTTCACTTTTTACCGGATGAATCGGTTCACGGATCTTGGCAAAGACCGCAAATGCCGCAGTTGCTGAAACTGTCGTACAAAAAAACAGAACAGCGTAATTATTGGGAAATGCTAACCTCGAATCAAGAATATATTTAACGAAGAACCCAATCAAAAACGCGAAGGTATAACCGATTAACTGCCGTAAGCTAAAAAAGCGGGCTCTTCTTTGAGGTCGAATTGATTTGGAGATGATATCCATATATGGAATCGTCGACACCCCCATTGATGAAGCCGCTAGAAAGTAAAAGACTAGAAAAACAGTTACCAGTAGCAAATAATTCTGAGCTGAAATTAAGAACGTTCCAAGACAGATAACAACCCAGCAGAACACACGGCTACTCATACCCAAAATATAGAATGGGAGCTTGCGGGAACGATGCTCAATTAGGTTTGAAACTAAGAACTGGGGCCACATCCACCCAGTAGTCATTATAGATCCTGTTACGCCAACAAGAAAATTATTTTGGGTAAGTTTGTAAATAAAGGTGGTTAGTACAGTTGTCGGGTCAGTGAAGGCAAAGGAGATGCGTATGAGAATTCCTTGGGCTAAGGCAATTCGAAAATTGTACTTTTGATTCTTTTTCTGAGTCTGATATTCTAGCGAATCTGTTGGAACAGGCTTCATAGAAATAAATTTTTCCTAACTTTTCACACATGGGATTTTGGAGCTAAAGAACCTGTTTGAAAGAAATTAGAGGTGTTTGAGCATTAGTTGAATTATGGTAATATAGATCATGCTTTCGGAACGTCGACTTTTGGTTCATAATTCGGGCTTAGGCGTCGATACCATGTAAACCAAGCAAAGGTTTGTTCCACAATCCATCGTTTAGCTAAGATCTGGAAGCCTGTACCTTTCAGCTGAACAGCTATTTCCAACTGGCATTGGAGCTGATTCAGCAACCAAGTTTCTAAATTCCCACCGTAGCCACCGTCAGCCTACAACCGTTGAGTGGTGTCACACCAGAAGCCAACCGATTCTAGCAGTTGATAGTCCACCTGATTATCAGCCACGTTAGCAACCAGGAAAACCAGCCATTGGAGATTATCAGCTAGAAGTGCTTTGTCTGCCACAGCGACAAGCAACTGAGCCACCGATTGCGCTACTTGGTTGGCTTTGGTTAACGCCACCACTAAGGGGATTCTCTCTGACTGGTTAGTAGATGGAATTTGTAATCCTAATAACCGTCTTTGCTATAGTGACCATAGCTGGAAAGGTGATCCAGCACCTAAACCGATAAATTGCTCATGTCCTAGAGTTCCATCGATGACAAAGGGTTCGGTCAGGTGGAACCTCGCTTTTTCTGAGCTGACACGGATTTCTAAAAATTGGACAACGAGGGAGTTAATTGACGATACGTTTGGCTCTGGCTCCTCCTGTCACGGGGCCAAAAGTCTAATCAAAACCATCTGGCTAATCTGTGGAGTCGATATGGGACGACCTGATTTCGCTTTTTCACCTTGGTTTCCAGTTTCGGCCAGTGTTTGAGTTGTGACTGACATAGGTTAACAGCTATTGTATTCTATACCTCGCTGGCTCCTGTTTTGGATTTTGTCATGGATTAGAATACCCGAATTCAATTGTAAGCCAGCAATTCTTTTTATTTCTTGCCAATACTATCATAATTGAAGCATTTTCGTCCATAATTTCAGTAAATAATTCCAATAAATCAATTAAGGGATATTTTTCGATGAAGGTTAGTGAGGGGATACTCGCTGGTTTTTCGGCTGTTCTGGTAAATAAGCTCAGAACAACCCTAACGATGCTTGACATTATCATTAGGGTTGGTTCTGTTTTAGTCTTGATTTCTGTTGGTGATGGTGCTAAAGCAGTCGTGATGAGAGAGGCCAACCGCTTTGGTAGTGTGGATCAATTCTCGTTCTATCACAGAAGTCATCTCCGAAAAGGAGATCGCTGGATTTGGATCCGTAGTAATGAGTACTTTACCTATGACGATGTCTTGGCCATCGAGGTGGAGGCTCCATCTTTCGAAACTGTGGTACCACGCATTCTGGTTTGGGAGGCTCAACCATCTAAGGGGAAGATGGCAACGAATCACGGGCAGGGTATCATGGTATCATGCTAACTTTGCAGACAATTCTTGTCGGAATCAACCCCCATATGCAGATTGGTGGGACTCGCGGCGTCTGGGGCTTGGTCTTGGTTATTATTGAGCGTACAGTGTGAAATCAAGCATCTACTGAACCATGTAACGAACCTGCTGATTTCCGGTTTGCTGAACCATCTTCGGTTTCCTTACATTACTTTGGTAAAGTGGCATCAACCAGATACCTCACCGCTGGAACTGTCTATTCGGAGACCTAGATACAGCACGAGGATGTTCTACTAAGGGAAAGGTATGAAAATTCACTTAGCTTATGATATAGTAGAATAAGGTCCTTAGATCCAAAAAAGAATCAAGCGCAGCTTAGAACAAGACTGATCGTGGTTGGTAGGGGAACGGGCCAGAGACAATGTGGGAGAGTTGCAATGGAAAACAGTCGTGGGAACATCGACTTATGGGCGCCCGACATCGTACCATACGTGACGAAGCTGGCCGATCGAGCAACCGACGTGGCACTAGCGATCCAGGTTCTCGACCCCGACGACGAGGAGTACGGAGCCTACCGACCGCCGGACTCGCTCATCTGCCAGTTCCCGGGCGGTGTCGGCACTATCCTGACGGAAGCCTACCTAGACCCCAACTCGCGGCATCATCGGAGCAGTGTGGTGGCCGACAGCATCCGGCTGGCGCTGGAGGCGTCCGAGGAGCGGTTCCAATACGAAGACGGATCCATCGACGGCGGCAGCGACAAGCAGAACGCAGCTAACGCGGCGTTCGCGACTGGTGGAATCCACCAAATCTGGGAGCGCTGGCAACCAATCAAACACCCATCGAGCGAGGAGATTGTCGATCGGTGCCGCCGTATCCTAATCAAGTTCGGGCTTTCGTGTCGCACAATGGGCGTATTCACACCGAACCACCGGTGGGTGGCCTGCGCGGCGATGGCGATAGTAAACGAGGTGGAATCCGACGAACGGTTGGTCGCGAAGATCGACGACTACCTCAGCGACGGGATCGATCAAGATGCCGATGGATTCTATAGCGAGTATTCGCCGATGTACGCCATGCTCTGCAACATGTGCTTCTTTCAGGTAGCGAAACGGCTGGATCGGCCAGAGTTGCTCGTGCCTGTGCGGAAGAACCTTGAACTGCTCCTCTCACTCTGTCACCCGGGTGGGCAGGTAGCAAGCGAGTTCAGCGTACGTGCTGACACGGGAAAGCTTGGCGTGCTGCACGCGCTGGTGGAAATGGGGATTCTGGACCGAAAGGGCGAGTATTTGACGATCGCCCGAGACCATCTCGATCGGCAACTGCGCACGCTGGACGACAGGCTGGCCGAAGCCGAAGAGGATGGAAGCAACTCGTTCGGAGTACTGCTCGGAGAGACGTCGGAACTGATGGCGCTTGCGGTCCTTCCGGCGACTGAAGTGGAGCCTAAGCCGATACCGGACAACTATCGCCTTAGGACATCCGCGTTCATCAACCGTCAACGGACGACCGTACGCATCAGACGAGGAAAGCTGAGCATGACTGCCGTCGGCAGGAACGACTTCACGAACCTCATGGCCGTCCGTTACGGCGACGCTATCATCGACGGGATGCGAATCATGTACAACTACTACGGGATGCACGGCGCGGGCGACGAGAACCTCCCGGAAGAAGACGACGAGATAGTCTTCGCGGGGAGCTTCACCGAGTACATCGACGGGCCGACTCCCGAACGCCGTATCGATCACAAACCTGAACTCCACTACCGACTCGGTATCAGCGAAATCGACGGGGGGCTCGCGCTGTCGTTCAAAGTGCAAGCGCGACATAAAGTCAGTATCCAACTGGAGTTCGCCATACGACCGGAGGGCTGTCTGGAGATCGGCGGCCAGACTTTGCCCCTTCTGGACGGCGAACGCCACTACCTGAACGGGGCGGCTCGTGTCGTGAGTGGTACTGATGCATTAGAGTTCGATGGCGACCTAATCGTACAGCACCGAGAGCTGGCCGGTGGCAACTTTACCAAGAAGCCCCGGATGACTAGTCTCATCGTCGCCCCGCGCACGCCTTACGCGGGCGTCATCACGATCCGCGGACGTGAAGCATAAAGCTGTAGGGCTATATGCCGCAAATCAGTCGAGTATTCCTGGATAGGTTGGTTCGTGTTGATGGTGAATGTGAAACTCGAGGGCAGAAAATTGAAAGACTAATCAGTGAGTTACAACATAAGAATCCAGAGGTTCGTCATGCTGCGGCAGTGGTATTGAGGAATATAGATACACCTGAAACACTTAATGCAATCAAGAAATTGAAGTAAAGGATGAATCGTTAAGAACTGGCCAAGTTAATTATTATTGCAAGTTATAGATACTATAATAGTTCTTCTTCACTGTCTTTCCCGAGGCAACACAAAGAGATCAAGTGTCATACCAGCATTCGGATTGAAATACAGTTTCCAGATAAGCTGGTACCTTCCTTATCTATTTCGGTAAAGTAGCATCAAACCAAATACCTAACTGTTGGGACTATCTATTTGGAGAATTGAACATGGAATTACAAGAAAGGTTTTCTAGGCTGACAATTGTAATTTTCAGATGGCGACTAGAATCTTAAAAGGGTATCCGAAAAAGAATACCTGATGATATCTAGGTAGAAATAGTATAAAAAATACTGAGAGTGAACAACTTCTGAGATCAAATCAAGAGGTGTAATTGAAAAAAAAAGGTCAAACGCTCAACTACTCTGGTGGATACAGTGAAGTCCTATGGCTGGCTTATCCGATTGTGATTACCATGGTATCACGAACCATCATTACTTTTGTGGATACAGCCATGGTTGGTCGGCTGGGCACTTTCCAAATGGCAGCGGTTGGGTTAGCCGGACTCTTAACCTGGACTATGATTTCGTTCTTTGGTGGTTTTTTAACCTGCGTCAATACTTTTGTGGCACAACACTATGGAGCTGACCAACCGAAGATAGTGGCCGTTGTCGCCTGGCAAGGCTTGTATTTAGCTGTGGGATCGTATCTACTGCTTCTGTTGATTAGCCGTCGGATACCTTACTTTTTTGACCTGATGAAACCATCGATTGAGGTCCAACAACTTGGTATTACCTATGCCCAAATTCGGTTTTACGGCGGGCTTGGGACTTTCATCTCTTTCGCCTTATCAGGATTTCTGCTTGGGGTCGGTGATACACGGACACCAATGTGGATTGAAATCCTTGCCAACCTGATTAATATTGTTTTTGACTATCTGCTGATCTTTGGCAATTTCGGTTTCCCTCGTCTCGAGGTTGCAGGTGCTGCTATTAGTACTGTTATCTCTGGAGGTATCGCTGCCTGCATCTACCTGTTGATCTTCTTGTCTCGTAAAACCGACCTACGATTCCAGGTCCGTACCCATTTCAAACCACAACTGTCTCAAATTCGACGATTGTTGCGAACCGGCTTACCGATGGGCGTTCAGGGGATGTTAGATGTTGGGAATTTCACCATCTTTTCGGCCATGATTGGGCGGATGGGTAATGCGGAACTGGCCGCTAACACCGCTGCCATCACCTTACTTCACACCTCGTTTATGCCACTGATCGGCATCTCGCTGGCAGCAACCACCTTGGTTGGGCAATATATCGGATCTGGTCAGTTCCATTATGCCCGAAAGAGCGGTTATACAGCGATTAAAATTGGCTTGACCTATGCCAGCCTGATGGCCGTCATCTTCTTTACCATGCCAAACAAGCTCCTAGCCTTATTGACAGACGATCCGAACGTGGTCAAACTCGGAAGTCGGATTTTGTTTTTAGCTGCTCTTTTTCAACTGTCAGACGGATGTGGGATCTGTTCTAGCGGTGCACTCAAAGGTGCTGGCGACACCCTTTTTACCATGATTGTAGGTATTAGCTATGGATGGCTTCTGTTTCTGCCACTAGCCTATTGGTTGGGACAGATCTATGGTGTGTCAGGAGCTTGGACTGGAGCCACTATCTATATCATTCTGCTAGGGATGACCTACTTCCTTCGCTTCCTAAGCAACCGATGGGAGAAAATCCAAATCTAAGGAAAATCGGCACGCCTGAAGTGCTTAAGGCACTCGAGTACTAAACTATTACTGCAAGTTATAGACACTGCCATTTTTCCCGATAACAACACAAATAGATCTGATGTCATAACAGCAATGTGGGTTGCAATGTAGTTTCCACCGGTGCCTTCCTCATGTCACTTTGTAAAGTAATATCAAACCAGAAACCTTACTGTTGGAACTGTCTATTTGGAGAACTGGATATAGCACCAAGATGTGCTAAAGGAAAGGTATGAGTACAGGATTCATTTAGCTTATGGTATAGTGAAGGTATGTTTTACCACATAATCAATATCAGACGCATATATGCGAAAGGTGGGTGCGATGGTTAAGAAATCAGTTATCTCGTTGCTGGTGATGATGATTGTCTTTATTGGGTGTGGTGAAGATGAACCTGAGAAGATCAAGCCGAAAGAGATTGAAGTTGACCTTCATCTGGGGATGGTTCTTATTCCTGAAGGGACAGTTACTACTATAGAGGTTGAAACAGTCAACGTGGATGCTTTCTACATGGATAAATATGAAGTAACGGTTGGTCAGTTCAAGAAGTTTGTTAAAGAAACAGGTTATGAATATGATCTTTGGGACAAGGTAGCTGAGTATTCACCTACAGGTAAACACCCAATGATCTATGTTTCATGGAACGATGCAAAGGCATATGCCGACTGGGTGGGGAAACGATTGCCAACAGAAGCAGAATGGGAATTTGCGGCTAGAGGTGGATTGGCAGGTAAAGTGTTTCCTTGGGGGGATGATGGTGATGATGATAATGACAGTGTTGCCAGAGACTATGCTAATTACAGTGGTACCGGTGGCAAGGATAAGTGGGAGGAGTCCACTGCACCAGTAGGTAGTTTTAAGCCCAATAGCTATGGTTTATATGATATAGCAGGAAATGTTTGGGAATGGTGCCAAGATTGGTATGACGATCTTGAAGAATACCAAGTGTTGCGTGGAGGGTCTTGGATCTACTATGCTGACCTCCTTCATGTTGCTGCCCGCAATAGCTACCTTCCTAGTCATAGGGACAACGACAGCGGTTTCCGTTGTGTGTCAGGGGCAAACTAATTCCCATTGACCGTGCGAAGTACGGCCTTTATCATGCAAGATCAACAAAGTCGGTAAGGCCACAGTGACAGCTAAAACTACTAATGGCAAGAAGGCTACACCAGGCTAACCGTCAACCACAATCCGAGCCGTGCTAGCCATAGAAATCAAAGGCGTAGAGTTTGGCCTTGTTCAATTGGAAACGCAGCTGGATCGCCTGCTGCTGGTAAGCAGATAAATCCTGGCCTGAGACCCAAGTCACTTCTGTCTGATTCACTTCACCTGCTATCGGATTGCTCTGTTCAAGAATTTGTCCTTCAGCGTTCAGCAGAGCCACCTGCACTTCACCTCCCTGTGCCTCTGCACTCAAAAACAACTGTCGTCCCACACACACTATGGGCTGAGTCATTACCAAACCTGGTAAATTAGGCCTGTCCGGTTGGAGTCCGGCCAAGCCGTTCGGTCGCAATGTGGCCAACGCTAGATAGCCTTGGCGCCATCCGTAATGTACATCATCACTGGCTCCATAGTAGATTCTTATCTCATCCGCCATGAAAACCGGTACGCTGGCATAAACACATCCCCAATCATAATCCCCTTTTTGCGGTGAAGTGTCGATCAATGGTGTGCCCGGCTCGACGTGATACCAGGCCAAGGTGTCTGGACTCCAGCTCAGTTCGCAATGCACCCGGTCGCTGACTGCATTGAAGATCATTAGCATTCCCAGATAAACATCGGCGTACCTACAAATTGGCATAACGTAGTACTGTCTTTCCAACTCTGAGGGATCCAGCACGATTTCCGCATCCGACCAGTGGATAAAATCTTCGGACTCCGTTCGTGAGATAGGTCGAAGCGGTGCATCCTGCTGGTCACTTCTCCGTTCTCCCCAGCCCATTGGACGTGAGCAGGCTACATACTTCTTCAACTCTGGAGCCCACAGGCAGGTGTGATGAGCATCGCCGCGAGCGGCATTTTTGTTGTCGATTGCTATAGCCTCTGCCCAATGGATCCCATTTGCAGAAAACCGCACACTTAGCCCATGTCGGGCGGCCGGAACATCTGAAGCAAAAAGCATTTTGTAGCGCTTGGCCGCCTCGCTTTCCTCTAAATCTTTGAATACGCCCGGACCATGCGAGGCTCGGGCCAACAGGTTGTTTCGCCTGCTGCCGGCATATTCAATTATCCCTAAATCAGGCTTGTGCCAGCTGATTCCATCTGAGGAGGTAGCGTAGCAGAGTGCCATTTCTCGCCCGCTGTTGGACACATTGCCATATGCAACTGAGGCCCGCTGGGCGACAGGCGTATCTGCTGTCGCCCCATCAATAATGAAGGGATTATACCAGCATTTGAAAATTTTGTCTTCCTCGTCGAAAAGAACGTTAGGGTATAAGTTGTCATAACGAACCTCCCAAGGGCGGTCCTCCCCAAACAGGGGATTGGCTGGATGTTTGTGGGCCGTTCCCACTCGCAGGGTGACATTTTCAGCAGATTTGATGATACGCGAATCTAGCACAAGATATTTACGACGATTAAAACAGGTGGTGGACATGTTGGTTTTTCCAGTTGACTAATATTCCTTGGCCGGCTACTTTTGCTTGGCCATCGTGGCCAGCCAGCTAGTTCAGATATTGGTGATGGTCAGCTGTTCTTCTAACACAATGGTTGAGACAGCGCCAAACCGCCCGACAAAAACTTCTGACAGCAATAGGCGGTCATTACCAATCTAGCACTCCATACTTTTCTCTTTCCTTAGTAGTAAGTTGGCGGGTAACTCGGCTTTCAGCGATTTGAGGTAACTCATTTATGTCAGTTGTGTAAACTCGGGCCGTTTGATCACTACTAGATGTCACGATTCTTTACTCATCCGGACTATATACGGCTGAGGTTAACCAACCAACATGGTCAATCAAGATGAATAATTCTTGAGCGGAGTCAGCATCCCATGTCTCATGCAACCGGACTGGTGAAGGAGTCGTCCTTGTACACATACCATTGGCGCACCCTGAATTCTATGCAAAGTCAGCCACATTCCAACGCATCTACCATCCTTTAACTTAGTATCCAAAGTAGGGTGATCCTGAATGACCATATTATTGGTTCCATCGAATTGCAGTACCTTGTCAAACACGCCATCAATCCGCTTCGGTCCTTTGGTCAATTCATCATCATTGCCATTGTCGGAGGAATCGCCGG